>NZ_RRYD01000009.1 GCF_004010095.1 Lacticaseibacillus hulanensis | reverse complement strand
CGCCACAGCGACCACGGCGAAGCACACCCGAGGCCCAGCCCGGACCCGGAGGCCAAACCCCGGAGCGCGGAGCCCCCCACTGGTTTTGGGTTACCAGCCCCCAGAGAAGCCGCCGCCGCCGGATGCACCGCCGCCGAAACCACCGCCGGAACCGAAACTGCTCGACCCGCCGGTTGTGCTGCTTCCACCGGAGTAGTTGGCGCCGACCCACAGTGGTAAGCCGGCATCGATGGTGACCCGTTCCTTGGGGTGCTGAATGTTGTGCAGGATGGCCTTGAACGTCTTGACCAAGTTCTCGGGTGTCAACTTCTTGGCGTCTTTCGGCTTTGTGTGCTTCGTGAATTCGGCCCAGACAAGCTGCTGGTGCCGTGGTGTGACCTTGGTTGAACTAGCCCATTTTTCAAAGGCAGCCTGGTACTGGACAAATGGGGTGAACTTTTTGTCTGCTTTCTGATTCAGCTGACGTGCCAGGTCAGACAGGTTGGTTGCCTGGTTGATCCGGTCATCCTTGAACTGAATCTTGACCGCCTCGTAGACGTAGAAGGGGTAGTCGGTTTGCACACGCGGCTTGAGCATTAGCCGGGCAAAATTGTCCCGGATGTACGCCGCAAATTCCTTGTGTAATATCGTGCGCACTTCGAATTTGCCAAACCACGGTGCACTGAGCGTGTCCAGGAACAGCTTTTGTTGCGATGGCTGCAGGCTGTTGAACAATGGCATGTCGGTCGTGTAGTGGCTGATGTCCGCGCGGGCCTTATCCAGCCGCTTGTTCCTGAAGATGGTGCGTAAGCAGAGCCAAACAAGCCAAATGATGAGCACAGAGGCGATAATCAGCAAGATTGTCATGGTGATTTGGTTGTGCCGTTTTTCCTCCGCGCGTTTTTCCGCGATGTTGTCGGGCGTCATGATGGCCGATTTGTTCCGGGTTAGCTCGTGATCGATGTTGGTCACAATCTGGCTAACGGCCGCGTCGTACTTTTCGGCGCGCAGTTGCTTTTTGACCGCACCACTCACAATTTTGGACTTGTCGCCATCTGGGACCGCACTTTCGAGGCCGTACCCGGTTTCGAGGCCATAGACGCGCTTGTTGATGCCAATCACGAAGTACATCCCGTTGTCCCAGTCGGCATCACCAATGCCCAGCTTTTCAAACCGCTCCGCCTTGAACTCGTCGACGTCCTCATCATCGGGCAGGCCATCGTAAGTTTCGACGACGAGACGCGGGTGCCCAGGTAATTTTGCCCATTTGGTTTCGCTCAGATTGTAAATTTGGCGCATCGTCTTGCTAGACAGAATGTTGGCGTGGTCATTAACCCATTTGTTTTCCTTTGCACTTGCAGATTGTAGGGGTGCAAACACCAACGCCAGTATGAATAGCAGCGCGCTAACCCAAACCGCCAGCTGGACCTTCTTCTTCATTACCAATACCTCCCAGAAGTAACGGCGACTCCTCCAGAAATCGCTTTCCACCTCTATTTAAACTCATTATGGGTCCCGTGACTAGGCGGAGCATGCGACTTTGGGCCGATTTTTGGGTAATCGCGTCGATAATTTTGGTGCCGAAAAGGGCGGGCAGCATTCACGGCAAACTGGTCGCTGAGGAGCTGGCACTGAGTTTAAGTCACCCATTCCTAGACCCTTGGTGAGGGCATTTGATCGCCGGTTCGACGCAAAAGGCCCGCACGGTTTCCCGCGCGGGCCTTCAGTAACCTAGTGTTTAGTCAATGCTAATTTCGTGGTTGTCAGAGATGGTCTCTGTCTGCTTTGGCAGGGTGATTGTCAGGACACCATTGTCGCAACTTGCCTTAATGTCCTTTTCGTTAACATCAGGCAGACGGTATGCGCGACTGGATGCGCCGGAAGTACGCTCGGACATCAGGACGTTGCCATCCTTGTCGGTGTGGTCGCTGATTTCTTCCTTCTTGACGTTGATGGTGAGTACCTGGTCCTTGTAACTGAGCTTGATGTCTTTCTTGTCGACGCCAGGCACATCAACCGTGATGGTGTAATTATCCTTGGATTCCTTTACGTCGGTTGGCAGACCGTTCATCGCAGTTGCGTCAATACCGGAATCGGAGTCATCGAACCAGCTCAGTGCTGGACCGAAGAAACGCCGACCCAATTCGCTAAAGAATGGATCCTCTGCCCAATCGTTCCGCCGTGTAATCATGTTGTTAGCCATAACTGATTCTTCCCTTCGTAAAAGTGTTTTCGGTGGGGAACGAATCTCTTTCGTTCCTCGCTACGTCTATAATATACCTCCTTTTAGCACTCGAGTCAAGCGAGTGCTAAAAAATCGCAAAATTTGTTGCTGCGGCGGGGTTTCTAAATGGAAAATGCGCCAAGGCCTGATGTAGACCGGTTTGTGGGCGGCGTGTTTTCGCGACATTTTGGCGTAGTGACTAGTACTGGCGTAATTTATTTATTAAGAAATTTATAAGTTGCCGCTATTAAGTTTTGCGGCAGCGGCGGCGTGATATCGCGACCAGATATACTAAAAGTAGGAGATGATTGCAGCGATTAAATGACGGGGGACAAGATTATGGCCACTAAATACAAAATTACCAAGCAGGGGCTACAGGTGAGCCCAAACGGAGATTTTGACCTACTAGTATTGACCAATGACGACAAGGCGGAGGTCAAGCAGACCATTGACGATTACCGGCTGCCCCGCAACATTTTTCAGGCCGGGGACGAGGCGGAAGAGGTGACGCGCTACGAGGAACTCCTGGGGACCAAGCTGACTGATGCCAAGGTGCTGGTGCTCATGGACATTTCGGCGAACATCGAGGCGGCAATTGAGGAACGCCTGGAGCCGCTGACGATGATTCGGGCCAAGGAGCATTTAATTGTCCACCTCAATGTGGGGTCGAGTTTTGTGGATAATCTAATTGACGAATACAACGAGCAGCTAACCACGCAGGCCCACTTTCTTGGTTGTGCTATTTACCGCGTGTCCACGCACTTCATGCTGGAGCTCAATCGCGTGAAGAAGGTGATTGATGAACTCGATGAGGCCGCGCGCAAAACGACGAAGAACAAGGAGCTGTTCCGGCTGGCGGATACGGAGCGCCTCATGGTGTACCTCGATCACAGCCTGCAAGATCAACATTTAACCCTGAAAAGGTTGTGGGCCGAGTCCGATTTGGCGGCGGAAATCGATGACCCGCGCTTTGTCCAGGATATCCAGCTGCGGCAACACCACATCGAAAAGCTGGTGCGCATCTACCGTGATTTGCTCGAAACCATCGGCGGCCTGTTCACCGACATGATGGACAATAACCTAAACCACCTGATGAAGTACCTGGATTCGGCCGGACTGGTGATTTCCGTGCCGGCACTCATTTCGGGGATTTGGGGAATGAACGTTGGCGGACTGCCGGGTAAGGGTTCCGGGATTGGCTTTACACTCGTCATGATCGCCATGGTGATTCTTGCCATTCTGACCGGTATCCATCTGGCCACGCGCGATTTTAATGACTGATTGTTGGCGACTCGCAGCAGTGCGTGCGGCCATTTGCGTGCACCTGCAACAACCGTGGCTGGTTATTTAGCGCATAGACTGGCAGCTATTCAATAACGTGTGCCGACCACTATAGATGGATTAATAATCAGCAATTAAAAATATCTAAAGGACACGATTATTTTTTTAGTAAACGTTTGCAACTGAGCAAGGCAACATGCTACGCTAAATGTAGGGAAAACGCCATCAATATATTTATAAATGGTGGCCCACCGCACCACTTGTTGCGCCGCAAGTGGCGGTTTCCCGGCCCGGAGCTCAACCTTGATGAATACTGATATGGTGGCTCGGGCGCCCGTCGGGATCTTGTACGCTTGGATTTTGTCAATTTCACAAAAGGAGGAACTAACATGCACATTTTATGGTCAATCATTGTTGGGGCAATTATTGGTGCAATCGCTGGGGCGATTACCAGTAAGGGCCAATCGATGGGATGGATTGCAAACATTGTTGCAGGTTTAGTCGGTTCCGCCATTGGTCAAGCAATTTTCGGCTCTTGGGGACCGCAACTGGCCGGGATGGCAATCATTCCGTCGATTATCGGGGCAGTTATTTTAGTAGCAATTGTGTCGTTCTTCACCGGACGCTCAAGGGCGGTGGACTAAAATGGATGCAATTAAGTCAATTTTCAAATTCATGGTTGTCAGCACCTTAGTGGTCGGTGGTGCGCTCGTCGCAGGAACTGTGATGGCAGCACGTGGCATTGATGGTGTCGGTGACAAACTGCAAAAGAAACTACATGGTTAGAACTTTAATGGGGGTAACGTTGAAAAGCGCGCCCCTTATTTTGACTAGCGGCGGGAGGAGTTACCTCCTGTCGCTCAAAGAAGGTGAGGTTAGATGCGCAGTGTAGTTAAGTTCGGGTTGGGGTTAGTTGCCGTTATCGGGTTGCTCCAGGCGCTGCTGGTTGCGGCGTACGTGTGGCCGGTGGTGCCAATTGACACCTGGCTCGATAATTACTGGGTGATCACACGCTGGATTCTGCTCGGCATGACCGCGGTTGTTTTTGCGACCTTCCTGGTGCTTTTGCTAATCGCGGTGCTGCGGCGCACGACAACTGATCAACTGGTGATTAAGCACGACCGGGGGAGTATTAAACTTTCCCGGCGAGCAATCGAAAGCAGCGTGGCCAAGGCTGTCGCTGCGGAATATCCGGTGCGGAGTGTGGACGTGGATGTGAAAATGCACAAGAAGCAGGTAGCGCGCGCCGAGGTCACAACCGCGCTGACAACAAGCGCGGCGGCTCTTGATGTGGGCAAGGCCATCGAAGCGACGGTCAAAACGCATCTTCGCGAGTTGCTTGGCGTTGATGTTGCCCAGGTAATGGTTAAAATCATCCCGCAAAAGCAGATGGATAAGTCTGTCGCGCGGGTCGTATAAAGGAGGTAACCGTAATGAGGTTAGGCATGATGGGCGCAATCGCCGGCGGTCTGCTTGCTGCGGCGATTCTCCAGTGGGGCTTTTGGGGCCTAGTCTTCATCATTCTGCTCGCCTCTGCCGGTTTTCTGCTGGAAAAATGGCTGCTGCCAAACAAGGAAAGCTTGTGGCAGTGGCTCCGGTCGGGGAAGAAAGTAATCACGCGGGGTGAATGAGATGCAGACATTAGTAGGTAATGACGTGGCGCAACTGCGCGCAAGCAGTCAATTGACGTTTTCAGATCAAGTCTTGGCCAAGATTGCCCGGATTTGTGCGGCGGAAGTCGACGGCATTTTGGGCATGGATGGCAATGTCATCGATAGCATTGCCGAAAGCCTCGGCAAGGACGAGCGCACGATGAAGGGGATTAACGCTGAAGTTGGTGAAAAGCAGGTGGCAATCGACATGAACCTGATTTTGGCCTTCGATGCGAATGCCCAAGACGTGTTCGATGAACTCTGCGATCGCATTAGTAAGGCGGTCCGGCAAATGACGGGCTTGCACCTGGTTGAGCTGAACGTCCACATCCAGGACGTGCTCACCACGCGTGAGTGGCGCGCGGTCAGCAATTAGCGTTTAGAGAAGTGACTAGATAGGAGGATGAATGAATGGTTAATAATGAAGAAATGAGCAATTTAGGCATGCAACACGACAACATCAAGCCAGATCTGACGGGGCACCCGGAAGTGACCGGCAAGCCCGAAACCACTGACCACAAGGAAGACATCGAAAAGAAGCTCAGCTTTGACGACAATGTGGTGGCGAAGATTGTGGGGCTGACCAGCGCGGAAATCGACGGGGTCTATGCACTTGAGGGCGGCCTCATTGCTAACGTTGCCGACAAGTTTCGCAAGAACGACGACCCAACCAAGGGCGTGGCTGTCGAAGTTGACGATGACGAGACGGTTTCAGTGAAGCTGGACGTGACCTTGAAGTACGGCGAATCCGCACCGGAAATTTTTGATCAGGTGACGGATGCAATCTGCAAGCACGTCAAGGATATGACGGGCTTGACCGTTTCTTCTATTGAAATGACGGTTAAGGACATGGTCACCGAGGAAGAGATGCAGGCGGCCGAGGCGAAGAAGAGCGAAAACAAGGATCAGGCGGACAAGCCAGATTCTGACTTGCAGCCAGCTTAACTGCAGCAGGCGGGCCAGACATCCGATTGGGGGTGTCTGGACCTTTGCGTTTTCAACAACTGCTTAATTAGGGATATTCAGCCAATACCGCGCATCGGGGGCCGAATGCACTGCAAGTTGGCCAAATTTGGCACCTTTTGCGGAAGAATTTGCGGCTGTAAAGAAAAAACACTTTACACTCTATCTGGCTTCTGGTATTCTATACAAGTTAAGAATTATAGGAGGCTATTTACACATGGCAGTTAAGATTCGCTTGAAGCGTATGGGTTCCAAGAAGAACCCATTCTACCGCGTTGTTGTTGCTGACAGCCGTTCACCTCGTGACGGCCGGTTCATCGAACAGCTCGGCTACTACTCACCACTTACCGACCCAGCTACCGTAAAGCTGGATGACGAAGCAACGCTTGCATGGCTTCAAAAGGGCGCACAGCCATCCGACACCGTTCGGACCTTGCTCTCTAACGAAGGCATCATGCAGAAGTACCACGAAGCTCGTTACAGTAAGTAATCATGACGGTTGCGATCGTACCACTTGTTGAAACGTTGGTGCGGCCACTCGTCGACCATCCGGAGGCGGTGACCGTTACCCAGCACGAAACTGCTGAGTACCAGGTGTTCGACCTGTCCGTGGATCCCGATGATATCGGAATCGTTATCGGACATCAGGGTCGTGTAGCACAAGCCTTATGCGCCGTTGTTTATGGGGTTAAGTCACCATACACCAAGCGTGTGCGGCTCAACATCGTCAAGAATTAAACCGAATGGTAGTCCTCACTTAGGTGGGGGCTTTTTTTGTGGTCATTTTTGGCTAGGCAGAAGTAATGGTTGCCTCAAATAGCTGCGACAGCTGACCATGCAATCTAAGACGGGGTTATTTTGTTTTATTAGAATAAACTAATATCAGTGGGTTTCGACTTGAATCCGAATTCTTGCACGTTATTGAAAGCCTTTGTTACGGTTTTTTAATGTAAAGCGGTTTAGTTAAATACCTGACATATAAAACTTATGTACCAGCATAATATTCCTTTTGTGACGTAAAAGCCTGGGACAAAATAACTGCGCATTACGTTATTGTTTCAACCCGTGGTACCAATTTTGAAAATTACATGGTAACCTTTTCACATCGAGAAAAGTGGGGCACATGGTTAACAACCGAAGTGACCTCCATGGCGAGGGGCGTATACTATGATTAGATTCTGGGGACAACAGAAATTCGAACCAAAAACTGGCCGCATCATGGGCTATGAATTATTCTTACGCGAGCGCAGCGGACTTGACGGCAAGTGGCGACTGCCCGAGGACTTCAGCAAGATGTCTGCGCATCAGGTGACGAGCTTGCTGGTGGAAACAATTGATTCGTTGCCGATGGATTTGGATATTGTATCTTTCAACCTGGACCAGCGTCAGTTCGTCGATCCCGAATACCGGGTGCTGCTCCCGAACGTTCAGCGGCTATTCAAACAGCGAGTTGTGGTTGAATTGACAGAGCGGCTCGGTCAGGGTTACGCTGCGGTGCTGCCCGAAGAGCTAAGGAACGCGGCGCGCGGGTTCGCCGATTTGGGCATTTCAGTGTGCCTGGATGATGTGGGCACCGGTTTTAACCAACTCGAGCTGGTGGATTTGCTCAATCCGTTCGTGGATGAGTACAAGTACGCGCTGCAAAACGTCCGCGATGTGCTTACCTACGCTGAAATCGGGCAGCAGGTCGCTGCCTGGAAGAGCAAGGCGCACACGACGGGCAAGGTGCTGGCTCTGGAAGGGGTCGAGACCTCGGGTGACGTCAGCTTAATTGATCAGTTCCGCCCCGATATTGTTCAAGGTTACTATTACGGTACGCCCCACGCGCTACCGGTTCCGGGGGATTTCAGTTATTCAACCCTGGGGCAAAACGTGGGTTAAAGCAATTATTCCTGGTGGGAAGCGAAAAATTTCGCTTCCCACCTTTTTTTCGGTATAATTGATTCATTGAATATGTAGACTACGGAGGAATTGACTTTGCCTGAATATTTTCGCGTTGGCAAAATAGTAAACACACACGGTATTCGCGGTGAGGTCCGGGTGATTGCCGCAACGGACTTTCCAGAAGCACGCTTCAAGAAGGGGGCACAGCTCTTTGTGCTCACTAACCCGGTGAAGACGGTGACGGTCGCAAGTAGCCGCAAGCACAAGGACTTCACGCTCCTCACGTTTGAAGGCTTCGGCAACATCAACGACGTGCTCCCATTCAAGGGCTTCGAGCTGGCGGTGGATGCAGCAACAACTGAGCAGGTACCGCTGCAAGAGGACGAGTTCTTCTACAAGGACATCATCGGCATGACCATCAAGACGACCGATGGCACCGAAGTCGGTCAGGTGAAGGACATCATGGAACTTGGGCCGAACGACGTGTGGGTGGTTAAGCGTCGCGGCAAGCACGACCTGCTTTTGCCATTCATCAAGAGTGTTGTGCTGACGGTGAATGTTGCCGACAAGACTGCCGTCGTGGATATTCCTGAAGGGCTGGATCCAGATGAAGATTGATGTATTAACGCTGTTTCCTGATATGTTTGCCCCCCTGCAGCAATCCCTCATTGGCAAGGCCACGGAGGACGGACTGCTGGATCTGAACCTAATCGACTTTCGCCAGTACACCCATGACCGGCACCAGCACGTGGACGACACGCCGTATGGTGGCGGGGCGGGGATGCTGCTGAAGCCCGAGCCACTATTTGAGGCGATGGATGATATTAACGCCAAAAATCCGGAGACCCAGGCGCACAAGCGGGTGATTCTGCTCGACCCGGCCGGGCGCAAGTTCGACCAGGCCGCGGCTGATGAGCTGGCCCACGAGGAGCACCTTGTGTTCATCTGTGGCCATTACGAAGGCTATGACGAACGGATTCGCACACTGGTGACCGACGAATTTTCGCTTGGTGATTTTGTTTTGACCGGTGGCGAAATAGCGTCGATGGCGATGATTGACGCCACGGCGCGGCTGCTGCCGGGGGTGCTGGGCAACTCCGAATCACCCGAGACGGACAGCTTTCAAAACGGGCTACTGGAATACCCCCAGTATACGCGCCCGGCGAGTTACCGCGGCATGGACGTGCCGTTCGTGCTCCAAAACGGGAACCATAAGCTGATTAATGAATGGCGGCTGAAGGAAAGCCTGCGCCGCACCTACCTGCGCCGGCCAGACTTGCTTGAACACGTTGAGCTGGACAAGTTAGGCAAGAAGCTGCTGCGCGAAGTGATTGGTGAAGAAAACGCCAAGGTTGCCGAGGCAAGGCTCCAAGCAAAGAAAAATGATGATTAACCAAAATCCGCCATTGCGCGGATTTTTTGGTCGATAGAGTTGGTCGTAAGCGCATTGGCGTGACGGTCAACTCTATTTTTTATTCAAGTTGGTGGCGGGGTACTTGGTCTTGGGTAAGGCCATGTATCGTTCCGAATGCTGATTTGGCGGGGAATTATTGTGGTCACAGGCGCTAGTCGAAGGGGAGTGTTGGTCAGTATAAATGCTGAGAGCGAGGAAAATTATGATACGTAAAACGTTACTTTAAGCTAAATTTATCACCTGGATAGTTAGAGCAAAAGTGCATAAAGGTGGTCATTCAAGGTCCCAAGTTGGCGGCCAGTAAATATAAAAAAATCCATGTAATTGGCCTGAATCGGCGCAATTTAACGGGGATTAATCAAAATTGAGTCCGATGTAAAATCTAATGGAACAGTAAACAATAACTTAGTAACCTTGCTGCATTCGTTTTAACCGTCGACAAATGGGGCTAATCGGGACTTTTCCCGGTGAAAAGTGGCAAAAAAGCAACAAATAATTGGTCCGTTTTAGGATTTAAACCCATAACAAGTAGGTAACCTTCCAAATTATAATAACGATTATATAGGACTAACCTTAACGTTCAAAAATATTAAATTACTTTTCAACTTTTGAATATTTCCATTGGGTATTACCCCTTAATATATAGGTGTAATGGTTATTTAAAAAATGCATTCATTATTTGGGAGGCGCTAATATGGATAAGAAACAACGCCACAAATTGCACGCAACTTCAGAGCTCAAGCGTCGGTACAAAATGTACAAGTCGGGGAAGCAATGGGTCGTTGCGGGCATCATGTTCATCGGAATGGGAACGGCATTCCTGGGCGGCAACAACAAAGTTTTTGCCAGCACCGATGCTGAGACAAGTGATGTCGACACCGCGCAAACTGGGGTTGCGGTTAACACGGACAAGGTGGTTCCACTACAGTCCAGTGTGAAAACTGATACCGCCAGTGAAGATGCAGCACAACCGGTCACACCAACGGCAGACTCTGACAAAGATCTGGCGCAGGCGGGACAGGATTTGAGCGCAATGACACCGACTGAGGCGACGGCGAGCGCGGACGTTGCCGCTGATAGTGATAAGACAAATGATGTTGAGGAAGCTGACAAAGCGGCAACTGCGGAAACGACTACGAATCTGCATGAATCAATAGCAGCTGACACTAGTTCGGCCGCCGCTGCACCGCAAGTAGAAGATGAAACTAAGGCGGCTGCCGAGAACGCGTTGGCCAAGACTGCTCCAGAGACCACGACCGAGGAGAATGCGACTGCTGATGCAGCTGCTGCGGACAAAACTAGTGATAAGCAGGATGCGCAGCTGGCACCTGCTGATTCCGACAGTGATGATGCGACGCGCAAAGGTTCACCAACCACAAAATCGGCCAAAAATGATCAGACGACAACGCCAGAATCGACGACGATGACCGATCTGAATTCGCTGTTTCCAGCTACGGATTGGGCCGAGAGTGATTTTAATGCGTCAATCAGTATTAAGACGACCAATGGCAAAGATGTTGTATTGAAGGCCGTTCCGGAAGCTGACGCGATTGCGTCCGGACTTTACGGAGCAACCGTGACAATTGATGGTAAGAAATATACGTATGCGTTCAGTGGTGGTAGCACTAAGACGTCTGTGTTCTACATGATGACGGACAAAGAAGCAGCGGGTGTTCCCTACGTCAGCGATGGTTCAAAGCCAGGGGAAACCGCGGCCGCGGCCGGTGCCTTGGTTAATTCTGCAAAAATCCTGAAGTCATCGACAGCCACAATCTATACTAACAAAGTCGGTAAAGACGAAAAGCCTACAAAAATGGCGAAGGTCTTCAAAACGGACGATGGAATTTGGGTTGCTGATCAAGTTGAGTTGACAACAGCCGGCGAAATTAAACACACAGTTACATTCCTTAATACTGGGGATGCCAAAAAGAATATCGTACTTGGTTCCCACCTCGATACCGCGATTACGGGCGGCACGATTAGGGGGGTGGCGGGAGACGAAGTGACTATCCATGGTGATGGTAAGGGCGGTGCGTACATTACCAGCGATAAGTATGGCAAGACTGATAATCCTAGCGCAATTACTCTGTACCTAGATCCTGGTGAGGGCACGTACGCCTACGCTACTGCCCATGGTGTTGTTGGTTCTGACGAATACAGCGGCGCTAATTACAGTCTTGGTAACAATCTGATTGGCAAGGGTGACTATCTATTGTTTGGCGTGGCGCTTGTTGGAAGAAACGCGGTGGGAGCAACTACCGCTCTTGATGGTGTTTCCGAAGGCAGCCCGGTTTGGCCGACCACACCCGACTCCTCCTTCAACTACCAGACGGGCTTAATTGCGAACTTTGCTACAGGCGACAAGGTTACCATGACGTATGTGGAACGGCTTGCTGGTCCCACCGAAGTGGCAGTGCACATCAATTACGTGGATGCTGACACCGGTGATGCGATTGGCTTACCGCAAACGATTGTTGGTATTGAAGGTGACCCAATTAGCTTCAAAAACACGACCGACTGGATTAATGATGCCGAAAAGAAAGAGGCTTTCGATGGTTACACACCTATCGAGGACTCAACGTCATCCTTGATGAACACAAAATTTGTGAAAGGAATGGCGGCCGAATACACGGTTAAGTTGGCCAAACGTGTTGTGACCCAAGAAACCACCACCGTTTCGCAGCAGGTCACCTACACAACAGACGGGCAAGATCCAGTTACCGAAACAATCGGCAGCCCAGTTACCCTTTATCGGGCAAAAATCACCGCTGCCGACAAGTCGGTATCGTACACCCCATGGACAACGGACGAGGCAGCGGCTAAGGCGGCTGAAACTGCGCCGAAAACAACCGGTACCACTATCGACGCCCTCACCCAGGAACAGATTGACGCCAAAAAGCCGGCGAACCACGACGCCACGGTGACCAGCACCAAGGTTCCGGGGCAGGCCGATTTAACCGGCGCCGACGCGAACAAGGTAGTCACAATTACCAGTGACATGCTCGCAAATCTCACGGCAGACCAGCTCAAAGCGGGCATTACGGTGACGCGGACGGTTAACTATGCCAACCAGGCTGCCACGCTGAACATTAAGTACTTGGACGCCGATGACGGCAACAAGGAATTGACCACCCTCGCGGCGACGGATACCACAACTTTCCACCAAGGGGATCAGGGCCACTACCAGGCGACGCTCACGGGTGATTTGGCGAAGAAATACGAGCTAGCACCCGATAGCCAGCAGAGTCGCTTGGACTACGATTTCTCCAGTACTGACACCGCTACTGTGAGCGTGCTGCTCAAGCACAAAATTGTTACAACCGAGGCACCATCAGATGAAGCAGATCCAAACTACGATGTAACGCACAAGACTGCTACTGTGAAAGTGCTTCTTGATACAAGCAAGCTAACAGATAGCGAAAAGGCAGCCGCCCAGAAGATTGCGGACGCGGCGAAGGCAACGGGTGACACCGGGAAGATTGCGGACAATATGTTCGGGGATGCCCAGGAAGTTTACACCTACAAGCGCAACATAAGTACCGACATGGCGACGGGCAAAACAACGTACGGCGTGTGGACGCAAGACCATGATGAAGACCCGTTTACGAGTTTCGATTGGGATTCGGCGACCTTCGTCCCGGTAATCGGTTATGACATTAATCCGAACGATGGGAAAATGATTGCTGCCAGTTCCAAGGTGACCTTCAAATCTGACAAGGAAACGTTCGAGGGCGTCATGGGTGGTGGTACCGACAACGCCACGACTTTGTGGAACCACGTCAAAAACGAACCAGAGGACACCGACACCGTTTGGACGACAACCTACGCATATGCGCCGAAAACGTTGACGGCCACCGTGAAGTACGTTGATACTGCAACCGGTAAGGAAGTCGCGAATAGTGCGGGTCAAGCTTCCGGTCAAATCAATACAAGCGTTGACTACACGCTGGCAATGCCAGATGGTTACGAGTTAGCAACTGGCGATGGTGTTTCAAACCCAACGATTACCGATGGCAAAATCAAGATTACGATTACTGCTGACACCACGGACGATGTCACTATCAACGTCAAGAAGGCAGTTAGAACCTTGCAGGTGACTTACGTTGATATAGATCCGGCCGCCACACCCGCGACCAAAGCGGAAGTGGCCCAACTGAGTGGCACTGTCGAGATGGCGGTGGGTGACAAGGGGCCATTTGTGCCAACTTTGAGTGAGAAGCTTGCTAATAAGTTCTCGGTTAACATCGCAAGTTCCAGCCTCGATTACGATTTCACTGATGCAAACACGAAGCAGGCAAGTGTCACGGTGAACTTGCTGCACAAGCTTGTCACGAAGACGGCGCCAACGGATAAAGCGGATTCCGACTACGCGTTGACGCACATGGTGGCGACCATCACCGTCCTACTGGATAAGAGTGCACTCAATGAGCAACAGATTGCAGAAGGTGAGGCAATCGACAAAAATCCGGACTACAAGATTCGGCGTTCTTTCCACGACCAGAGTGAAAAGTTCACGTACATGCGCTCTTTTACTACCGATATGGCGACAGGCGCTAAGAGGTACGGCCACTGGCAAAATGATCACGATGAGGAAATACCCACTGAAGATCACCCGTTAGAGTACCAGTTTAACTGGTTTGGCGAGGATTTTGCCGCGATAACGGGATTCAAGATTGTGCCGTATGAGGGATACAATCCTAACGATTCTATTTTAGATTTCGTTTCCAAAACCGGAGATACCTTTACCGGATCAATTTCTGAAACGCTGGGCGGGCGCGATGGGTCTCACGTTCTGTGGACTTACATTCGCGAAAGCCTCGATAAAGAAACGGACCCACTCAAATTAAAGACCACGTGGACCGCAAAGTTCACCTACGTCCCACTCGAGCAAACGGCCACGGTCACATACAAGGAAGATGGCCAAACAAAGCCACTCAAGGTGGATAGCGTCAAGGGCAACACGAACGAGGTGAAGGACTACACCGTTGCGCTGCCGGATGGCTACCAACTGGATGCCGATGCGACAAACCCAACCATTAAGGACGGTAAAATCGGCATTACGATGGCGGCCGATGACAGCGACAATCAGACAATCTACCTTGAACGCAAAAAGGCAGAGCTGATTGTGAATTATGTCGATGTTGACCCGCACGCAACGGATGCAACCAAGGCGGAAATTGATACCCTCGACACTACGATAGCCAAGAACTTTGGCGAGAAAGGTGCGTACTCTGCTAGCTTGCAGAACCTGGCTAGCAAATATCAGATACAGAAGGCGGCCGGTGAAAATTATGACTTCACCGATCCAGATAACCTGACCAGCACCGTGACTGTGAACGTGCTGCACAAGACCCAGACACCAGCTGTGCCAGATAAAGGTCAGCCTGGTTACGACGAAACGCACAAGACGCTGACGCTGAACGTGGCGGTGGACAATACTGCGGTCGACGCGGCAAACAAGGCCAACGCTAAGCTGGTTGATGCGGCCAAGGGTAGTCAGAGCTTTGACTTCGAACGGCAGGTAACCATTGATGCGGCGACGGGGCTGGCGGTTGACTTTGGCGAATGGACGCCAAGCAGCAAGACCGACTTTGCCGACGTTGCGGCACTGACCTGAGTGGTGCGGGCTACACCGTTGTGCCGGCGACCATTACTGCCGCCAGTGAGTTCTCCGATGGCACAACGAGTAAGAGTGCCACCAACTGGCTGGCTGGATTCAAGGCCGACAACAATGGCACGGTGAGTGGGGCTGCAGTCGACCTGTCTGCAGATAACAACTACAACCAAACCGTTAACGCAAAAATGGTATACGGCGCACGCGAAGACTTGACGGTGAAGCTCAACCTTGTCGACGCGGAAACCGGTGCGGAGATTGCGACTAAGACCATGACCGGCAAGCTGGCGACCGTTCCGGCAACGAACAACACGCTGGCCATTCCGGATGATTACACACTACTCGGCACTCAGCCTGATGCGGTGCGCTTCAAGGTTGCGGATAAGACGGCTACCTACACGGGGACGCTGACCGCAGACGACACCGATGACGCGACGGTTTACGTCATCAAGTCAAGCAGTTTGAGCAAGACCATCAGCCGGGACATCACGTACGTGGTTGCGGATGGCAAGGTGGACGCACCGAGCCCAGTTCACCAAGAAGTCACTTACACAACTAGTGGCACGGTGAAATTGGTCGACGGTAAGCCAGTGGTTACTTTTGCCGACTGGACGCCGGATAAACCAGAATTTGGTGCACAAGATTCACCCGCGGTGGGTGGTTACGTTGTTGATCACGCTACGGTAGGCGCGCAGACTGTTGCGGCCGCGGTTGCGGATGCTGACAAGGCTAAAATCGTCGACGGAACCGACCAGACGGTGACGTACTACAACCAGCAGGTCACGGTCACACCGGAAGATCCGAAGCAGCCAGGTGTTCCAGTTGATGAGGACAATCCTGGTGGGCCGAAGTATCCAGCAGGCGTTGACACGGATGATTTGAATCAAAACGTGACGCGGACGATTCACTATGTCGACGGCAAGACGGATGCTAAGCTCCGCGATGATGTGGTGCAGACGGTTAAGTTCACGCGGACGGCGACGGTTGACCTGAGCAATGGCGCAGTAACGTACACCGACTGGGCTACGGATGAAAAATTCGCAGAAGCGCAGTCACCTGACATTACTGGCAAGATGACCACGACTAAGAAGGTTGCGGAAGTCACGCCAACTAAGACTGACTCCATTGAAACCACGGTTTACTACTATGACAACGAGGTCACGGTAACTCCAGACGACCCGAAGCAGCCAGGTAATCTAGTTGATGAGGACAATCCTGGTGGGCCGAAGTATCCGGCGGGCGTCGACACGGATGATTTGAACCAAAAAGTGACGCGGACGATTCACTATGTCGACGGCAAAACTGGCGACCCGCTTCACGATGACGTGGTGCAGACGGTTAAGTTTACGAAGACGGCGACCGTTAACCTGAGTAATGGTGCGGTAAAGTACACTGGTTGGGCCACGGATGAAAAATTCGCAGAAGCCGAGTCACCAACGATTGATGGCAAGATGACCACGACTAAGAAGGTTGCGGAAGTCACGCCAAATCAGCTTGAATCCATTGAGACCACGGTTTACTACTACGACAATGTGGTCACGGTCACACCAACGCCTGAACCAGGCACGGGAGAAGTTGGGCCAAAAGCACCTGGCGCGCCAGTTGATGAGGACAATCCAACTGGTCCTAAGTATCCAGCTGGGGTGGATACGAATGATTTGACCCAGACTGGGACTCGAACCATTCGCTATGTTGACGGCGCAACGAACAAGAAGGTTGCTGGGGATGTTGTCCAGAAAGTTCATTTCACCCGGACGGCAACTGTCGACCTGACAACTGGTAAGGTCACGAGTTATTCGAAGTGGACGACCACTGACGGCACATTTGCCGAAGTGCAGTCCCCAGAGATTGACGGTAAGATGACGGCCACTAAGGTAGTTGAATCCTTCACGGAAAGTGAGCCTTTGCCGATTGCGGTCACGGTATACTACTACGGAAGCAACGTAACGGTCACAACGACACCAGATCCTGAAAAACCTGAAGTTGGGCCAAAGACACCGGGGAGCTTGGTTGATCCAAAGAACCCGGATGGACCTACGTACCCAGAAGGGATGGACACTAAAGACCTTAAGCGTAAAGGAACCCGGACGATTCGTTACGTGGATGCTTCGACAAACAAAAAGGTCGCTAAAGATGTTGTCCAGGAGATTGTGTTCACCCGGACGGCAACGTTAGACCTAGCAGCTGGCAAGATAGTTGGGTACTCGAAGTGGACGACCACTGACGGCACATTTGCCGAAGTGCAGTCCCCAGAGATTGACGGTAAGATGACGGCCACTAAGGTAGTTGAATCCTTCACGGAAAGCGAACCTTTGCCGATTGCGGTTACGGTATACTACTACGGAAGCAACGTAACGGTCACAACCACACCTGAACCAGGGACAACAGAGGTCGGACCAAAACAGCCAGGGACACCAGTTGATCCGGATAACCCAGATGGGCCTAAGTATCCAGAAGGCGTGGACGTGAATGACCTGACGCGGACAGCAACCAGAACTATTCACTATGTGGACGGGACAACAGGCCAGAAGCTGGCGGACGATGTCGTTCAGACAATCTCCTTCACGCGGACGGCGAAGGTCGATTTGGCAACGAGCAAGGTTACGAATTACTCGAAGTGGACCACGGCCGATGGCACATTTGCCGCAGTTGATTCTCCAGAAATTGACGGAAAGACGACCACGATGAAGACCGTGGAAGCAGTTACGGAAACAAATCCGATTTCAATCACCGCCACGGTTTACTACTACGGCAGCGACGTAACGGTCACAACCACGCCGGACCCAGACAAGCCAGAAGTTGGACCAAAGCAGCCGCACACGCCGGTTGACCCGGACAACCCAGACGGGCCTAAGTATCCAGAGGGTGTGGATGTCAACGACCTGACGCGGACGGTAACGCGGACCATTCACTATGTGGACGGGACAACAGGCCATAAGCTGGCGGACGACGTCGTTCAGACGATTAAGTTCACCCGCACTGCCATGGTCGACCTGGCTGCCGGCAAGGTAACTGGCTACTCGAAGTGGACCACCACCAATGGCACATTTGCCAAGGTTGATTCCCCCGAGATTGACGGAAAGACGACCGCGATGAAGACCGTGGAAGCAGTTACGGAAACAAACCCTGTTTCAATCACCGCCACGGTTTACTACTACGGCAGTGACGTAACGGTCACAACTACGCCGGATCCAGATAAGCCAGAAGTTGGACCAAAGCAGCCGCACACGCCGGTCGACCCGGACAACACAGATGGACCAAAGTATCCAGAGGGTGTGGACGTGAACGACTTGACGCGAACAGCCACCAGAACCATTCACTATGTGGACGCGGCGTCGGGGCAGAAGCTGAAGGATGATGTCGTTCAGACAATCATCTTCACGCGGACGGCGAAGGTCGATTTGGCAACGAGCAAGGTTACGAGTTACTCGAAGTGGACCACGGCCGATGGCACATTTGCCGCAGTTGATTCTCCAGAAATTGACGGAAAGACAACCACGATGAAGACCGTGGAGGCAGTCACGGAAACAAATCCAATTTCCATCACCGCCACGGTCTACTACTACGGCAGCGACGTAACTGTGACAACCACACCAAATCCGAAGACAGATCCTGATAATCCTGAAGTGGGACCACAAGATCCGAAAACGCCGGTCGACCCGAAGAACCCAGAGGGACCTAAGTATCCAGAGGGTGTGGATGTCAACGACCTGACGCGGACGGTCACGCGTACCATTCACTATGTGGACGGGGTGACGGGCCAGAAGCTGGCGGACGATGTCGTTCAAACGATTACGTTCACCCGGACAGCGAAGGTCGACCTGGCTGCCGGTAAGGTAACTGGTTATTCGAAGTGGACAACAACTGATGGCACATTTGCCAAGGTTGATTCCCCAGCGATTGACGGGAAGACGACTACGACCAAGACCGTGGAGGCAGTCACGGAAACAAACCCTGTTTCAATCACCGCCACGGTTTACTACTACGGCAGCGACGTAACGGTCACAACCACGCCGGACCCAGACAAGCCAGAAGTTGGACCAAAGAAGCCACACACGCCGGTCGACCCGGACAACCCAGCTGGACCTAAGTATCCAGAGGGCGTGGATGTGAACGACTTGACGCGGACGGTAACGCGGACCATTCACTATGTGGACGGGACAACAGGCCAGAAGCTGAAGGATGATGTCGTTCAGACAATCACGTTCACTCGGACAGCGAAGGTCGACCTGGCTGCCGGCAAGGTAACTGGTTACTCGAAGTGGACGACCGCTGATGGCACATTTGCCAAAGTGGATTCTCCAGAAATTGACGGAAAGACGACCACGATGAAGAACGTGGAAGCAGTCACGGAAACAAATCCAATTTCCATCACCGCCACGGTTTACTACTACGGCAGTGATGTAACTGTGACAACCACGCCGGATCCAGACAAGCCAGAAGTTGGACCAAAGCAGCCGCACACGCCGGTCGACCCGGACAACCCAGATGGACCAAAGTATCCAGAGGGTGTGTACGTGAACGACTTGACGCGAACAGCCACCAGAACCATTCACTATGTGGACGGGACAACAGGCCAGAAGCTGAAGGACGATGTCGTTCAGACAATCTCCTTCACGCGGACGGCGAAGGTCGATTTGGCAACGAGAAAGGTTACGAATTACTCGAAGTGGACCACGGCCGATGGCACATTTGCCGCAGTTGATTCTCCAGAAATTGACGGAAAGACGACCACGATGAAGACCGTGGAAGCAGTTACGGAAACAAATCCGATTTCAATCACCGCCACGGTTTACTACTACGGCAGCGACGTAACGGTCACAACCACGCCGGACCCAGACAAGCCAGAAGTTGGACCAAAGCAGCCGCACACGCCGGTTGACCCGGACAACCCAGACGGGCCTAAGTATCCAGAGGGTGTGGATGTCAACGACCTGACGCGGACAGCCACCAGAACCATTCACTATGTGGACGGGACAACAGGCCTGAAGCTGGCGGACGACGTCGTTCAGACGATTAAGTTCACCCGCACTGCCACGGTCGACCTGGCTGCCGGCAAGGTAACTGGCTACTCGAAGTGGACCACCACCGATGGTACATTTGCCAAAGTGGATTCCCCAGCGATTGACGGGAAGACGACTACGATGAAGACCGTGGAAGCAGTCGCGGAAACAAATCCAATTTCAATCACCGCCACGGTTTACTACTACGGCAGCGACGTAACGGTCACAACCACACCTGAACCAGGGACAACAGAGGTCGGACCAAAACAGCCAGGGACACCAGTTGATTCGGATAACCCAGCTGGGCCTAAATATCCAGAGGGTGTGGACGTGAACGACCTGACGCGGACGGTAACGCGGACCATTCACTATGTGGACGGGACAACAGGCCAGAAGCTGGCGGACGATGTCGTTCAGAGAATTACGTTTACCCGGACAGCAACCGTCGACCTCGCAGCCGGCAAGGTTACGAGTTACTCTAAGTGGATAACAACTGATGGCACATTTGCCGCAGTTGATTCTCCAGCGATTGATGGTAAGACGACTGCGACGAAGACCGTGGAAGCAGTCACGGAAACAAACCCTGTTTCAATCACTGCCACAGTCTACTACTACGGCAGCGACGTGACGGTCACAACCACGCCGGATCCAGACAAGCCAGAAGTTGGACCAAAGCAGCCGCACACGCCGGTTGACCCAGACAACCCAGCTGGACCTAGATATCCAGAGGGTGTGGACGTGAACGACCTGACGCGGACGGTAACGCGGACCATTCACTATGTGGACGGAACGACGGGACAGAAGTTGGCGGACGATGTCGTTCAGACGATTAAGTTCACCCGCACTGCCACGGTCGACCTGGCTGCTGGCAAGGTAACTGGTTACTCGAAGTGGACCACCACCGATGGCACATTTGCCAAAGTGGATTCCCCTGAGATTGCTGGAAAGACGACGACAACCGAGTTTGTGGCGGCCCTAACCGAAACCACGCCAGCCCCAATCACCGCCACGGTTTACTATTACGGCAGTGAAGTGGTTGTGACGTCAACGCCAGAACCGGGCGAACCGGGATCTGGACCAAAGCAGCCGGGGACGCCAATCGACCCTGAAAATCCGGATGGGCCAAAATACCCAGCCGGAGTGGACACGAATGACCTGAACCGGAAAGTGACCCAGACCGTCAACTACCGGGATGCAAAGACTGGGCAGAAGGTTGCTGGAAGCTCCGTGCAGACACTGAGCTTTGGCCGGACGGCAACCATCAGCTTTGACGCGTTCGGGCAGGCAACAGTTCAGTATGGCGAGTGGACGCCAATTTCTGGTGACACGTTTGCTGCAGTCACCAGCCCGACTGTCACGGGCCTGACCCCAGACCGAGCGGTGGTCGAGGCAATGACAGAAACCCACCCAGTAGACGTTACGCTCAATGTGTACTACTACGAAAGTGCGGTGACTGTCACACCTGGTGGGCCAAAGCAGCCGGACGAATTGGTGGACCCAAAGAATCCTGAAGGGCCGAAATACCCAGACGGGGTTGATGCGGATTCACTAACGCGCACGGTAACGCGGACCATTGACTACCTGGATGCCAAGACGGGTAAGACGGTGGCACCAAGTTCCGTCCAGACCATTAAGTTCGGTCGGACCGCAAATGTTAGTTTCGACCAGAACGGCAAGGCGGTCGTGGTTGAGTACGGCGAGTGGACGCCAATGAGTGACAATACCTTTGCGGAAGTAATTAGCCCAGCAGTAGCAGGCATGGTTGCTGACCAGCAAAGTGTCGCCGCAATGACGGAAACACAGCCAGCACCAACGCAGCTGCGGGTGTACTACTACGAGGCTACAGCAACCATCACGCCGGATCAGCCAAAGCAGCCGGGTGAACTGGTCGACCCGAATAACCCAACTGGGCCACGCTACTCAGCGGGCCTGACCGAAGCGGACCTGAACACTGTGGCGACGCGCACCATTACGTTCGTTGACGAAAATGGTGAGCAGTTGGCCGAGGCGATTACGCAGACCATCAAGTTCACGCGGACCGCAACCGTCGACTTCCAGGCGGGCACCGTTGAATACGGCGACTGGACCACCGAGCAGGGCAGCTTTGCTAAGGTCACCAGTCCGGAAATTTCCGGGATGACGGCGGATCAGGTGGCCGTGCCAGCGACAACCGGGGAACCGGGCGCCGTATTGCAGGTCGAAGTGGTTTACCACACAGACCAGCTGCCGCTGCCGGACACCAGTGGTCAACCAGGCGGCACGCTGCCAAGCACATTTGGCGGCCAGACGAATAATGGTAACCAGACGAATGACGGTAAGAAGAGCACCGGTAAGCAGAATCAAACCAGCAAGACCGATTCTGCAAGAACGCTGCTACCACAGACGGGCAATGAGCACGACAGCCTGCTGAGTGCGCTGGGCCTCGGCCTTGCCACGATGCTAGGACTGTTCGGCCTTGCCAAAAAGCGCAAGCGCGATGAAGAGTAAGTCTCGCTTTTAGGTGAATCAAGGATAAGAAAATGGCGCCACTAACTGTAACTAGTTGGTGGCGCTGTTTTTGTGTTGCAATAGCTGGTTGTGGTGCTGGTAACAACGCACCGAGAATGGATTCCTTCTATATTAAGTGCAGTCGCAATCGGTGAGACTGCCGCTAACTCACGACAATTGCCAACCTTTTGTCGCTTTCTACTAATTTGGTATGATATACTTATACTATAAGTAAGTAATACATAATTAGAAGGAGCTACAGTATAGCAGGCAGCTTACAACCAGCTGGATACCAGACGGAGGTACCCGATGAACACTATTCGCAGTCACCAGTCGTTACGACTCGCATTTATCACAGCCGCACTCGCGGTCATTGCCGTTGCCATCAACCTGTTCTTTGCGCCGCACGGGGTTGCGGCTGGTGGGGCAACGGGGATGGCGATTATCATCCAAGAAATGGCCGTCGTGCCGGTCTTCATCAGCACGCTCGGCATTAACCTGGTGATGCTTCTCCTCGCGTCTTTTCTTCTGCCGCGGGCGACGACGCTGCGCATACTGTATGGTAGCCTGGTGTTGCCACTGATCATGGCGCTGATTCCCGAAACGAAAATCGTCGCGGACCGGACGCTCGCCGTGATGGTTGGGAGTGTTGTCATTGCCGTTGGGTTTACCATGCTTTACGCCGTGGATGCGTCCAGTGGGGGAACGACGGTGCCGCCACTGATTTTTCTGCGCTTCTGGAACATTAAGACCGCGACCAGCTTGTTCGTGGTTGATTTCGGAGTATGCCTGCTCAATATTCCGGTTTCGGGGATGGAAGCATTCATCCTTTCTGTCTTTTCCATCGGGATTACCAAGCTGTCAATGAGCTACATGCAAACAGGGCTCGACCGCAAACGCATGCTGCACGTCATTAGTCGCAGCGACTTGCCGCAGATTCATGGGCGGCTGCGCGAAGTGTTCGGTGGCAGCGTCGATCTGGTGCTGATTTCTGGCACCGAGGGTAACTGGGGTCATGACGTGCTGCTGGTGGTGCTCGAACAATCTGAATACAAGAACGTTGTGCGCGTGGTCCACGGCATGGATCCACAGGCGTTAATCATCGCGGGCGAGGTTGCTGAGGTACACGGGAGCAATTAAACGTGGTATGCTAGAAGCTGTTGGGCGTTTTGTACGGAGTTTTCTGCAAATAAAGCAAATGTACTTGACACCGACCGATTAGTAATATATTCTATTTAAGTTGAGAAAAAGCAGAAGTCCCACTTCTCGCCCAAGTCTAACGACCTCTAGGCTAATAACGTACGGATATTTAGTTACGGTTGTGGGAGTGTGTTAACACTCACATAGCCGTTTTTTTCTGGCTTTCTCTCGGATTAAATCTGGAGGTGAACAACCATAGCAAAAGATATGATGGTAAACGATGGTATTCGCGCTCGCGAAGTTCGTTTGATTAGTGAATCAGGTGAACAACTCGGAGTGAAGAGCACGCGCGATGCGCTTGCTCTTGCCGAACAGAGCAACCTTGATGTTGTTCTCGTGGCACCGACTGCCAAGCCGCCTGTCGCCCGCATCATGGATTACGGTAAGTACCGTTTCGAACTGCAGAAAAAGCAGCGTGATGCTCGTAAGAAACAGAAAACCATCAACATCAAGGAAGTCCGTCTTTCTCCTGTAATTGAAGAAAACGACTTCCAGACCAAGTTGACCAATGCCGTTAAGTTCCTGAATAAGGGAGCTAAGGTTAAGGCTTCTGTTCGTTTCCGCGGGCGTGCAATTACGCACAAGGAAATTGGTCAAAAGGTGTTGGAAAAGCTTGCTGATGCTACTAAAGACATCGCAACTGTTGAATCCAAGCCAAAGATGGATGGCCGAAGCATGTTCTTGCTTCTGGCACCAAAGGCTGACAAGGAAAATTAGTCAGTACTAACTCCCCGGAGACCCGGGACAAGTATTTTAGGAGGAATTCATTATGCCTAAGTTCAAGACTCACCGTGCATCCGCTAAGCGTTTCAAGCGGACCGCTAGCGGCCTGCTCAAGCGCGGCCACGCATACACGTCCCACCGTTTCCACGGTAAGACAAAGAAGCAGCGTCGTCAGCTTCGCAAGTCTGGTGTAGTTCACGCAACGGATGTACGTCGTATCCGTCAGATGCTGACCTACATGAAGTAATTGCCCCGCGCAATTGCTATAACGTTCGGAACGACATCTCGTTCCAGATTTTCTCGTATATCTAGGAGGTTTTACTATGCCACGTGTTAAAGGTGGAACTGTTACTCGCAAACGTCGTAAGAAGGTTCTGAAGCTTGCCAAGGGTTACCGCGGCTCTAAGCACCGTCTGTTCAAGGCAGCTAATGCTCAGGTTATGGTATCTTACCGGTACGCATTCCGCGACCGTCGCGCTAAGAAGCGTGAATACCGTTCCCTTTGGATTGCCCGGATCAACGCTGCTGCACGTCTGAACGACATTTCTTACAGCAAGTTGATGCACGGCCTTAAGGTTGCTGGCATCGACATGAACCGTAAGATGCTCGCAGATCTTGCTATCAGCGACGCAGCTGCATTCTCAGCTCTTGCTGAAGCAGCTAAGAAGGCAAACGCCTAAAGCGAAGAGATCTCATCTGTTGATGGGGTCTTTTTTTTATGCCAAATTTTGTTCGTTAAATGGCCAAGTAAGCTTAAATGGCTGGCCAAATTTGTTATGTTTTGTAACAGGATTGCCGGATTGTTGAAAGCACAAAAGGCGGCGGGTAGGGCCTCACGCAAGGGGACAGCGTGCGGGCGGCGAGTTCTGCGCACATCAAGAACGACATGTGCATATATGAACACATTGCTGGTCAACTATACCAGTACAAGCAGTCGGTGTTGCTTTAATAGGCTCATTATCGTTAGTGATGCGGACAAACCCGTTATTTTAACTATATTGAGGGTGAATTGACATATTGTTTTTTCAGAACGTGAAGTATACCATTACCAATGTGTTCATATTCGCTAAACTTGAATGAATATTGTGTTTAAGGAGATAAAACTGGTGTATCGCCAGAATTATTGAGTTAAAAAGCATTAAGCTAAACTGAATGATAATAATATATAAACGTTTTATGGGTGATGGCAGCCTGCTCAATGCGCTCAATTGACAGTGAGCAGGCGCACCGCTTTGCAACTTTATGATCTGTTGAACAACTATTCGCAGTTTCTACTTAAACGATTTGTTATATCGAGGTTAATATTATGTCGGTTTGGGCAATTAGCATCTCTTACATAACCACTCTATTAATTAGTATATTTCTGGCACTTGGGATGACGTCTCTGCTTTATTGGGTTAACGACCGGGCGGTGTCACCGTTCATCGAAGCACACCGTAACGGGATTATTCGGGTTGCGGGGCTGGTATATCTTGGCGTGCTCTACGCTCTGCAGGATATGCAGTACAAAGTGGACCCGCAGATGCACGTATTTGGCTACCACTGGCCATTTCTGAACCTGATGCTCATCAGCCTGTACGTCATTGCGGTGCGGACCGGTGACTGGGTAACCATCCTTATTCAGGAACTATGTTGCGGCGTATACCTGTGGCAGTATGCGCACCCGTCAGTGCAGATTCTGATTGCCTACGTTGTTTGGGCGATAGTGCTGTGCGGACTCATTGTTATCCGGCAGAAGTTGCAAGAACGGCGCCTTTGGGACTACCTGGCGATGCTCGCGCTGGGGCTGAGTGGCATCATTGGGATTTACGTATCGCAACCACGGATATTTGATTTGTGGTGGTGGGTGCGTGACCTGAGTGCGTACGTGATATTGATACTTGCAGTCGATGAGTATATTCGGCTCACGGTGATTGCCGATACGCGCACGGGCCAGCTGCAGCGGGTGGCGGCTTATGAGCAATTGACCTCAACAGCCGTGTTCGCGCGGAATCAGGGCGAAATGACCTCACTGTTTAATGTTGCCCAGAAAAATGCGCAGACAATTGTGGTTGCGGCGCTCGATGTCGATCATTTCAACGAGTTTAATCAGCAGTATGGCTACTTAACCGGGAACATTGTGCTGCTGACAATTGCTGACATCATCCAGGACGTGGTCAAGCAAGCTGGCGTCGAAATGCGTTTGTACCGTTCAGGCGGTGAGGAATTCACCGTCATCTTCATGGGCGTTAGTGCAAGGCGGGCGGCGAAGATTGTCGGTGAATGTTTGGCCCGCGTGGCGAAGACGCAATTTCCTGTTCATGGCGGGTATGCGACGGTGACCATGTCCGCCGGGATTACGACCACCCAGCAAGAGGACGCGAACATTGGGACCGTGTTTGCCCGGGCAGACGACAATCTGCGCGTCAGCAAGCAGTGTGGTCGTAACCGGATGAACGGCAATGGGGTTGATACGACTAATGAGGCGCCGTCACTCAAGTACTTCGCGCAGCCGATTGTAGAGCGGTCAGGGGAGACGCTAGAAATCTGGGGCGCGGAGTTACTGCTTCGCCAGCAGGCCGGCAGCAAATGGCATTTGCCGGAGTACTTTGATCTGCGGGCCGAGCAGCAGATTGCCTTGATTCGTGAAGTTCTGGACCGCAGTCTGCTCCGGCGTGTGACGATTAACCTGACGCCGGGCCAATTCGCCGATACGGGTTTTGCCAGAGCCCTGGCCAGTTACGTCAGTTCCGGTCACGGCCCGGAGCAACTCATCGTTGAAATCACGATGGTGCCCGACGTGACGGTGGTCCGGCGCATAACGGCAATTTACCGAAGCGTCGGCATCAAGGTATTTATCGATGACGTGGGTTCGGACAATTCGTACGAGTTTGTCGAAAAAATCCTGCCGTACATCGATGGCGTGAAGTTTGCGATGCAGAATCTGCGCAAGCGGGAGAGCGTGGACCAAATTCACGAGCGAATCCGCTTCTGGATTAACACGGCTAAGCAGGCGAACATCAACTTCATTCTTGAAGGGGTGGAAAACCAGGCTGACCTTGATTTTGGGCATCACCTCGACATTGAACACTACCAGGGATACTTCTTCGGGAAGCCGAACCTGCCGGCCGAATTGGCACTGGCATAAGCTAGTTGGTTTACCGATTGATGGTTGTTAGAACATGAATATCTTTACGCAAACGGGCGACTTTATTGCCCGTTTTTGCGTCTAGGTGAAAGACGCGTGGGTTCAGAATACACCGCAACTTTGTTTGGCAGTGAGCATTTCAAATATTAGGTTAGTAATGGTAAACTAGACAATAATTAAATGGCTGTCCGGATATTCCGTGACTAGTGAAAATGGATGGGAAAATTATCATGAAGAACAAGTTTGCGGTTCTTGCCGCGATTATGATGCTTCTGCTCGTTATGGTCGTTCCCGTGTTTGCAGTAATTGCAGCGCAGCTTCTGACCATCAAGTTAGCTGGCGGACACGTAGCACGCTACGCACTCCTAATTGTGGTGGCGAACATGTTAGGCCTGGTTGTTGATCTGTTTACGAACTGGCTTGATCGGCTATACGAGACGCTGCTCAAGCGCTGGGCGTGGATTTACCTGGTCATGCTGGTCAGCGACTGGGTCGTGGCGATGGCCATCTTGGCGGTAACGAACGCTTGGTGGTTCCACCTGAATCTAGATTTGCAGATGGTCGGCGTCTTGGCCGGCGTCGGCAGTATCGTCGGGGGCGCACTACTATGGATTATGCAGCAGTTCGACCATGACGACGACGCCATCGCGGCGAAATAGTCTGGTTAGGGGCGCTTACGTTGTCCGGCAGCTTAAGTGGGTGGGTACTGATTGGTATAGGGGCCGCGACTGGCCGGGGCCGGTGCGCGTTCCGTGCGACTGGGATTTTCCGTGCGGCCGGTTGAAGCCCCAAAAGCGGGGTCTTCAACCTAAAAATTAAGGCCCGCATCTGCTTCTTGGGGTTACGAGACTAATACGTATTGTTAAGATCCGCTGGGAAATCTTGTTCTCCTGGCGGGTCTTAATTTTTGCCGGCTATGGTGTGGAGAAGCCCGATGCAAAGCCCGCATCGGTCTTCTCTCACCATAGCTTTCACAGGAAAATCCCAGCCGCACTACACGCGCACCGTCCCCGCCCAGTCGCTACCACGTGGTTGAAGTGCTCAGGTGCACAACTGAGTATTTCACGACACAGGTAGCTACCTTAGACTTGTTCGGCTTGTTGGGTAGCCTTCCGTGGAATTGTTCCTGAATTAGGGTTTATGCCGCTATCCAGCGGAGCGTTGTGGGGTTTGGCCGGAGGGTCCGGGCTGGGTCTCGGGTGTGCCACCCAGCCGTGGCAACAAAGAAAAGAGGTGTGACGATCGCGGTTTTTGCGGTTGGCACACCCCTTTTCTTTGTGGGAAAAATTTAGATTTGTGTGAGGAGCTGTCAGGTCTGAGTTACAAGATGAAATGGGCGTCAACATGCTAAGTATCGTACACACTTAATACTAATTGCGACGATGCAAAGCTAAATTTTTAGTCTGGAGACGGCGCTTTTCCGGCTCCAGACGACCGCCACAGCGATCACGGCGAAGCACACCCGAGGCCCAGTCCGGACCCGGAGGCCAAACCCCGCAACGCGGAGCCTCTCACTGGTCTGCTTCAGCAACCACACTAACACGGCCGGACAGCACAGCGTAAAACTTGTTTACCGTCTCTGCAACCGAACTGTGTAAGTCAGCAGGAACGAAAGCAGCAGGAAAACGACAACGACGGTGTATGGGATGTGGTAATTAATGTCGAGCAGTGACCCCGAAATTAGTGGCCCGGCGATGTTGCCGATGCTCGTCAGCGATAGGTTCAGCCCATTGATGATGCCCTGGTTGTCCATGCTCTGCTTGGTGAGCAGGGTCGTGATTGCGGGGCGCAGAAGGTCGAACGCGGTGAAAATAATCAGGGTCGCGACCATCACGGCCAGTTTGGAATGTGTTAGCAAGATCCACACCGTTGAGATTGCGCTCAGGAAGAATGCAATGCGCGTCAGCCGAATTTCACCTAGCCACAGCACCAGCCGGTCGAAGAAGACGACCTGGAAAACCAGCGAGATGATACCGTTCAGAGTCAGGACGAGGGCAATGTTGGCCAGGCTGAAGTTGAACACTTCATTGACGAAGATGCTGTAGATGCTCTCGAAACCCTGAAGTCCGAATGACGAAACAAAAATCAGTGCAAACAGCATGAGCATCGGCCCGGTGAGGACGCTGCGCCAGTCGCTCGCGGTGGGTTCAGGCATGCGGTCCGTATTGCGGGTCTCATTCTTCAATTTGTCCACGGCGGGCAGGAAGAAAATCGTGGCGAGGGTCGCCAGCAGCCCGAATACGGCAGCCAGCCAAAATGGCGCCTTGTAATCAATTCCCGCCAGAATGCCGCCCAGTCCGGGGCCGAGAATTAGGCCGCCGCTTAATGATGCGGAGAGCCAGCCGATAACCTTGGCGCGGTCACGGTGGGTGGTGATGTCCGCGGCCATGGCCTGGGCGGTGGGTACGTACATCCCCGCCGCAATCCCGCCGATTGCGCGCGAGAGGTCGAACATGTAGAGGTGGTTGGTCACAGCAAACAGCACTTCCGAAACGGCGAACAGGCCGAGCCCAAAGGTGAGAATCGGTTTGCGGCCCAATTTGTCCGACAGCCGGCCGATGATTGGTGACGAGATGAATTGCGTGAGGGCAAACAGGGCGGACATGACCCCCATGTCGGTCGCGGAGAGGTGCAGTTCGTTTTTAATGAAGGGCATGACTGGGAAAATCAGGCTCATCCCCAGGCAAACCAGAAATTCGCTGAAAACTAAGATGAAGATGGCGCGTTTTGTTTGTTTTGACATGGTTCCTCCCCCGATTGACGAAATACACAATGCAAGAATTGTAGCATACCCGCAGATTTTGGGCTAAGTCGATAATTAAGTAATCGGCGGCAATTTTTATCAGCGAACACTGGTTTGCATTCGGGCATTAAGGTAAAATGGCAGCATAGTCAGGCATTGCAGTTATCCAGGAGGCAGATATGGCAAAGAAGCGGCGGCGTAAGTCAGGCAAAACGGGGCAGATCAGTGGCGTCCTCGCCATTATTTTGGCGGCGGGACTGTGGCTTTATCGTGGCGGTTACCTGAACCAATTGATTGGTGCGGGCAGCGACAATGTGGCCATTACCGCCCGGACCAGCAGCGACAACAAGCTCGATAGTGATGCGTACACGAAGCTGGCCAAACTCGATTTTGCGTCGGGGGATAAACCGGTAGTTCCGGTGAACGGCGGCAAGAGCACATTGAACTCGGCGGCGTGGAAGTCGGAGCACATCGACTTTGGCAATCTGGACCGGCTGAACCGCACGACGACGGATACCGCTTATCTGTCTCGGCGTAACCTGGGGCACAGTGCGGGCCGGCCCAGCCAGGAGTGGACACCGACTGGGTGGCATTACAATCGCGGCAGCACGGACATCTATAACCGCGGGCACCTGATTGCCTACACCCTGACCTTTAACATCAACGCGTCCGGCCAGTACAGTGCCGGGGCGGAGGGGTCATCGGATAACCCGAAGAACCTCGGCACGCAATCCGCGTATTCCAACCAGATTCTGATGCAGATATATGAGGGCAAGGTCCGCCAGAGTCTGGAAGACGGCAAGCAGGTCATTTACCAGGTCACCACGGTTTTTCGCGGCGATGAGCTGATGCCCCGCGGCTACTGGCTGCAGGCGCTCAGTACGGACGGCAGCCTGAACTTCAACGTTTATATTTTCAACGTGCAGCCGGGTTACCAGTTTAACTACACGGACGGCAGCAGCAAGATTGACCGGAACATGAAGGTCGATGAATCAGGGTTGGACAATTAAAGATGATAAATCGGGTCGATTGGATGGGTAAACCATGGCAATCGGCCCGTTTTTAGCCCATAATTCAAATAGCAAGATTAAATAAAGTAGCCGTCGCCCGGGTTCATTGACCCACGTGACGGAGTTGGAGGGCACGATGGATTTTAATAAAGTTGAGTATGTGCGGCCGAATTTGGCCGAGTTCAAGGACAAGGTGCACAAGTTAAGTGAGCAGCTCAAGAACGCCACTAACGGGTTGGTCGCGCAGGTCGCGGCCACTGAGCTGGTGGCGCTGGTGAATGACGTGAATTCGCAGGAATACGTCGCCAGCATCCGGTACAGCATCGACACTAACGACACGTTTTACAAGGGCGAGTCCGATTTTTGGGATGAATACGGCCCGCAGTTTAGCGATGCGCTGACGGAATACCAAAAAGCGGTGGTTGCCAGCCCGTTCCAGGATGAATTGGCCAAGATTTATCCCCACACCTTGATTGACATGACCAAGGATGAACTGCGCGTCAAGGATACCAATATTATTCCGCTGCAGCAGGAAGACAACCGGCTGATTTCGGAATATTCTGACCTGATTGCCAACGCGCAGGTGGACTTCCGCAATCAGACGTACACGCTCGCGCAACTCGGCCCACTGATGAGTGACGAGGACCGGGACACGCGGCGCGACGCCAATGCGGCCTACTGGGGCTTCTTTGCACAAAATGAGGCCACCTTTGATCGCATTTACGACGACATGGTGCACGTGCGGACGCAAATGGCCCACGAGCTGGGGTTCAAGGATTACTCCGAGATGAGTTACGTCTTCATGGATCGGTTTGATTACGATGAAGCCATGGTCAGCACGTATCGCCACGAAATTGAAACCAAAGTGGTGCCGCTGGTATTGGCGCAGCGGGCAAAGCAGGCCAAGCGTCTCGGACTGGACAAGCTTGAGTACTACGACCTGGGCATCCAGTTCAAGTCGGGTAACGCCAAGCCAGAGGGTACACCGGAAGAACTGGTGGAAACCGCACGGCAAATGTACCACGAAATGTCCGCGGAAACCGGGCCCTTCTTTGACCACATGGTATCCAGCCACTTGCTCGACTTGCTGGCAAAGCCGGGGAAGATGTCCGGTGGCTACGCGGAATACATTCCGAGCATCGAGTCACCGTTCATTTTCGCCAACTTTAACGGGACCAGCGGGGATGTCGACGTGCTCACGCATGAGGCCGGCCACGCGTTCCAGACGACGATGGCCAAGTGGATTCAGCCCGGCGAAACGGTGTTCCCAACGAATGATGCCGCCGAGATTTTCTCCATGAGCATGGAATTCATCGCCTACCCGTGGATGCAGAACTTCTTTAAGGACCAAACGGCCAAGTACAAGTACGCGCACCTGCAGTCGGCACTCGAATTCTTGCCGTACGGGATTCTGGTCGACCACTTCCAGCATGAAGTCTACACGCACCCTGACTGGACGCCGGCCGAACGCAAGGCCTGCTGGCGGGAACTCGAGCTGCGCTACAACCCGGACAAGGATTACAGTGAAAATCCTGACTTGGACCGCGGAATTTACTGGATGCGCCAGGGCCACATCTTTGAAGTGCCGTTCTACTACCTCGATTACACCATCGCGCAGGTCGTGGCGTACCAGTTCTGGAAGCGATTCGAAGTTGACCACGACAAGTCCGCTTGGCCGGATTACCTAGCAATGGCCAAGGCCGGCGGGAGTCAGAGCCTGCTGGAGCTGCTGCAAACGGGACACCTGCAGTCGCCGTTCGAACCCGGCGCGCTCGATGACACGCTCGCGGCCATCAAGTCCGCACTGGATGCAGTCGACGACAGTGCTTTGTAATCCGGGCCTGATCGCGTAGCTGCTCGGAACTGAGCATCACTTAATAGGTAAAAAGGAAACTCAGCTACGGAGGCACACTGGTGCTCCGTAGCTGAGTTTCCTTTTTTGTGTTGTGTTTTACTGTGTGCCAAAAAAACAATCTTCTGCTTGCTTTGCGGGTGGAGGCCGTTGTTCAGTGAGCGAGTTTGTTGGCAGTTGCTGTGCCGGTTGGCAGCGCCACACGTTTTGCCGCGTGCGTGGTTACTTGTACGATTAGGCCAAGGCGCAACGGAAAAGTGGTGATTCTGCGGATTTGGGACAGGACAAATTTTTAAATAGGCGCAGCGACCTGCTCTAAACCGCGGTGTGAAGGCATTTACAGGAATTCTGCGCATATATTCAGATATGTCCTGTCGCAAATTCACGCTGGCGCCACTTTTCCGTTTAGCATCGGCGCGTTAGTCAAAAGCGCTGAATTCTGCTGATCTACTTGAATACTTCGTGGTGCGCCGTTGCGTTCTTGACCATGTTGGCCGGTAGCTGAATGCCGAGTGTCTTTGCTTCCTTGGTGTTGATGACGTAACTGCCCTTGAGCACGTGCTTAACGGGGTAGTTGGTCGTCTTCTTGCCGTTCAGAACCTTGGCTGCCATCTTACCGGCGTAACGGCCGAGGTCGAACTGGCTGATGCGTATGCGGCGAGCCCGCCGTCCTTCACCATGGTGTCTGCTGCGGGGATGACTGGGACCTTGGCGTTGTTGGCAACGGAAACGAGCGTCTTCATGGAGCTGGCCACCAAGTTGTCTTGCGGTGCGTACACAATGTCACATTCGGAGACCATCTGGGCGGCAACCTGCTGGACGTCGTTGGTGTTGCTGATGGTGTAGAGCTTGACCTTTTCACCGTCTGCCGTTGCGAGCTTGGCGAACTTCTTGGCGTTGTAAGCACCACCGTGGTCGCTCGGGCTGTAGATAATCCCAATCTGCTTGGCGTTGGGCTTGATGGCCTTGATGACGTCCAGGTGCTTGTCGAGTGGGGCCTCACCTGAAGTCCCGGTGATGTTGTTGCCGGGCTTTTGTTCGGACTTGACCAGGCCGCTGCCGGCGGGGTCGGTGATGCCGGCGAGAATCACGGGCGTTTTGCCCTTGGACGCCGTCGCGAGGGCCTGCGCCGCGGGGGTGGCAATCGCGACTGTCATGTTGGCCCCTTCGTCGAGGAACTTCTCACTCATGCTCTTGAGGTTGCTCTGGTCGCCGCCAGCGTTGGCGAACTTAATCTTAATTTTCTTGCCGCTGTATCCGCCGTCTTTCAAACCCTGGATTACGCCCTGGTGAATCTGGTCAAGGGCGGGGTGGCTCATTAATTGCAAAATGCCAACGGTGGGTGCCTTCTTGGTGGCTGCTTGCTTGTCGCCGCGGCCGGTTAGGAAAATGGCGCCGACAACGATGACGATGAGTGCGGTAATTGCTGCAATGATTTTTTTCATGGTATTTCTCCTTGATGGTATGCGTATTTAGACAGATTCTGCGTAAATAAAAAGCGGCAAACCGACCAGAATCGGTTTGCCGCTTGACATGCCGAGTCCGTCGCGTGTGACCGCGCGGACCCAAGGATTAACTTGGAATTGAACCGACGCGGATACAACCTGTTTGCCAGATCGCATCCGCAACGCGAATACGACCGACTAGCGCCAGCTTTGCCATGAACGATTTGCGTTGAACATTGTGTTCGTCATAATTGGTTCTTCCTCTCATTTGTGATGCGTTAATCATATTAGCGAATTATTAATCCGTCAACCCCTAAAACTAATTTTTTTCAAATGTTTCGGTCTGATGACAGTTAATGGCGTCACTTTACGCCGGGTTAAGCACCGTGATAAGATTTTTATATACAAAAGGATGCATGCGTGTCTTATAAATAAAATGTTAAATGAGAATAAGGTGGGTGTGAAACGGAGGGATAGCTTGTGAAGTCATGGATGATTACGTTACTCCTGGCCAGCACGTTGCTCAGTGGGTGCGGCAACGCGAGCGCGGCCAAGTTGCGCAGTGAAAATTCGGCATTGAAGGCGGAAAACGCGCGTCTGCGTAGTGCGTCTAGCCCGAGCCTAGCCGCAACGGAAGAACGTGATGAGGATAGCAGTGACGCCGTTGCCAGTGCTGAGCGCTTGACGCGCGTGGGGACGCTGGATATTGCCGTGGAGAGGATTACTAACAGCAGGGTGGAGAACAATCCGCGCAGGTACACGCCCGTTGAGACGGGTTATCCGCAAGTGAAGACTTGGCCCGCGGAGTATTTTCGGGGTGAAATCAAGCTGCGGCTGACCAATGAGGGCAGTGCGGCCATCGATCTGACCCGGCAGGTGCTGGAACTAACGGACGGGCAGGGCCGCACGTACACGGCCGAAACCTCGGATACATTTGGCAAAGTTATTTATGCACGAGAAATCCTGGAACCGAATGAAACAGCGACCGCAAACCTCTATGTGATTGGCAAGCGGCGCATCAACCTCGACCGGTTCGCGTTAAAGTTCGGCCCCCAATTCGGCGCCAAGGGGCAGATTATCGCGGAGGCCGGTGCGACTGAGTATCAATGAATGCAATTAGTAACGAAAACAGCCACCAAAACTGCGGGTTATCCGTCAGTTCTGGTGGCTGTTTTTAAAGTTGAATGTGCTTGGAGTAATTCGGATCTTTGGTGCAGATGTACTTGCCAGCAGGGTGGTGCCGGTCAAGCTTGGCGTGGGCCTCGGTGACGCCCTGCGCGGAAAACGGCAGGGTTTCGGCAATGTTGATGTAGAGTTCCGCTCGGGTACGCAGCTCACTCAGGAAGCTAAACGCCGCTGCGGTATCTGTCGGCCCGTTGTCACCCAGCACGTGGAAGTTGTCGTCACCAGCCGGCCGAAATTCGGGCTCGGTCAAGGTGACGTACTGACTAGCGGGTTTGCGCATCCAGGCACCGGCCCCGCCGTCTTGGCCGTTGCTGACGGCGTTGACGACATAGTCACCGACGCTTGGGAACTTCGCGGCCACGTTCTCACGGTCGTATAATCCGACCTCATCGGCCCCGAGGTGCAGAACCAAATCGTGGTTGGCGCTGCTACACGTGGCAATGACGTGCAACCCGCGGTACTTGGCCGCCTGAATCAGAATAGACCCGACCGCGCCACTAGCGCCCTCAATCACGATGGTCTTGCCCGGCTCCACGTGCAGCAGTTCCAGAACGCCAAATGCGGCAATCCCCGCGTTTGGGGTGCCCGCGGCCACGGTCAGCGGCAGGTTTTCCGGGACCTTTGCGATTTTGGCGGTGCTGGCGGTCACGTACTCGCTGTATCCACCGCGCGGCCGGTAGTTCATGACCCGATCGCCCACCTGGTAGTCCTGCACGTCACTGCCAATGGCGCTAATGATTCCGGCAAGTTCGGTGCCGGGGACAATCGGCCAGGGCAGGGGCCGCTGCTTCTGGTAATCACCCCGCCGCAAGCGAACGTCGTACGGATTAATCCCAAAGGCGACAACTTTAATCAATACTTGATTCGCCTTGGGTGTTGGCAGTTCTGCCGGAATTGTCGTGAAGACTTCCGGACCGCCGAATTCATTAAAGCCAATGCGGAACATGATTGCGCCTCCTAGAAAAATGGGTTAGCGAATAACCGCCAAGTCGAGTAATCCTTCCGGCCGCGTCAGCATGTAGTCTGCGTCCTCGAACCGCGACAAATCAAACGCGCCCCAAGTGGCAACGGCAAAACTGACGCCGGCCGCCTTGGCACTTTGCATGTCGTAGATGGAATCCCCGAGGTACATGGTGTCTTCAGGGTCGGCACCGAGTTCGGCCAGCGCAAACTTGATTGGATCAGGTGCCGGCTTTGGCGCCAGGTGGGCGTCAGCGGTAACAATGACGTCGAAGTAGTCGTTCAGGCCAAACCAGGTAAACTCGTTTTCAAGTTCCCGGTTATTCTTGGACGTGATGATACCGAGCTGCACTCCGCGGTGTTGCAAGTGGGCGAGCGTGCGACGCATGGTGGCAAAAACAGTCACTTGCTTCTGGCGCGTTGCCAGAATCTCGGGCCAAAGCTTCTTGACTGCGGCCGTTTGGTCCTCAGGCAAGTTTAACTTGGCCAGAGCCTCAGCGCTTGGAATTCCCAGAATGAAACGCAGCTCGTCGTGTGAATACTCGCGACCAGTAGTCTGGGACAGCGCCTCCTGCAAAGATGAAACAATGACAGATTCCGTATCGATGATGGTGCCATCGATATCAAATAAAATTGTGGAAAACATAGGCGTACCTCCCAGTCTCGGCTATCTTGTAACCGTTTACTTAATGTTACCCCATTGGCCTTGTGAAAGAAAGTGCTTCTTAAAAACTATTTTTATGAGGCGGGCTAATGATTTTCTGCAAACACTCCGGAAATGTGCAATAACATGGTATACTTGGCGAGGTATGGTATTTGGTGGTAATTGTCGGCCAAATTATCTATAATAGTACGGATAAAAGACACGCTAGGAGGTGCCAGTTTGGCACTAGTGACACCAACGTGGATGGTTAAGGCTATCTACAACATTGAACCAAGTACATTAAAAAAACGGGGCATTGCCGCCGTGCTCACCGATTTGGATAACACGCTCATTGCCTGGAATAATCCTGATGGCACACCGCAATTACGCCGGTGGCTTGAACGGATGAACGATGCGGGCATCACGGTCATGGTGGTTTCCAACAATAATCATGAGCGTGTGCAGCGGGCGGTCGGCGCAATGGACCTGCCGTTTACGGCGCGGGCCTTAAAGCCGCTGCCGGTCGGAATCAACCGTGCAGTCAAACAACTTGGCCTGCGCAAGGACGAATGCATCATGGTCGGCGATCAACTGCTGACCGACGTCATTGCCGGCCACCTGGCGGGCGTGCGAACCGTATTAGTCAAGCCACTAATTAAAACTGATCAATGGAACACATTACCTAATCGCTTCATCGAGGGCTTCATCAAGGCCGACATGAAACGCAAAGGAACATTCAAATATCGGGAGGATATTGATGACTGAAGCAACAGCTGATTTGTACTGCATCGGGTGTGGTGCGCGTCTGCAAACTGAAGATGACCAGGCGGCCGGGTTCTTACCCGCAGCCAGGCTTGCAAAAGCGGCGGATGGCGAGGCGGAACTATACTGCCAGCGCTGTTTCCGTTTGCGGCATTACAACGAAATCCAGCCGGTGGGGCTCACGGACGATGACTTTTTACGCTTGCTCAACCTCATTGGGGATGCAGATGCACTCATTGTGAACGTCGTGGATATTTTTGACTTCAACGGGAGCCTCATCCCCGGACTGCATCGCTTCGTTGGGGACAACCCCGTGCTCTTAGTCGGCAACAAGGCGGACGTTTTGCCTAAGTCCCTGAAGCGGCCCCGGCTGCGCAACTGGCTCACCCAGCAGGCGCACGCCAATGGACTGCGCCCAGTTGACACGATTTTGATGAGCGCCAAGAACCGCGATGACGTGGCCGAGCTGCTCGCCAAGATTGAGGAACTGCGTGGCGGCCGCGATGTCTACTTCGTTGGGGTGACCAACACGGGTAAGTCCACGCTGATTAACGCGATTTTGAAGCAGACCAGCGGCATCGAGGACCTCATCACGACTTCCCGGTTCCCGGGGACCACGCTTGACCGGATTCGCCTGGAACTCGACGACGGTGCCGGCATCATCGACACGCCCGGGATTATTCACCGCAACCAGATGGCGCACTACCTTGACGCCAAGGACCTGAAGCTCGCTTCGCCAACGCACGTGATTCGCCCGAAGACCTACCAGCTCAACCCGGGTCAGACCCTGTTTCTGGCGGGCCTTGCGCGGTTTGACTTCATCTCCGGCACGCGCGCTGGCTTCACGGCCTACGTGGACAACCAGCTGCTCGTGCACCGCACGAAGCTGGAGAACGCGGATGAATTTTACGACCGGCAAAAGGGCGATTTACTCCAGCCACCGCGTCCGGATAGCCCAGAGCCACTGCCAGAACTGGCACGGTTTGAGTTTACGACCAAGCAGGACAGCGACCTAGTTTTTGCCGGCCTCGGCTGGATTAACGTGCCGGCTGGCGAAACAATCGCCGGTTACGCACCCAAAGGCGTTGACGTGATCTTGCGCAAGGCCATGATTTAACTTAACGATTGCAGGTAATTAACAAACAGTGTTCACGAGGCGTTTTGCCGAGTTGGGACCGAAAGGAAATAATATGTTAACTGGTAAACAGAAGCGGCTATTGCGGAGCATCGCAATGACGCAAAAAGCACTGATTAATTTTGGCAAGAACGGCCTGTCCGACACGTTTGTGCGTGGCGTGGCCGATGCCCTTGAGGCGCGGGAAATGGTTAAGATTAGCCTGCTGCCAAGTGCCGAAGAAACGGCTAAGGAAGTTGGTGCCTACCTTGAAGACGCAATTCCTGGTCTTGAGGTTGCGCAAACCATCGGCCATTCCCTGGTGGTCTACAAGGAAGCAAGTAACGAGGATAACCGTAAGCTGTCCAAGCAGGTTGCGGCACTGGCTAAGGACTAATGCAGAAGAAGGCGGTACTGACCCATCCGGTGCTGTCGACGGAGCTGCGTACCAAGATTTTGGGCAACAAGCAGCGGCGCCAGCTGGGGATTTTTGGCGGGACCTTTAACCCTGTGCACACGGGGCATTTAGTGATGGCAGATCAGGTGGGCAATCAGCTTGGCTTGGACAAAGTGTGCTTCATGCCTGACGCCACCCCGCCGCACGTTGACAAAAAGGGTGCAATCGATGCGAAATACCGCGTGGAGATGCTGGCCGCAGCCATTGCGGGCAACCCGATGTTCGACCTTGAGCTGTGTGAGATTCAGCGGGGCGGCATCAGCTACAGCTACGACACGATGGTGTACCTGAAAAACAAGCACCCGGACACCGATTATTACTTCATCATCGGGGCCGACATGGTCAATTACCTGCCCAAGTGGCACCGCATCGATGACCTGGTGAAGCTAGTCCAGTTCGTCGGCGTCAAGCGTCCCGGTTACACGCCACGGACCACGTACCCAGTTCTGTGGGTCGACGCGCCAATGCTGGAAATCACCTCGACGGCAATTCGCAAGCGCGTGGCTGCTGGAGAGAGCATTCGGTACCTGGTCCCCGATAGCGTGGCTGCATACATTGAGAAAGAGGGCTTGTACCGTGAATGATTACGAATACCCACTGACAATGACGGGCGGGCACACGCGCCAGCAGATTCTGGCCAAGATGCACGAACGGCTCAGCGACGGGCGGCTGAATCACTGCCTGCGCGTTGAGGAAACCAGCCGCGTCCTGGCTAAGCGCTTCAACGTCAATGTTGACGAGGCCGGACTGACGGGCTTGCTGCACGATTACGCTAAGGAAATTCCGGTACCTGAGTACCAGCAGGTCATTGTCCGTGAAGGTTACGGGCAGGATTTGCTTCAGTACGGCCGCGGCGTTTGGCACGGCATGGTCGGCACGTGGTTCCTGCAGCAGGATTTGGGCATCAGTGACCCAAACGTGATTCGGGCAATTAACCGGCACACAACGGGCCACCCAGACATGACCGATCTGGACATGATTACCTTCGTGGCCGATTTCATTGAGCCGGACCGGACATTGCCGGGCGAAATTGCCGCGCGTAAGGCCGCCGAAACCAGTCTCACCAAGGCGACGATGATTGAGCTGCAAAACACGCTCACGTACCTGGTTGACCGCGGGGCACTGATTCACCCGCTCACGTTCAGCACCTTTAACGCGTTTACCAAGCGGGTTCAAGATTAACCAATATTGATGACAAACACACAGACCGGTGCGGCAAACGCCCGGTTGCACAGGAGGATTATTTAATGACTGTAGCACCAATTGCATTGCTCGAAACGGTGGTTCGCGCCGGAGACGACAAGCGTGCCGAGGACATTGTGGCACTGAACATGGAGGGCGTCAGCCTGCTCGCGGACTACTTTGTGGTGATGAGTGGGAACACCGAACGTCAGGTTCAGGCCATTATTGACGAAATTCACGACAAGGTTGAAGAAGCCGGTGGCACCGTGAAGTCGATTGAAGGCAAGAAGGGCTCCAAGTGGATGCTCATGGACCTCGGCGATGTTGTTGTGCACGTCTTCACCCCTGAAGAACGCGCCAACTACAAGCTGGAACAGTTCTGGCAGGATGCACCAGAAGTCAACGTTAGCGAGTGGATTAACGAATGATTTATTCAACCTTTGCGCAAGTTTATGACCAGTTAATGGATCAGGACTTGTACACCGATTGGCGGGATTACGTATTGCAGCAGGTGCCGGCTAAGGGTCAGCGCCTGCTTGAACTTGCCGCGGGGTCGGGCACGCTTGCCGTGCAGCTGCAGCAGGCCGGCTTTGACGTTACGGCGCTTGATTTGAGTGCCGAAATGCTGTCACTGGCGGCGGCCAAGATTAACAAGGCGGACCTGGATATTCCCCTCGTGCAGGCGGACATGCGGGACTTTGCCCAGCTGGGCCAGTTCGACATCGTCACTTGTTTCGATGATTCCATCTGCTACATGCCCGATCTTGATAACGTGACTGAGGTGTTCAAGGAAGTAAGCACCAGCCTCAAAGCCGGTGGGCGCTTCATGTTTGACGCGCACTCGTTGCACCAAATGGATGATATTTTCCCTGGTTACATGTACAACTACCAGACCGAGGATTACGCCTTCATCTGGAGTAGCTACGAGGGTGAGGTGCCACATTCTGCCGAGCACGACCTGACCTTCTTCGTTTACCACGAGGACATTGATGCCTACAAGCCGCTGATTGAGCAGCACAAGGAGCGCACGTACCCGATTCAAGACTACGTGGACGCACTCACCAAGGCTGGCTTCACGGACATTCAGGTTAGTGCCGACTTTGGGCGCGGCCCGGTCCAGGATGACAGCACGCGGTGGTTCTTCAGCTGCAGCAAGAGTGCGGTAAAACTGTAACGGTTGGCGGGAGGAAAAATGATGCGCAGTGTCGGAATAATTGCAGAATTTAACCCCCTGCACAATGGTCACGTGTACGCCCTCACGCGGGCCCGGCAAAAGGCGCAGGCGGACGTGGTCATCGCGGTCATGTCTGGCAATTACGTCCAGCGCGGCGAACCGGCCATTGTGGATAAATGGGCACGCGCCCAAATGGCCCTATCAGCCGGCGCCGACGTGGTGGTTGAACTGCCAATCAGTGTGGCGCTGCAGTCCAGCGAGCAGTTCGCTGAAGGCGGGGTGGCGGTGCTTGCGGGTCTGCACGTTGACGCCATTGCGTTTGGCACTGAGGACGCCAGCCTCGATTACGCGGCCCTGGCCGCCAAGCGCATGCAGGCGTCAGATACCGAAGTCTTCCGTGATTACACACGCCCCTATGCCAGCCAGCTGGCGGATTTTTACGCCAGTGAGGTGGGGAAAAAGCTGACGGCGCCCAACCAGATGCTGGCTCTAGCGTACGCCGAGGCCAATCTGCGCCTGCACTCGCCGCTGACACTCGTGCCGCTGCAACGCACGGGTGTCCAGCACGACGCGGTTAATCGAGCGGCGGGCTTTTTGTCCGCCAGCGCGATTCGGCAGGCAGTATTTGCCGGTGAGGACGTGACGCAGTATGTGCCCGCGATGACGCGCCAGTTACTGGCCCAGCAAGAGCACGCCTCGTGGGCCGACTTGTGGCCGCTGCTGCGGTACCGCCTGCTGACAGCGACGCTACCGGAATTGCGGCAGGTTGACCAGATGAGTGAGGGACTTGAGTACCGCATGGTGGCGTGTGCACGGACCAGCGAAGACTTTGCCGATTTTTTGCACCAAGTTAAGTCCAAGCGGTACACCTACGCACGGCTAAGACGACTGGCACTGGCCACCGTGCTCAACCTGACGCGCGATGATGTCCGCTTTGACCGGGAACACGTCTTGGCCCACGTTTTGGGCTTTACCGCTGCGGGCCGCGAATTTTTGCACAGTGTTAAAAAGACCGCAACGATTCCGCTGATAACCAAGGTCAGCAGCGATATGCTCGCGCCGGGAGCGCCACTTTACATGACGCACCGCGCTGATAGTCTGTACACGAATATTAACGGTCAGGTACAAAACTTTGGCCGCAAACCCCTAATGCAAGATTCAGAGTTTGGAGGGAAAACATGCTGAACTGGTCGATTAGTAATTTGACCCAATACAATCACGAACCGTTCACGTTCGATGAAGAAGTCGACGTGAAGAAGGAATTGATGGACCGCAACCCAGACATTATTGACATGGGGCGGGTCCGCGCACACGGCAACATCTTGTATTCGCGCGGTGACTTCACCGTGAATGGCGTTGTTTCCGCGCACGTGACGCTGCCGTCCACGCGCAGTTTGGTCCCGGTCGAGGTGCCCGTTCACTTCGAGTTTACCGAAACCTACCTGACGCGCGCCGACCACGTCGATCAATATGAGGAGGACGCGCTGCTCATTCTGCTGAAGGATGACCGGCTCGACCTGATGCCGGCCGTGAAGGACAACTTGCTGCTTGGCCTGCCACTGCGCGTTTTGACGCCCGAAGAGGCGGAGGCAACTGAGCTGCCGCATGGGGATGACTGGGCGCTGATTTCGGAAGAAGAAGCCGCACCGCTGCCACCAGAAGAGCGGAAGGACAATCCGTTTGCCGGGCTTAAGAATCTTTTTCCCGAAAACGGGGACGAAGAGGACAAAAACTAGTGTTCGTCTTTGGCATCGCGGCCTATTTCTGCTAGGATAAAGGGGAATGAGCGGATATAACCGCGCGTCCCACATGAATAGTTATGGAGGAATCACAATAATGGACAAACCAACAATTGGGGTCATCGGGATGGCCGTCATGGGTAAGAACCTGGCCCTCAACATTGAGAGCCGGGGCTACACCGTGGCGATTTACAACCGGACCGGCTCGAAGACCGAAACCGTGGTCAAGGAACACGCTGACAAGAAGCTCGTTCCTAGCTACAAGATTGAGGACTTCGTGAACTCCCTTGAAAAGCCTCGCCGTATCATCATGATGGTTAAGGCTGGTGCCGGGACCGACGCGGTCATTGCACAGCTTCTGCCTCTTCTTGATAAGGGTGATGTGCTCATTGACGGTGGGAACACCTTCTTTGAAGACACCATGCGCCGGAACGCTGAACTGGACAAGTCCGGGATCAACTTCATCGGCATGGGTGTTTCTGGTGGTGAACTTGGTGCCCTCGAAGGCCCATCCATGATGCCAGGTGGTCAGAAGGAAGCGTACGATTTGGTCGCACCAATCCTGAAGCAGATGGCGGCTAAGGCTGAAGACGGCGAACCATGTGTTACCTACATCGGCCCGAACGGTGCAGGTCACTACGTCAAGATGGTCCACAACGGGATCGAATACGGCGACATGGAACTGATTTCCGAAAGCTACAACTTGCTGCGGAACCTCGTTGGCCTGTCCGTCGACGAAATCGCGGGTATCTTTAACGACTGGAAGCAGGGCGAACTTAGCTCTTACCTCATCGACATTACGGCTGATATTTTGACCCGTAAGGACGACCTGGGTTCCGGCAAGCCAATGGTCGACATGATCTTGGATGCTGCCGGCAACAAGGGTACCGGTAAGTGGAGTTCCCAGTCCGCGCTTGAACTGGGTGTGCCTCAGTCCGTAATCACCGAATCCGTCTACGCACGTTACATCAGTGCCATGAAGGACGAACGTGTGGCTGCAAGCAAGGTTCTGCCTAAGCCAGTTGGCAAGGTTGGCTTCGACAAGGACACCGTCGTTGAAATGATTCGCAAGGCACTCTACTTCTCCAAGCTGATGAGTTACGCTCAGGGCTTCGAGCAGATGCGTGTTGCTAGTGAACACTACGACTGGAACCTGCAGTACGGCGAACTGGCTAAGATTTGGCGTGAAGGTTGCATCATCCGCGCTAAGTTCCTCCAGAACATCACCGACGCATTCGAAAAGCAGCCAGATTTGTCCAACCTGCTGCTCGACGACTACTTCAAGGACATCGCCCGCAACTACCAGGAAGCTGTCCGCGACCTGGTTGGCCTGGCAGTTAAGGCTGGTGTGCCAGTTACTGGCTTCTCCGCTGCGATTTCTTACTACGACAGCTACCGCAGCGAAGTTCTGCCCGCTAACCTGATTCAGGCCCAGCGCGACTACTTCGGTGCCCACACCTACGCACGGACGGACCGGGAAGGTATTTTCCACTACAGCTGGTACGACGAACAATAATAAATCAGTTACAAATAAATAGCGCCAATCCGCATAAAACCAGTAATGGTAGTGTGCGGATTGGCGCTATTTTTGTGCTTAAACATGACTAAACATGATGCGGAGTCGGTACATTTGTCGGTACAGAATTATCGGTACCATTTATTGAATCGTTTTGTACCGATTGTGTACCGACTATTTCACTAGTGACCTGCTGGAAACCTTGTGATACTGCCAAGGATGCAGCATCCGTTCCTCTAGTATAGTCGGCCGTCATTTGCAGACTGGTATGGCCAAGATATGCCGAGCACTAGAATTTGCAACTATTTCTAACCAATTGAAAAAGGCTTCAACTCGCAACCAGTAAAAGGGGTTGAGTTGAATCCTTTTAAATCTGTGTAAAGTGATATTAATCAACAGTATGTCGGCACGTTATTCTTGGTTCTTGTTTTGTGTCGATAGCTCGCAATTGTTCTTATAACATTGTGATAACGGCGCTGGATTTAACTATCAGTCCATCCAGTGCTATCAGAAACATTCTTCAGTGATTGTTCTCAACCCTTTTTCAGGTTAGCTTAAGCGAGTGTTTTCAAAGCCAGGTAAAAGACGCATCGATAAAATTAGACCCAGACTTATAACCAATCCGCCTCTGATCGAGAAGGGAATCCTTGCCGGTTGATAACTTGACTTTGAGTGGAAAATGCATTGACTTGAAGGAAGCTATGCATTCATAAGAAATCTGTCTTAGTAATGCAAAAGATATTTCGTCGACGGGCACATTTTTCACGTTTTCATCAGAAACCGTTGCTGAATAAAGCCCACTTAATAGATTGTAGTATCGTTCGGATAAAGCAGTATCAACATGTGCTCCACCATCTTGATTGGTGATGTAGGCAACAATATCTTTTCTAGAAAAAATCTCACCGCCTTGAGCCAAGATTTCTCCATGCCACCAGTCTTCGAAACTTATGAATTTGTAAACACTCGAGTTGATATAGCAGCCAGGATAGTAAGTATAACTTCCCTTATTGGCCGCTGTGTTATCTATAATTAATGGCCCTGTATATATAAAGCTGCTTTTATCAGGCATGGTTGTGTCTACGAATTTATTCCTATCTACTACACTGATTTTGTCAATTAGCGGGTGGCTCGTTTGAGATTTATAAAATAATGATCGTAAATGTGGTGCTGCCATTTTAATACGACTTGTATGGCCTTCATCATAGTTATCTGCTGCCACACTAATGTAATCAAGTTGCTCGACAAAGTCGTTGAATAGTTGTGCTTGTTCTTTGGGGATTCTATTTTCCTTATGCTTAGACAAAATGTTAGGCCTCCATAGAAACCAATCAACCCAGATTTAAAGTTAGTGGTCTGTCTGAATAGTATATTGACGAATGCGTTGTGACTATATTCTTCTAGAGCCCAAGTAATTCTTTTTTCTTGGCATTGAACTCTTCTTCGGTAATGATGCCGTCATCTAGAAGGGACTTAAACTGGCGAATTTCATTTGCAGTTTCATTTTGTGCAACAGACACCGTGTCTGTTGACTCCTGTTCCTGTAGTGCCAATATATTGTCAATAAATGCAGAAATTTGCGCAGCTGTTGTTCGTGCGTTAGTTAAAACTAGTCCCGGTTTGGTCTGTGTTGAGATAATTGATATGGTGTAGCTGTTTTTTGGCCGGTCAGATACGACAACATCAATGTGTAGGTCCGTTACAATTTTTTTAGATTTTTTCTTGCCAGTGACGCCACCAACGATTGCCCCAACTGGGCCAAATAATAGTCCTCCGCCAATTGCTCGGCCGACACCACTTTTAGCAATGATTTGATCACCATCTTCAACGACGTGATAAGAGACAATATTCTTATAGCCAACCTGAACCTGTGGCTTAAATTTAAATAGGCCGGCTCCACCAATTTGAATTTGTTTTGTAGTAGGACTAACGTGAATATAATTGCCAATGCTTGCCTGTTTGTCATACTCGAAAGTGGTATCGAAACCTGACAGACTTGCCACGTACCTGTCACCGTCTAGGCCTTCGTCAATTATTTTTGCAACGTCGTGTTTGTTTAGCAAACTGGAGTATGCACCGGTAAAACCGCTAAAGCCAAGCCTGTCCCAGTGCTTATTACACAGAACACTACCATCTGCAAGTGTGACGCTTCCTACCATCATTCCTATTTTTTCGTTATCATACGCACAATATCTTGCCATTGTAATCCCCCTAATAATATAGTAAATACCGACTTTCAAAACTACGGTACACCATCAGTCATAGCCCAGTCACGATTTAATAATGTTTGTCTATACAGCTCCAGATAAATCTGGAATCGATATAGTTAGCATTATGCTCTATGCTGATTGAGCATGTGGCTAGATAGAATAATTGTTACTCAAGCTACGACTGTACAATAAATTATATTATGACTTGTTTAATTTTACCGTAAAATCAGTTTATTTGAACCAATATATTGAACTAGTGTTAACATTTTGCAAAGCCCCCCTGTAACTTCCAGCCAGTTGGTGAAAACGGCGAGGAAGTTAGAACCCAATGGGGCGGGGATAAGGAAGGTTAAATTGGCAGTTTGGGTTCATAATTGGCAGATTGTCCGTGGACTTTCTCATTCTCATAAAGCGATTGTGGTGCGGGTTAAGTTGGCTAATTATGAGAAAATGTGATATTCTTTTCTGGAACGACTTAGTGCGCGGAATTTAGTGTGCTGAGAGTATGATTAAACGGAAAATTAAAACGGGTACTAAAGGAGAGTAAAACGGCAATGAGTAAGATTTTGATTATTGAAGACGAAAAGAACTTGGCACGTTTTGTTGAATTGGAACTGAAGCATGAAGGCGACGAAACTGCAGTTTACATGAACGGTCGTGCCGGGCTCGATGCCGCACTGAACGAAGACTGGGACGCAATTCTGCTTGACCTGATGCTCCCAGATTTGAACGGTCTTGAAATCTGCCGGCGGGTCCGTCAGGTGAAGAACACGCCAATCATCATGATGACCGCGCGTGATTCCGTCATCGACCGTGTCTCTGGGCTCGACCACGGTGCAGATGACTACATCGTTAAGCCATTTGCCATTGAAGAACTCCTCGCCCGTCTGCGCGCATTGCTCCGGCGTGTGCACTCCATGGACGAAACCAACAAGGCCAAGCAGACAACCATCAAGTACCGTGACCTGGTTATCGAAAAGGAAAACCGGATTGTGCGCCGTGGTGACGACATCATCGAACTCACCAAGCGTGAATACGAACTGTTGCTCACGCTGATGGAAAACATCAACGTTGTTCTGGCCCGCGACGTCCTCCTCAGCAAGGTTTGGGGTTACAATTCTGACGTTGAAACTAACGTCGTTGATGTTTACGTGCGTTATATCCGGAACAAGATTGACCGTCCTGGTGAACAGAGTTACATCCAGACCGTTCGGGGTACGGGCTACGTAATGCGGTCCTAATGGCGGATTCGCAAGAAGAAGTAGCACAACCCAAACCGAAGCGGTTCATTTCGCTTCGGTGGAAGTGGGCGGCAACGGTGGGGGTCGGGATTTTCCTGACCTTTATCGTTTTTTCGCTCGTTATCTATGGCGTGATGCGGCAGACGTTAGCGGAGCGTGAGCGTACCACGGTCGTCGATACCGTGAACGCCGTTGAGTCCCGGCTCACCCCAGTCGCGGACAACCTAACGCCGTCATCCGTTCGGCCACGCCTAGATGCTTCATTAGGCAACACGATTACCCAAGAGAATGCACCCGCGGAGAGCGGCAAGGATTCTATTTTTGCGGATTCGATGATTGAGAAAATTTCGCGTGAGGACATCACCGTGACGGTGTTCAACCGTTCCGGCGAGGTGGTCTTCAACTCGCGCGGCAACCACCAACCACTGCACCGAACCACCCCGATGACCATTAAGAATGAGCGCCGGGGGAAGTTCGACGGCATGGTCGGGCGGGTCGCGGTCATCTCTGACCACACCGGCCGGCGCATTGGCTACATTCAGGTTGCCAACGCCATGACTGATTTCCACGCCACGATGAACCGCATTACGCGGACCATTTACATTGTGGCCCTCGTCGCGTTTGTTATCTCGTTTGCGGTTGGGTTCTGGCTCGCCAGCCGGTTCCTGAAGCCCATCAAGCGGATTACGACAACCATTGACCTGGTCAACAGCGAGCCGCAAAGTGACGTGCGGATTGAACAAATCAACGCGAATGACGAAATGAGTCACTTGATTAATGAGTTCAACGCCATGCTCGACCGAATTCAGCGCTTCATGGATCAGCAGAGCGATTTTGTTGGTGACGTTTCGCACGAATTGCGGACCCCAGTCGCCGTGCTTGAAGGGCACCTGAAGCTGCTCAGTCGGTGGGGGAAGGATGATCCAGAGGTTCTGGATGAATCACTGGCCGCGTCGCTGCAGGAGACTGCGCGGATGAAGAGCCTGATTCAGGAAATGCTTGATCTGACACGTGCCGACCAGGTTGACCTGATGTACGCCGATTCCGTGGTTGAGGTGCAGCAACTCGCCCACCAGGTGGTCAGCGACATGAGCATGATTCACCCCGATTTCAACATTACGCTTGAGGATGAATTCGATGGGCCTTCGTGGGTCCAGATGTACCGCAATCACCTAGAACAAGTGCTGATTATTCTGGTGGACAACGCCGTTAAGTACTCGAAGGACCGCAAAGAAATTCACGTGTCAATCGGTAACAGCGACGCCGAGGTGAACATCGCCGTGCAGGACTTCGGGGAAGGGATTAGCCCCGAGAACATGCACCGCGTGTTCGGCCGGTTCTACCGGGTCGACAAGGCGCGGAGCCGGGAAAAGGGTGGTAATGGGCTCGGTTTAGCCATTGCCAAACAGCTGATTGACGGCTACCACGGTGAAATCAGCGTTGATTCCTCGCTTGGTTACGGTTCGGTCTTCCGCATCAACCTGCCGCGGATTACGGCGGAGCGAGCAGAAGAGCTTGCCGCCAGCCACGGCGATGGTGATGCGGAAGCACTCATTGCGGACGACATTAAGAATTCAAATCTGTAACACCAAATAAAGCTGAATTGTTCAGACCCGCAGTGAAGAGCAGCCGCCTTTCACTGTGGGCCTTTTTTTGCGGTCGCGGCCGTCTGGGACTCAACGTGCGTATTTGCAATTATTACGTTTTTCTTTCATTTAGTAAGGGGATGGGCAAAGCCCCGGATACCTGTTACAATAGTGGCAAATATATGTTTGCGGCACGTGATTGGTTTTGGCCAAGTCGCCGCAGACTTTCCAGGAGGGTAATGAATGGAACTATATCGGCAGTGGGAAGAAGACACGGAATACCGCGCGTTAATTGATGATTTGCTCGCAACCCCAGAAGTGCAACACCTTGCGGACTTCAAGCAGCACCACCACAGTAACCGCTTGGAGCACTCTCTGCGTGTGTCTTACACCAGCTACCTGATTGCCAAGAAGATGCACCTAGATGTGCGTTCAACTGCACGGGCAGGGTTACTTCACGACTTGTTCTATTATGACTGGCGCACAACCAAGTTTGACCTCGGGACGCACGCATACGTGCACCCACGCATCGCTTTGCACAACGCTGAGCACTTGACGGACTTGAACAAGGTCGAACGCGATATCATTATCAAACACATGTGGGGCGCAACGCTCGCGTTCCCACGCTACATCGAAAGCTACATTGTTTCGCTGGTGGATGATTACGCGGCGGTGGCCGAGTTCTCGCACCCATACAAACAGAAGATTCTTGCTGCGATTGAAGCGTAGCAAAAAAGCCAGGCATTTACGCCTGGCTTTTTTTGTGTGCGGGAGCCGTATGTACAATAATGGCCCGCACGCATTTGTGCAGGCCATTGTTTGGTTTCGCTTATTAGCCGAGAAGGTGGAACAAGACAACCCCGGCAGCAACCCCGACGTTCAGGGATTCTGCGCGCCCACGCATGGGGATGTAGACGTTGACGTCAGTCTTGGCCAGCAGTTCTGGCCGCAAGCCGTTACCTTCGTTGCCCATGATGAGGGCGAAACGGTCGGTCTTGGCGATGGCGCCGTATGACTTAGCCCGGTCGTTAAGTTCCGTCCCGTAGACGGGAATGCCCGCGCGCTGGAGCTGGCCGGTGAGTTTAATCAAGTCGCCGCTAACCACGTTGATGTGGAACTGGCTGCCCTGCATTGCCCGCAATACCTTTGGTGAAAAGGCATCAGCGGTCTGCTTGCCCAGCACAACCGTCCCGACACCCGCAGCGTCCGCCGTCCGGACCAGGGTGCCGACGTTGCCGGGATCCTGGATACCATCGAGCAGCAGGAAACTACCACTGAGAGGCTTAGGCAGTTCGTTGTGGGGCAGTGGCAAAACCGCGAACATCCCCTGAGGTGTTGGTGTTGCGCTCAGGTGTTCAGCGACATCTTCAGACACGAGGACGAGCTTGTTGTAGAAAGGCCGCAATTCACGGTCATTCTCGTACTTGTCGGTGATGTAGATGACGTCGGGTTCAACGCCGGCCTTCAGTGCTTCGTGAACCAAGTGTGGCCCTTCGAGCAGGTAGCAGTCGTAGTCTTTTTGGTATTTTTTAACCGTCAACTTTTTGGCCAACTTAATGTGGTCGTTCTTTGGTGACATAATTTTTTCCATAGTTATTGTGTGGGGACGCATCCCCGCCTCCTAATCTGTTTGCGCAACTAATTCCGCACTCAAGTATAGCATACGGGGCGGGCAGAAAGAATTAGTCAGGGCCGCCAGTCGTGAAAACCTTGAGGAATTTTGCGTTATCTAATCGATTGCGCGCCGGCGGTTCTGAAAAAGTAACTGGAAAAGTCGCCGGTTAGGGATTATGGGCGGCCAGTCGACCAGAAATACCCGCCGAAACTGGTCAGTAATTGGCCAATTGCGTTAAGATAGAAGTATTGAGAAAACGCTGACGGGGAAGTGGCACCGCTAGCTGGTAAGGAGTGGCAGAAGATGGCAGAACAAGCATTAACAATTCGCGTCGCTGGCCGGGTCCAGGGCGTTGGTTTTCGCTGGGCAACGAAGATGGTGGCGGATCGGCTGCAGATTCGCGGCGATGTTGCCAATCAGGCTGACGGTTCGGTGATTATTCACGCGGTTGGACAGCGGCCGGCGATGATTGCGTTTGTGCAGGAAATTAAGCAGAGTCCCACTAAGTTCGGGCAGGTATCAACCTACGAGGCCAAGGACCTAGACCCCGTGCCGGCCTATGACGGTTTTGCAGTTGTGGGTTGAAAGCAACCGGCACGTATCGTATAGTTAGAAGCAATCAACTCCAGGGCGTTACGCCAATAATGGGGACTACAGAGGGACGATTTTTTTCATGAAGAAAACGAAACGGCTTCTTACGTTTGGTGGGCTTGGCCTGATGGCAATGCTGCTCACTGCCTGCACGAACAAGAACACATACAAGATTCCACCCCACGGTTTTCCGTTTGGGACAATCTACAAGTACATCGGGGTGCCAATTCAGCACCTGCTGGAATGGATTTCAACCCAGATTGGCGGCAATGGTTACGGTTTTGCCATCCTGCTGATCACGTTGTTCGTCCGGATTGTGCTGATGCCAAGCATGCTCAAGCAGCAGCGCGGTTCCGCAATGCAGCAGGAAAAAGCCAAGGTGCTGAAGCCCCAGCTTGATTTGCTCCAAAAAGCGGCGAAGGTGTCTAGCGGCCAGCAAGAAACCATGCGCATCAACGGGCTGATGCAGGACGTCTACAAGAAGAACGGCAGCAGCATGATGCCATCAACCTCGGGGTGCTTGGTCCTGTTGCTGCAACTGCCAATCTTCTCCGGGTTGTACTACGCTGTCGCGTACTCGCCTGAAATTTCCAAGAGCACGTTCTTCGGCTTTCAGCTGGGGGACCCAAGCTTCTGGCTGACCATCATCGCCTCTGCGCTGTACGCGGTTCAGAGCCTGATGATGTTGTACACGGCTCCTGCCGAACAACGCAAGACGATGAGTACGATGGTTATCTTCTCGCCAATGATGACCTTCTTCATTAGTGTCTCGGCTCCTGCCGGGCTGACCCTCTACTTCTTCGGTACTGGGCTGATTATGGTAATTCAGCAGGCCATCTTGAGTTTCATCATCACACCGGGAATTCGCAAGCGACTGGACGAAGAGTTCACCAAGAAGCCGGTTGTTGAGGTGGTTAAACCAGACATGTTTGACGCGGATGGCAGAATTAATGATCGCGCGCCAATGCCAGACAGCCTTGCCGCAATGGGCATGGCCGCTGGTGCACAACCTGATGGCAATCAGAGCAGCGCCTCCAGCACGGAAACAACCGTGGGGGACGCCGAGGAAGACCTGCGTGCACGTAACGCGGGCAAGCAAAAGCGCGAATAACGCGATAGCCTCGCTTTTAGGCCGAATGGGTGCGGAAATTAACCATTTTCTGCACCCGTTTTGCTTGCAAAGGCGTCAAGTTGCGTTATACTTATATAAAGTAACTATCAAAACGTAAGCAAACGTTGGGGGATATTAGAATGCAAACCGTAGCTAAACCGTGTACGCAGACGAATGATAGGGTGATTTGCCCGCATTTTCAGAAGACATTCACCATTTTGGGTAAGAAGTGGAACGGACTGATTCTGGATGTTCTCCTAGGCGGCCCACGTCGCTTCAAGGACATTGCTAGTGCAGTAACCAAGTGCTCCGACCGTGTGCTGGTTGAACGCCTCAAGGAACTTGAAGGCGAAGGGCTGGTTGAACGTTTGACCCACTCCGATTCTGCGCTCATTGAATACCGCTTGACACCAAAGGGTGAGGCTTTGTCTGACGTACTCGCCAGCGCCCACGCCTGGGGTGATGTTTGGCTTTCCGATGAGGAATGTGTTGACTAGTTGGCCTGACGCGACTATGCTGTTTAGAGTAATGATTTAACAGCGTTGAAGAAAACGCAGGTATTGCGGCACTTTCAGGAAATGGGACCCACCGACTGTAAGGTTCCCAAGTGCTTCGTACCCGTATTCATTTTCTGAGCTGATTCCGTTAGCTAGCGCGGCGGAGTCCGGTTGCGGCCGTTATTCGCCTAATGAAGTGTGCTTTTGCAAACTAGGGTGGTACCGCGGCTATCAGTTCGTCCCTAATCGTCATGTAGATGACGGTTAGGGATTTTTTTGTGTCCAAAAATATTTTGCGGATATCGCGAAGCTGTACGCGCCAAATGGTGCAGAAAGGAATAGCAATGAGTTTACAAGATCGCCTGCTTGCGCTAAAGCAGGAAAATCAAAAGCGCATTGAAGAGTCAAAAGAACTGGGGGACCTCGATAAGATTCGGGTCAACCTGCTCGGTAAGAAGGGCCCCATCACCGAAGTACTGCGCGGGATGCGTGACCTTGAAGCCAGTGAGCGGCCTAAGGTTGGGGCCTTCGCCAATGCGGTGCGCGATGAACTGAAGGAAGCAATTGAGCAGCAGAAAAAAGTGCTCGAGCAGCAGGAGATTGCCGCAAAGTTGGCCAAGGAAACTGTCGACGTTACCTTACCCGGTAGTCCAGTCCGCACGGGGACGCCACACATTCTGCAGCAGACCATTGATGATCTCGAAGACTTCTTCATGGGCATGGGTTACCAGGTGGTTGACGGCTACGAAGTTGAAGAAGACCACTACAACTTCGAAATGCTGAACATTCCGGCTGACCACCCAGCACGGGACATGCAGGACACGTTCTACATCGACCAGCAGTTGCTCATGCGGACCCAAACCTCCGCTAGCCAGGCGCGGACGCTGGAACACCACGACTTCGCCAAGGGCCCACTCAAGATGGTCAGCCCCGGGCGCGTTTACCGGCGCGACACCGATGACGCGACGCACAGTCACCAGTTCCACCAGATGGAAGGCCTTGTGATTGACAAGCACATCACCATGGCGGACCTCAAGGGGACGCTGCTGGCAATGGCCAAGCACGTCTTGGGGGCAGAGCGCAAGATTCGCCTGCGTCCATCGTACTTCCCATTCACGGAACCAAGCGTTGAAGTTGATATTTCCTGCTTCAAGTGCGGTGGCGCTGGTTGCAGCGTCTGCAAGTACAGCGGCTGGATTGAAGTGCTTGGTGCCGGCATGGTGCACCCGAACGTGCTCACGGCAGCGGGCGTTGACCCCGAAGTATACGGCGGGTTCGCCTTTGGGGTTGGTCCCGACCGACTGGCAATGCTGAAGTACGGGGTGGATGACATCCGTGCATTCTACACCAATGACGTACGTTTCCTCGAACAATTCCAAACGGAGGGCTAACACACAATGGATGTTTCATATAATTGGTTAAAAGAATTAGTTGATGTGCCGGTTTCCCCAGAGGAATTGGCCGACAAGGTTTCGGTGACCGGGATTGAAGTGCCCGGAATTGTGCGTCCCGATGCTGGACTCAAGAACATCGTGATTGGCCACGTCGAGAGCGTTAAGGCGCACCCCGACTCCGACCACCTGCGTATCTGCCAGGTTGACGTTGGCGAAGAAGAATTGCGCCAGATTATCTGCGGTGCTCCGAACGTGGCTGCCGGCCAGACGGTCATTGTCGCGATGCCAGGTGCCCGGATTAAGGACAACGTCAAGATTAAGAAGGGCAAGATTCGCGGCGAAATCAGTAACGGGATGTTGTGTGCCCTCCAGGAAATTGGTTTCAGTGACAGCATTGCCCCGAAGAAGTACAGTGACGGGATTTATGTCTTCAGTGAAGCCCTGAAGCCCGGTTCCGACGCACTCGAGGCACTTGGGATGCACGACGCCATTCTCGACTTTGACATCACGCCTAACCGTGCCGACACGCTCGGGATGCGCGGTGCCGCTTGGGAAGTCGGTGCTACTTACGGCAACAAGCCGCATTTTGACGATGCCCCAGTTGTTGAGGGCGCAACGCCTGCTGACAGTTTGCTGAGCGTGAGTGTTGACGATGCAAAGGATGCACCAAGTTACAACCTGCGCATTGTGCGCAACGTCAAGATTGGTGACAGTCCCCTCTGGCTGCAAAAGCGCCTCTGGAATGCCGGCATTCGCCCGCTGAACAACATCGTGGACATCACCAACTACATCATGATTTACTTCGGCCAGCCAATGCACGCCTTTGATTACGACAAGGTTGCTGGACACAAGGTGCAGGTGCGCCGTGCGCGCGCCGGCGAGAGCTTGACGACGCTGGATGGCAACGACCACGAATTGGTGCGTGACGACATCGTGATTGCCGATGCAGACAAGGCGATTGGTCTCGCCGGGGTCATGGGCGGACTGAACTCCGAGATTACGAAGGACACGACGACGGTTGTGTTCGAATCTGCACTGTTCAACCACGCGAACGTCCGCAAGACCGCGCAGCGTTACAACCTGCGCAGCCAGGCATCGTCCCGTTTCGAAAAGGGTATTGACCAGTCAAACATTGGCCTGGCCCTCGACACGGCGTCCCGGTTGGCAAGTGAACTTGCTGGTGGGGATGTGGCCAAGGGTGTACTCACGGCCACGAGTGTTAGTGGGGCACCAGTGGTCATCGACATCAAACTTAGCCGCATTAACCACGTGCTGGGTACGGAATTGTCCGCAAAGGCAGTTGCTGATATCTTCGACCGTCTTGGTTTTGGCGTTACGACCAAGGATGAAGATGGCGACACCATTTACACCGTCTCCGTGCCTGCTCGCCGCTGGGACATTAGCATCGTGCCCGACCTGATTGAGGAAGTGGCACGGCTTTACGGCTACGACAAGCTGCCAAGCACATTGCCAGAATCAACACTGACGGTCGGCGTGCTGAACCCAACCCAGTCACGCATTCGGCGCAGTCGCAAGTTGCTCGAAGCAGCCGGTCTGGATCAGGCAATCACCTACGCATTACGCGGCGGCAACGACAACGAGCACTTTGCCCTCGAGACTAGCTCCCGCACCGCACTGGCTTGGCCCATGACCGTTGACCACCAGGACTTGCGCGAAAACCTCGTGATGGGGCTGCTCGATGCGGTTCGCTACAACGGCAAGCGCGGTGAAACCGACGTTGCTCTGTACGAACAGGGCCGCGTCTTCATTCGCAGCACCGACCAGAAGCGGCCAGCGGAGCACGAATACCTTGCCGGCGTTTTGACCGGCAACCTGGTGCCAAGCAACTGGCAGCACGGCGCCAAGAAGGTTGATTTCTTCGTGGCTAAGGGTATTGTTGAACACCTCCTCGAAGACTTTAACCTTGCCGGCACGGTGACGTACGCGGCAAAAGACTTGGATGGGGCAATGCACCCAGGTCAGAGCGCTTCGATTTACCTTGATGGGCAGCGGATTGGTCTTGTCGGCCGGCTGCACCCAGCATACGAGGCGCAAAACGATTTGCCAGAGACGTTCATCTTCGAACTCAATCTTGAACCACTGTTTGTTGCCGCACGCGGCGACAAGACGGCTATTCCGGCACCGAAGTTCCCAAGCATGACGCGCGATATCGCGATTCTGATTTCCGACAAGGTGTCAAACGCTGAAATCCTGGACGTCATCAATTCCGTTGGTGGCAAGTACCTGCAGAACGTCCAGCTCTTCGACGTGTACACCGGCAACAAGCTGCCCGCCCACACGAAGAGTCTTGCGTACACGTTGACGTACCTGAACCCTGAAGCAACACTGACTGAAGAGACGGTTGAGAATGCATTCGGCGAAGTTAAGTCAGCCCTGCAGGCCCAGCTCGACGCGCAGATTCGGTAACTAGTAATTCGCTGAGGTAGGATTAGTGAGGGGGCTCCGCGCTGCGGGGTTTGGCCTCCGGGTCCGGGCTGGGCCTCGGGTGTGCTTCGCCGTGGTCGCTGTGGCGGTCGTCTGGAGCCGGAAAAGCGCCGTCTCCAGACTAAAAATTTAGCTTTGCATCGTCGCGGCTTAAACCTGACTCGTACGATGCTTGGTATGTGATTGAAGCCTCTATCTCGTGCCTAAATCCTCAATGCTCCTCACACAAATCTAAATTTTTCCCTCAAGAAAACACGATGTGCCAACCGCAAAAACCGCGGTCGTCACATCGTGTTTTCTTGTTGCCACAGCTGGGCGGCACACCCGAGACCCCGCCCAGTCGCGGCCCCTAGACCACTACATGCCCAGAACTTCACCAAGGACTCACGCTGCCGGACAGCGAGGGTGTGGGGGAGACCAGGGCGGAGAGAGAGTTGCCCCGTATTTGTTACCTATACTTAACCAAGCGTGCAGCTGATACTATGGTCATTCTCAATGCTGCATGGTAAAATATTAAGGATATGTGACGCAATGGGGGTTTAACGGTGGCAGATAATAAAAATGATGCAAGCGGGCAGGATAAACGGTCCGTACGCGAACTCCAGAGTGCGGTGACTAAGCGCATTGTGTGGTGGATTGTTGGGATAATTTTGACGCTCATTGTCGTGATCGTCTTCATGGGTTTCCGTTACGTGAAGTCCGCGATGGGTCCGGCTAATCCTGACTCCAAGGCGCAGGTGACTGTGACGATTCCGGTTGGTTCAACCAACAAGCAGATTGCCGCAATTTTGGCTGACAAGAAGGTCATTAAGAGTGCGATGGTGTTTAACTACTACATCAAATCGCACAACCTGACCGGGTTCCAGGCTGGTGAATACACGCTCAAGCCGTCCATGACGCTGGCTGCGGTCATTGACACAATGCGGACGGATACGGTGAACGCCAAACCGGTCGCGCACGTGCTCGTGCGTGAAGGGGTGACGATTTCTGACATCGCGAAGTCGATGAAGGATTACACCAAAAAGGATCCGAACCTGACCAGAAAGTCCTTCATGAAGGCAATCAAGAGTGAGAAACTGTTCAAGCAGTTGCTCAAGAAATACCCGAAGTTGTTAACCGATACGTCCAAGGCTAAGGGCGTGCGGTACCGACTTGAAGGTTATTTGTTCCCCGCAACGTACGACGTTTCGAAGAACATGAGTGCTGAGCAGTTGGTCTCCGAAATGGTTGCCAAGACGGACACCACGCTCAGCCCGTACTACAAGACGATGGACGACAAGAACCTGAGCGTTCAGGAAACAATGACGCTTGCGTCGCTTGTTGAACGTGAAGGGGTGACCGCCACCAGTCGGCGCAAGATTGCTGGGGTGTTCTACAACCGAATCGCCATCAACATGCCGCTTCAGTCTGACGTCGCAATTATGTACGCGCTCAACACGCACAAAACGCATTTGACGCTTGACGACCTTAAAGTTAAATCGCCGTACAACCTGTACAAACACCCTGGATTTGGTCCAGGACCGTTTAACCAGCCTAGTTTGGCATCAGTTCAGGCCACGCTCAATCCAGCAGACCGAGACAAGGATTACTTGTACTTCGTTGCAAACCTGAAGACCGGGAAGATTCGCTTCGCCCGGACCTTGTCTGAACACAATGTTAACAAAGCCGCAATCGGCTCTGACAACCAATAGAAAGAGTAACAATCGTGACTGAACTTCAGAAACCAATCGTAATTGGTATTACCGGTGGGTCTGCCTCCGGAAAAACAACGGTTGCACACGCCATCTTCGAACACTTCTCTAAGAACAGTTCCATCATGCTTTTGGAGCAAGATTCCTACTACAAGGCAAGTACGCTGCCATTTGCGGAGCGCAAGTTAATCAACTACGACCACCCACTGGCCTTTGACACCGAGCTACTGGTGAGCGACCTCAAGAAGTTGCTCGCCCGCAAGCCGATTGACAAGCCCGTTTATGATTACACCATTCATAACCGCAGCGAGGAAACGGTGCACGTTGAACCAAAGGACGTCATCATTCTGGAGGGCATCCTCATTCTTGCTGACGAGGAACTGCGGAATTTGATGGACATCAAGGTCTTCGTTGATACGGATGACGACATTCGTGTCATTCGGCGGATTCAGCGGGACATGGTCGAACGTGGCCGGTCGCTGGATAACATTATTCAGCAGTACCGCAGCACCGTTAAACCGATGTACCATGAATTCATTGAACCAACCAAGCGTTACGCAGATCTGATTGTGCCCGAGGGCGGTGAGAATCAGGTTGCGATTGATTTGCTAGCAACAAAGATTCAGGCCATCTTGAACGACCGCGGATTGGCCTAGCATACGGAAGAGCAAACCTGCTGGGTTTGCTCTTCCTGTATTAAATGAACTAAAATCAAATTGTGGGGATTTCCCCGATGAAAGGATTTTTAACAATGGCAGATAAGACGTACCCAATGACTGCAGAAGGCAAAGCAAAGCTTGAAAAGGAACTCGAGGACATGAAGCTCGTTAAGCGTCCTCAGGTAATCGAACGCATTAAGATTGCGCGTTCTTTCGGTGACCTGTCCGAAAACTCCGAATACGAGAGTGCCAAGGATGAACAGTCCACACTCGAAACCCGGATTGGCCAGGTAGAGACCATGCTGCGTTACGCCGAAATCATCGACAGTGATGCTGTGGCTCCCGACGAAATCGCTGTGGGTCGCACCGTTACCTTCCTTGAAGACGGTGAAGACGAACCAGAATCCTACCAGATTGTTGGTGCTGCGGAAGCAGATCCATTTGAGGGTAAGATTAGCAACGAATCACCTATCGCCGCTGGACTGATTGGTAAGCACGTGGGCGACCACGTTTCCATTCAGACCCCAGGTGGCACGATGGACGTGAAGATTACTGAAGTTAAGTAAACAACCAAGGCAATTGCGCAAAATGGGCTGATTGGAAGCTGACCACACGTCAGTTTCTGGCGGTCTTTTTTGTTTTGGCCAGTTAATTTGTGTTTCGGGTAAAAAATCGGCCCCAAGCCCTAAGTAATTTTGCGAAAATCAGGTATGATGTGATGAGGAAGGATGGTGCAACATGTCTGCTAAAGCACGGGTTTTTGTCCTCATCGAAGCTGCACTGGCTTTGCTGTTAGGCTACCAAATCATCAGTAATCCACCAACGCTCGCGTTCAGTATTCTCGGAGCGCTTAGTGTGTGCTGGGCGAATTCGCTGCGGCGTAAGAATTGGCTGCGGACACCACTGTTTGTCTTCGGCATTATTGCGCTGGTTGTGACCATCTTCATCAACCCGACCGTTTGGTGGATGATTTTGATTGGCATCATTGCCGTCCTATCCACCGGGCGGCAGGGCTTCGGCGCCTTAGGGGTGTTCCCCTGGTTCAAGAAACAATTCATCAGCATTCGCAGCGCGGAGGAAAATGCGGACCACAGCACACAGCGCCGCCCTTGGTTTGGCGATTTTGTGGTTGGCCAATCCGTCTACGAGTGGGACGACGTGAACCTGACGCTCATTGCCGGGGACACAATTGTTGACCTTGGTAACACGATTTTGCCCAAGCGGGACAACGTCGTCATGATTCGCAAGGGCTTCGGGAAGACCCGGTTGCTGGTCCCAATCGGGATTGGCATCGAGCTGAACCACTCGGCGCTCATTGGGAACGTTACGTTTGCGGGCCAAACGCACCCGCTGCGCAACGAGACCATTCGGCTATTTTCCGATGATTACGAAAGTGCACCGCGCCACATCCGAATTGTCACCAGTGCCTTCATTGGGGATTTGGAGGTCGTGCCGGTATGAGGAAACGCAGCTTACTCGGAATTTTTAGTTCCGTCATGATTATTACCCTCGGGTTTGAGGCCATCCTGGTGTGGATGACCCAACGGACGCGGGGTTTTGACAGTTTTATCAGCTCCATGACCAACAACATGATTGGCCTCTACGCGTTGCTCGGGGCAATGACCACTGGGCTTCTTGCCGCCATTATCACGTACATCGCGGTGCACCGGGTAGAACGAAACGTGGCGAACCGGCTGTCGGTCATGCTCACGAACCAGCTGGACGTGCCCACATTGACTAACACCCGGCGCAACTCGGTTGAGTTTGGCCGCGAAAGTGCGGTTATGCTTGAGCAATTACGGCGCAAGATGGAGCGGCTGCAGGCCGAAATCGCGCGCTACAGTGCCCAGCCCGTCATGATTGGCGGCGAGGCGAAAGAGGACATCCTGATTCAGGAACGCCACCGCATTGCGCGGGAGCTGCACGACTCGGTTTCCCAGCAGCTTTTTGCCGCAATGATGATGTTGTCCGCGATGCGTAGTACACTTAAGAAAGCGGACGATGACGACCCACTGCTCAAGCAGGTCAAAACCATCGAGCGCGTGGTCAACTCGGCGCAGTCGGAGATGCGGGCGCTGCTTTTGCACTTGCGGCCGACGAGTTTGGCCGGCAAACACCTGCGTGAGGGGATTATTGGTCTACTGAAGGAATTGCAGACCAAGATTAAGATTCGCATCACGTGGGAACTGGAAGACGTGACGTTGGCCCCGGCGGTCGAAGACAATTTGTTCCGCATTGTTCAGGAACTGCTCAGTAACACCCTGCGCCACGCGGAGGCCGAGGAGCTGGAAGTGTACCTGGACGAATCAGCGGGCACCGTTATTCTGCGCGTGGTTGACGATGGGGTTGGTTTTGACACCAGCAAGAGTGAATCCGCGGGCAGTTATGGCTTGGGCAACATCCAGGAACGCGCTGCCGCAATTGGCGGGACCGCGCGGGTTATCAGCTTCCCTAACCAGGGAACTAGTGTTGAGATTCGGGTCCCAATTGCGAAGGAAGGACAAGACGATGATTAAAGTATTGATTGTTGATGATCACGAAATGGTACGTTTGGGGATTTCCTCGTACCTCAACGTGCAGGACGACTTAACGGTGGTTGCCGAAGCGGAAGACGGAGAGCAGGGGCTGGAAAAAGCCCTGGCAATTCGCCCGGACGTGATTTTGATGGACCTCATTATGCCCAACATGAACGGGGTGGATGCGACCAAGAAAATCCTCAAGGCCTGGCCCGAAGCGCGCGTGATCATTCTGACGAGTTTTATCGACGACGAACTGGTTTACCCCGCAATTGAGGCCGGCGCGGCCAGTTACATACTGAAGACCAGCACGGCGGAAGAAATCGCCGACGCCATCCGGCAGACAGCTAAGGGGCAGACGGTGCTTGAACCGGAAGTCACCACCAAAATCATGAACCGCAGCAAGGTCGCCGCCGACATGGCACTGTACGACGATTTGACGACGCGCGAACGCGAGGTCCTGAAGCTCATTGCGCAAGGCAAGAGCAACCAGGAAATCGCCGACGAACTGTTCATCACCCTCAAGACCGTGAAGACGCACGTGTCTAACATTCTGGCCAAGCTGGAAGTCGATGACCGGACCAAGGCTGCAATCTACGCGTTCAAGCACGGCATCGTCAAACCCGCTGGTGGCGAGGCCGACCACATTCCCGCAGTCTAGGGGAAACCTTTTTTTCTGTAAAACGCTGGTGGGTACACAAAAAGGCTCATTGAGGATTTTTCCTCAATGAGCCTTTTTGTGTGCGGTAATGTTGCCTTCGTTGTTAGTTACGCCCTCTGCGCATTTGCAGCCTGAGCCGCCGCGACATGGGGGCCGCGTGGCGGTATTCTCGCCGTTTGTGCAGCCACAGCCAGGCCAGTGCCGCGGCGACCAGTGAGATTGCAAGGCCGACGCCAAGGTACGGCGGGTAGTAGACCATGCTGATGGTGTGCTTGCCCCGACTGAGTTTAAAGGCCATGAAGAGGCCGAGCGTCTTCTTCGGGGTGGCCGTCTTCCCGTCGATTTTGACGTGCCAGCCCTTGGCCCAGGGAATGGTCGTGAACAGAACCTGGCCCGGCTGGTTGATGTTAATTGTGCCGTTCAGCGAATTGCTGTGAAAACTCGTGACGTGCAACTTGCTCTTTGCCAGCTGTTTGATGCTGCGCAGTGCGCTTTGTTCGTTCAATTGGTACAGCGTTACCTGGCCGAAATCAATCTGCTTGCTGAACGTGAACTTCAGTGTCTGAACCGTCTTGGTGTCGGTTGGCGTGACGTTCAGCATCACCTGGTTGCGGAAGGTGTCGTACGTCTTAATCTGCTTGCCGTTTTGCGTGATGGTGACCGCATTATCGGTGAAGTCCCCGCCAACGGTCAAGTATAGCGGCTCGCTGGTTGGCACCGTGAATTGGTATTCGACGCTACCGACCTTGTGTTTGCCGCGCATCTTATAGACCATTGAGCTGCCCTTCACCTCCTGCAGATTAGTGAGGGTGGTGTGGGTGAACGGCACAACGGAGAACATCGATTTGTACCCAGTGCCCTCGAGTCCGGCCAGCATGAGCTCCTGGTTGGCAATCGGGCTACCCGAGTTCAGTTTGGTTTTCAAAATCTGGTCGCTGGCCGCAAAGCCGAAGCCCAGCGCGTTTTGGTTGCGCCGAATCGCCAGCAGGTCGGTGTGGCCGAAGCTGTGGTAGGTGGCCAGGTCGGGCCGGGGACTGAGGGTTGGCAGCAGCTTGCCCTTTAGATCATTGTTGTTTTGCGGCTGCAGGTTAAGCCAGTACTTCGTGTTCAGGATTGCATCGAGCAGGATGGTACCGTTCGCGTATGTGACGAAGCCATCCCCCTCGGGTTGCCCGATTTCACTGAAGAATTTCGGCAGCGCGGGTGGCATCATGGACGTGAATTGGTCCTCGCCGACGTAGCCAACCTGCATGGCGTCGTTTTTGGTCCGCAAAATGGTTTTGCCAATGCGGTAGAAGCCGGTGTCCTGCTTTTGAATCTTGCTGACGCCCGCAGACAGCGTCGTGGTGTAGGAGTGGTAGTCGCTGTGGCTGACGTAGCTAATCTGGTTGAGCGCCAAAACGGAACTGGCGGTTGCATCGATAATTGTGAATGCGAGCACCAGAGCGCGGAATTCGCGCCGCCGCGGCAGGCTGAGCAGAACGACCGCCATGAGCCCAAGCACGATGCTGAAAATGATGGTGCGGCTGGTGAGAAAACTAAACGATTTCTTGTGCAGCCACACGTACGCGCCCGCGCTGGCCACAATGGCGAGCAGTAGTGCCAGCTGGATTAGGTTTGCACCCCGCGGCTCTGCCTGAATGTAGCGCGCCGCCAGCAGGATGAGCCAGAAGCAGACGATAAAGGAGAAGCGGTACGGGTACCAGACCGGGAACTGCATGCCGTGCCACAGCAAATCCAGCGGTTCGAACATCAGGGACATGCCCAGGAACACGGTCCAGATGAGGGCGGCGAGGCGTTCCTGCCAGCGAATTTTGCGGGACGTAAAGTACAGCACCGCCGCCAGCACCGCGATGGCGCCGACGAAAACGTTCGGCAAACCGGATGGCATCTGGTCGAAGTTGAATGTGCCACTGAAGAATTTGCTCAGCAGGTGCAGCGGGTTGTACTCGAACTTCGCGGTGATGTGGGTCACCGTGTACGTCCCCTTGCTCTGGGTCAGCTGAAAGAAGGTGGGTAGCAGGACAACCGCGGCGAGCGCGCCGGCAAGCAGGCTCCCGCCGGCAAAGCGCAGCAGGCTGGTGCGCAGTAAGCGCCAAGTTTGCGTTTGCTCGCACAAGGTGAAGCCGAAGTACCCGATGACAAACAGGCAGAGCATGTAGCCGGTGTAGTAGTTTGTGATGAGGGCAATAGCGAGCCACAGGACGTACGTCTTCGGCCGGGCACCGTGCAGCTGATCGATGCCGAGGCAAATGAGGGGCAGGATAATGGCGCCGTCAAACCAAATTAGGTTGAGCTGGTTGGCAATCATCCAGCCGCTCAGTGCGTACGCCAGCCCGAATGTTGGCAGCAGGCCGCCGTTAACGTTGTGGTGCTTCAGGTAGTAGGCCATCGTCCAGCTGGCACTGCCGTACTTGAGAAGCGTGATGATGGTGATGCCGAGATCCAGTTGCGCTTTTGGCAGGAGGCACAGCACCAGGTTGAAGGGACTAATTAAGTAGTAGGCCCAGGTACCGAACGCATCCCCACCAAGCGCGTTATTCCACGCGTAAAAGAGCTGCCCGGGGTGGCCGAGCAGGGTTTGTCGAAAGTATGCGTAAAAATCTATGTATTGTTGCCCCAAATCAACGGTGAGTAAACTGCCATTGCCGAACGGGTACACGTGCCGCACCGCGAAAAAATAAATGGCCATGATGATGATTGGTAGCAAAAAAGCCACGAGCAAGGGGTGCTTTCGAATTGCTTTGACCAGACGCATATTGGTCTCCTAACCTTTATTTGTTCTTTTTAGCATAACACGCGCCTCGGCCTTGCTCCATGAAAAAAGGTTGAATTTAATGTAGTTTTGCGCAATTGGCCGGGCCGAGTTGATTGACCGGTTGGGCAGGCTGCGGTGACCGCCTCAAAAATACCGCCAGGCCGCCAATTTCGTTAATTCTGGGCGACCAGAAAGCGAATGTATCTTAAAAAAGTGTAAGTTAAGTGGCATGACGCCCGTGTTTGCCACGCGGAGTTTGCGCACTCATGGTATCATGGGGTACATAAGTATGTAAGGAGAATGCCCAATTGAAGTACATTCGTACACCACGGCCTAAGCGCCCAAAATCTGCAATTCCATTTCGGCTGAATTTTTTACTCTTCGTGGCGTTTCTGCTGTTTGCAGGACTAGTGACGCAGCTGGCCTACCTGCAAATCGCAAACGGGGATAGTTTTGCCGCAGAAGTTAACCGTACCGGGACCACCGACGTTTCTGGTAACGTGCCCCGTGGTGAAATCTATGACTCACAGGGCCGGGTCATGGTCGACAATAAGGCCGAACCTGCCATCACGTACACCAAGAACGTCTCTACGCCCGCTAAACAGATGTACCAGGTGGCCAACCGGCTGACCAACTACATCACGGTCGATGCGGGGAAGCTGCAAAAGCGGGATATCCTGGACTACTGGCTCGCCAAGCCGGCCAACACCAAGGCCGTCAACAAGCAGCTCACGAAGAAGCAGCGCGGGTACAAGGACGACAAGCTGTACAAGCTGCAGTTGAAGGTCGCGCGCACCAAGCACGTGACGCTGAATGCGCAGGAGAAACAGGCCGCGGCAATCTACAAGATCATGAACGGTGCCACGCAGCTTTCGACCGTTAACATCAAGGACCAAAACGTTAGCGAAAAGGAAATTGCGGTTGTCAGCGAGCACCTGACCACGCTGCCTGGGGTTAACCTCGGGACGAACTGGGAACGTGAATATCCGAACGGGAAGTCAATGACGACCGTGATCGGGCACGTTAGTTCGGAAAAGGCGGGGCTGCCAAGTGAATCCCTGATGTCATACCTTGAGGCTGGTTACGCGCGGAACGACCGGGTCGGGACCTCGTACCTGGAGAAGCAATACGAAACCGCCCTGCGCGGGAGCAAGTCCCAGACCGAGGTTTCGCTCAGCAGTACCAACCAGATTGCCAAGCAGGTTGAAAAGTACAAGGGGAAGAAGGGGTCCAACCTAACCCTGACCATCGACTCCAAGTTCCAGGCCAAGGTTGAAAACATCGTGAAGACCCAGTTCAACAAGGCACTGGGCGCCGGTAACGCCAGTCTTTCCGATGGGGCCTATGCCGTGGTCATGAACCCGAACACCGGGGCAGTGTTGTCCATGGTTGGGTTTAAGCACAACTTCAAGACTGGCAAGCTTGATGAAGATTCACTTGGGGTGATTAACCGGTCCTTCGTTATGGGGTCGGCGGTTAAGCCCGGCATGGTGCTCGGGGCGCTGCAGGACGGTGTGATTACCCGCACGAACAACACCCAGTCCGAAGATCCTATCTACCTGAAGGGGACCAAGGTGAAGAGTTCTGACTACCCAGTTGGGACTTACAGCTCAATGACCGCGCAACACGCGATTGAAGTTTCCAGTAACATCTACATGATGCGACTGGTCATGAAGGAAGCTGGGGTATCCGGAAACGACTACATTCCAAAGGTCCGGATGCGCATGAACAGTAACATCTTTGACAAGGTCCGGGGGTACTTCAACCAGTTCGGGTTGGGCCTCAAGACCGGAATTGACATGCCGGGGGAAGTCGCGGGGAAGCCCGGGGACATCCTGAACGAATACGGGGTCCTGAACACCGGGGCCGCGCTGAGTATGGGTTTTGGGAACTACGACCCGTACACGTTAATGGAAATGGGCCAGTACGTCTCGACCATCGCCAATGGTGGTTACCGGATGCAGCCATACCTGGTGCAGTCCATTGCGCAAAAGAACAGTGATGACTCGACGCAGGTGGAATCAACCACTCAGCCGAATATTCTGGGCAAGATTGGTAACTCCGCGGCGGACATTGATTTCGTCAAGCAGGGGATGTGGCTGGTTGGTCACGGGACCGACCCGTGGGCAACGGCGAAGGTGCTTGGCACGCTCAATCCTGGGGTTGCGGCCAAGACCGGGACGGCGCAGAGTTTTGCGCACACCGATCCGGAGAACTTGAAGTCGCCAGTGGTCAGCACGCTGAACATCTCACTGGTGGCGATGGCTCCGGCGAAGAACCCGCAGATTACGGTGGCCGTGGTCATGCCGAACGTTTCCCTTAGTTCACACGGGTACACCAAGGACATGACGCACGACATTATTCAGGCGTACTACGACATGTACCACGTCAAGAAGCAATCGGGTTACAGCTCGACTGCCCAAACCTTGCAGTAGTATCCTGGCGAAAATCCGTGCACGGTTAGTTGCGCGGATTTTTTCGACGCGTGGGAAAGGCCACTGGGTTGAACTGAGACATTTTGGTTGAAATGACCCGATTATTGTTGCGTTATTAATTTTAGGGACATTATTGTTGTTTACGATTACGCATTCAAAAATTGGTTAACCAGTGTTATCAAATGGCTGGAAACCGGTAAAGATAGCGTTTTACGTGGCTAATTTTAGCGAAACATGCTAAAATTGTTTATTGGTCTTAGCAATTCGGTGCAGTTAGCGCCGGAAGATTGCGGGGAAGTTGAGGTAATCAATGCGTAGACAAAACTTCTTTGCGGGGCAGTGGGTCACCACGGTGTTGCTCGGCATTTCAGTTTTCATGTTTGTCGTGGAGACGCTCATGGGCGGATCCACCAGTACGGCCGTGCTCTATGATTTGGGCGCGCGGTTTGCACCGTCCGTTGTGCTTGCACACGAGTGGTGGCGGCTGCTCACGCCAATCTTTCTGCACATCGGTATTACCCACCTGGTCGTCAACATGGTTACTTTGTGGATTTTGGGCCGCGTCACAGAGCAAGCATTTGGCCACTGGCGTTTTCTCGTGATATACCTTGTCAGCGGGATTACGGGGAATTTCGCTGGACTCCTGTTTGGTAGTACCAGTGCGGTTGCTGCGGGGGCGTCAACGTCACTATTCGGCTTGTTCGGTGCGTTCCTCATGATTGGGGACTCGTTCCGGGATCGGCCGCAGATTGCGGCGATGACGCGTTCCGTGCTCGCGGTGGTTGCCGTAAACTTGGTGTTTGACCTGTTTGCGGGCAACATCGATATTGCCGGACACTTGGGCGGCCTGATTGGTGGGTTCCTCATCGCTGGCGTCGTCGGGGTGCCCCTGATTGGGGAGCTGAGCAAGACGCGCCGGATTATCATGGGGGTACTGTTAGTCGTAGCGCCCGTGTTACTGGGTGCCATCTACGGAGGCAATTTGTTGTAATGGAAACCTACAATGATGTGCTCAAGCTCCTCAAACGCTACGGGACTTTCGTTCACTTGGGCAAACGACTATACGACATGGAACTAGTTGCCATCGAGCTTGACCGCCTGCACAAAACGGGGCTGCTCGATAATGCAGATTATGCTAGGGCCAAAATCATTTTGAATCACGCGCACGAGGAAGAAGTGCGTAACCCCCTTAAATTAACTAGTCGGAGGAAAAAAACAGATGACAGATAAGAAGCTGATTGGGGTCGACCTTGGTGGTACGACCTGCAAGTTCGCCATTTTAACTACAGAAGGCGAAATCCAGCAGAAATGGGCAATTGATACCAACATTTTGGATGAAGGTAGTCACATTGTGCCGGACATTATCGCAAGCATCAATGAACACCTTGCCCTTTACAACATGAAGCCATCAGACTTTGTTGGAATTGGGATGGGGACACCTGGTTCTGTTGATATTAAAGAGGGGACCGTTACCGGTGCCTACAACCTTAACTGGAAGACCAAGCAGCCAGTTAAGCGCGACATCGAAGCAGGCACCGGCATTGCCTTTTCCGTTGACAACGACGCTAACTGTGCCGCACTCGGCGAACGCTGGCAGGGTGCCGGCCAAAACGAACCAAACGTCATTCTGGTCCCACTTGGCACCGGGATTGGCGGCGGCATCATCATGGACAACAAGTTGCTCCATGGGACTGCCGGTTCCGCTGGTGAAATTGGCCACGTGGTTGTTGAGCCACACAACGGTTACCTGTGCACATGCGGGAACCACGGCTGTTTGGAAACCGTTGCGTCCGCAACCGGGATTGTCCGGGTTGCGCGCGACATGGCGGAAGAATACGCTGGTGACTCCAAGCTGAAGGAAACCTTGGACAACGGGGATGACATCTCCTCCAAGATGGTCTTTGACTTGGCCAAGGCTGGCGACAAGCTGGCTCTTGCGGTTGCCGACAAGGTTTCTTACTACCTTGGTTTTGCACTGGCCAACTTGGGGAACACGCTGAACCCAGAATACATCGTCATTGGTGGCGGTGTGAGCGCAGCAGGGGACTTCCTGCTCAAACGGGTGCAGAAGAACTTTGAGAAGTACACGTTCAAGAACGTGCGCGACACAACGAAGGTTGTCCTGGCAACACTGGGTAACACTGCTGGGGTCATCGGGGCTGCACGGCTGGCACTCGATTAAATAATATTTGCAGGAGGCTGGAACATGTTTTTTGGGGCAGGATCATCATTTTTCACTGCCATTTGGGTAATCATCGCGTTGATGGTGCTCTTTTGGGCAGGTAGTTGGCTATATCGGTACGTAATGACACGTCGTTACAAGAAGTTCGGCGGGGAATTGACCGGCGCGGAGTTTGAAGAAACCATGCGGAAGGCCCAGATCATTGATTTGCGCGAAAGCAATCAGTTTGATTCAAACCACATTCTTGGGGCGCGTAACATCCCGCTAGCACTGCTTAGTCAGAAAATGAGTGGTCTGCGCAAGGACTTGCCAGTCTACCTTTACGACGCCACCGGTTCAATGTCACTGCGGGCAGTACGGATGTTCAGCAAGGACGGGTTTGAAAAAATCTACTGGCTGAAAGATGGCTTCGCAGAATGGTCCGGTAAAACAAAGAAAAACTAGGACCACAAAGGCTGTCCAGGGTTACCTTGGGCAGTTTTTTTGTGGCCGCAGTCTTCCGCGCAGTGCCAGTGGTTGCGGTATAATGTCGGTATTGCGGTTCTGCAGTACGCGATTTTGGCTGAAAAAAACAAGCACATCCGCTTCTGGCGGTCGTGCTTGTTCTGGTTCAATCTATTGGTTTAATTGCGTTAGAATGTTGCCCGCAAGTTAGCCCTGGTGTGCACCCAGTGACTTGCGAATTGCGCGGCGACGGTTTTCGTTGATTTCGTCAACCTTGGTCTCAACGGGGTCGATGTAACTCTTCTTAAATGCGAGAACGCTGAGGGCAGCGGTCGCGATAGTTGCAAGAGTACCAAAAGCAAAACCGGTAATAAACTTGTGTTTCATAGTGATTCCTCCATTCTGGATTGCGCTTTCTTTTTATATCTTCAGTATATAACATTCAGTTTGTGAAAACGAGCGCATTTAGTAATAACAGTAAACAATTAAGCAATCGCGCGGAAAGGTGGCCTGCACATGACGGTCAAACCAAAAATAATCATGGTCGGGGGCCCGACCGCAGTGGGGAAAACCGCACTAGCCATTGAGCTTGCCCAAAAGTTTAACGGTATCATCGTGAACGCGGACGCCTTCCAGGTGTACCAGGGCATGGACATCGGTACGGCCAAGCCCACTGCCGCTGAACAGAGGGCCGCTGAGCACCGGCTGATTGATATTCTGCCGCCAACGGAGAGCTTCTCGGTGGCTCAGTTCATGGCGCGAGCGGAAACGGAGATTACGGCGATTCGGGCGGACGGCAAGTTACCGATTCTGGTCGGGGGCACGGGCTTTTACCTCAACGCCCTGCGTCTCGGGCTGCCGCTCGGTCAGGATGGCGCCTCACCGCTGCGGCAAAAGTGGCAGGAGTTCGCTGCACAAAGTGGTCAGGACGCACTCTGGGATCTGCTGCGGCAAAGAGATCCGGACGCGGCGGCGAAGATTCCGGCCGCAAACGTGCGTCGCGTAGTCCGCGCACTCGAGGTGATTGAGCAGACCGGCGCGCTTTTTTCCAAGCAGAAGGCGCCTGAGCCGAAGTATGACGCGCTGGTCATTGGGCTGACGACGGACCGGGAGTTGCTGTATGAACGGATTAACGCGCGCGTTGACGCCATGATTGATGCTGGTCTGGTTGACGAGGTGCGGCGCGTTGTCCAGGTAGCGGGAAGTGACGCGCAGGCACTGGCGGCAATTGGCTACAAGGAGTTACTGCCGTACCTGCAGGGTGCGGTCGCGCTTGACGAGGCGGTGGCGTTAATCAAGCGGAATTCGCGGCGGTATGCCAAGCGCCAGTTGACCTACTTCAAGAACCAGATGCACCCACACTGGTTTGACCTAGTTACTGGGCGTGATAATTTTGCTGACGTTACAGAATTGGTATACACGTGGCTTGAGCCGTGAATCGTGTGACAATCTTATTTGAGTATTAGTTATTATTATATTTGATGACCGGAAACGCCGAACGTTCGGCGTTTTTTTAGTACTCAAAAAAATATTTTGCGGATGTCAGATAATCTAACATATTGAGTTGACCGGCTTTGGTATGCTTGCTATACTTACACCATTGTTTGGTTGAACAACAAAGATTCGTGTTAATTAGGAGGTACAGTCGTGGCAGATGATGATTTATTGCGGCGTAGAGCTGTATTGCCGATTGGCACAGTGATGAACCTCACAACTTTGACCGCCCGCCAGATTCGCTACTTTGAAGAGCAGGGATTGGTGAAGCCGCTGCGCAATGCCGGCAACCACCGTATGTATTCGCTAAACGACGTGGATTCACTAATTGGGATCGTCAATGAACGGCGCTCGGGGATGAGCCTAGCTGACATTAAGCGGGTTCGGCAGCACCAGCGCCAGCAAACTAGTGATGCGGCGGCGCGGCGTGCGTTGCGTGATGAATTGTTCAATCAGCGTTTTGGCCAGTCAGGAAGCAGCCCGTACGGTCAGAATTTCCACTAGCACCACAAAAATATTCGGACAATGTCCACAAAGGGGATACACATGGCTCGCAAAGTGTTTACCGCCGATGAAATTCGGCAAAGCGTTCAGGAAGAAAATGTTCAGTTCTTACGGTTGATGTTCACGGATATCAACGGCATGATTAAGAACGTTGAGGTTCCCGTCTCCCAACTTGAGAAGGTTCTCAGCAACAAGATGGCGATGGACGGCTCCAGTATTGACGGCTTTGTCCGCATTGAAGAAAGTGACATGCTGCTCTACCCGGATCTGTCCACTTACCTGATTTTCCCATGGGGCAATGAACACGGCCGGGTTGCCCGGTTCATTTGTTCTGTTCACCGCTCTGATGGCGAACCGTTTGCGGGTGACCCCCGCAATAACCTGACCCGGGTTGTCGGCGAGATGAAGAAGGCTGGGTTTACGAGCTTCAACATCGGCCCTGAACCTGAATTCTTCCTGTTCAAGCTCGATGAGAATGGTCAGCCAACCACGAAGCTCAACGATAAGGGTTCTTACTTCGACTTTGCGCCGCTTGACATGGGTGAAAACTGCCGGCGTGATATCGTTCTTGAACTGGAAAAGATGGGCTTTGAAGTTGAAGCTTCCCACCACGAAGTTGCACCTGGTCAGCACGAAATTGACTTTAAGTATGCTGACGCCCTCGAAGCGGCTGATAACATTCAGACCTTCAAGCTGGTCGTGAAGACGATTGCCCGCAAGCACGGGTTGTACGCAACCTTCATGCCCAAGCCGCTCCACGGGATTAACGGTAGCGGGATGCACATAAACATGTCCCTGTTCAACGAGGACGGCAACACGTTCTACGATCCAGATGGTGAAGAAAAGCTATCCGACACGGCGCTGCACTTCCTGGCTGGTCTGCTCGACCACGCCCGCGCCCTGACGGCAATTAACAACCCAATTGTTAACTCCTACAAGCGGCTTGTGCCCGGTTTTGAAGCACCCGTCTACATTGCTTGGTCCGGTCACAACCGTTCACCACTGGTTCGGGTTCCAAGTGCGCGCGGGCTGTCCACGCGTCTTGAACTGCGCAGTGTTGACCCAGCGGCTAACCCATACCTCGCCATCGCGTCAATTCTTGCGGCTGGTCTCGATGGGATTCACGAGAAGCTGCAGCCGGAAGAGGCCGTCGACCGCAACATTTACCGGATGCGCCCAAGCGAACGTCAGGCCAACCACATCCAGGACCTGCCAAGCACCTTGCACAACGCGCTGAAGGCTCTTGAAGCAGACGACGTGGTTAAGGCATCACTTGGTGACCACCTGTACCAGAGCTTCATGGATTCCAAGAACATGGAATGGATGGCCTACCGTCAGCAGGTTGGTGACTGGGAACGCGATCAGTACCTGGAATTGTACTAGGCACTCCGCGGCGGTCATCTGGATGCGTAGTCGGCAGATGATTTGTGGCCAAACTTAGTAGGTAATATCGAGATCCATGGTGGGCATTGATGCTGGCCGTGGGTCTCTTTTTTGATTGTGGTCGCGGTGTAAGCCCGCTTGTGGATGCGATTGTAATGTGCCCATACCAGCGAAAGGATCTATTACGCTCGGGTTCATGACCACGGCGAGCACACCCGGGACCAGGCACGCAACCGGAAGTCAAAACCTGTCCCAGCTGCCAATTCCTTACCAAATGATAAAACCGTCTAGCCTTTTGTAAATGGCGGAAATCATCGTGGTATACTAAGGCGATGATAAAATGAACAAAGTTAGGGGCGACAACATGCAAGAGCCACGCCGAAGCCGGCCGCGACACCCTGTTGGCCATTTTCTGGTTATTTCTCTGCTCGGGTTATTCCTCGTGCTTGGGGCGTACGCGTTTCGGATGTATGCCGACACGCGGTCCGCGATTGGTGGTACCTTTCAGCAGCTTCAAGGGCGCAACGCAACTGAAAAAATTAAAGACGAAAAGCCGATTTCATTTCTGCTCATTGGGACAGATACCGGCGCGCTCGGGCGGACGCAGAAGGGTAACGCTGACACGCTGATTGTGGTCACCGTGAACCCGAAGAAGAAAAAGACCACGATGGTCAGCATCCCCCGCGATACGCTTGCTGACATTCAAAACGGTAGCCAGACGCCTAATTTCCACAAGATTAACGCGTCGTATCTGATTGGCGGGTCCGAAACCACGGTGAAGACCGTTGAGACTTTGTTGAATATTCCGATTGATTATTACGTCACCGTGAACATGGGCGGGCTGTCCGACATTGTGGACGCTGTCGGCGGCATTGACGTGAACGTCCCGTTTGCCTGGAATGACACCAAAAACGGTGCGGGGATTTTCACCAAAGGTCCGGCACATCTTGACGGCCAGCGTGCGCTACAGTTTGCTCGCATGCGGCACGAAGACCCCGAGGGTGACTATGGCCGGCAGAAACGGCAACAGACTGTCATCAAGGCCATCATGAAGAAGGTCCTGAACGCCAGCACGTTAACCAATTACAAGCCGCTGCTCCAAACGCTCAAGGGTAACATGCAGATGAACCTGTCCTTTGATGACTTGATGGGCATTGGTACCAACAGCAACTACCGCGCGGCTTTGCAGCACCTGAAGCGTGATCAGCTGAAGGGTGTCGGTGCGTACATTGACGGGGCGAGCTATCAGGTCACGAAGACCAGTGAGCTGCAGCGGGTCAGTGACCTCATCAACACGCAGCTGGGCAAGGAAACCGAGACGGTCGACAACCAGGTGACCCACCAGAACGACCTCAACACAACGTTCGATTGGTCCTCAGGTTATAACCCAGTCTTCCACATTTACGCATATTAACTAAAAATAGCTCCAACCAGTTCGGAATCGTTCCGAATTGGTTGGGGCTATTATTTTGCGTAATAATGGTCAACTAGATTGCAATTTGGCCGCGTTCAATTTCCTGCAGCGTCCCGTCTTTGGTCAAAATCGCGCCAAAAGACTTGGCGTTCACGCTAAATGCGGTTTCCGCGACGGTTAACTGGGTGTTAATCTGGGCGTCAAGGTAGTGCTGCGGCCCCAACTGGTGGAGGTTGCGCACCAGTAGCTGCTGGGCGTTTGGGTATTCGGGCGGGGGACAGGCGATGACCGTCACCTTGCCCGGATCGGGCTCTAAGAACTGCTTATCGTACATGCCGTACCCATCGTTTGTGAACGCGTGCGCGGCGATCTTACCATCGTCATTAATCCCGGCAAGAACGATTGTCGCCACGGGCCCGGCGCCGGCGTCCCCGTGATTCAGCACGTAATAACGCACGGTTTTGGTCATGTACGTGCGCAGGTATTCCTCGATTGTCCGCCAACTAAGCGGGAGCGTCGTGTTCTCCAGGTTGTGCCAGAACTCAATCAGCGGGTCCTGATAGCCGCCGCCGAGGATGATGAACCGGTCGTCAAAAACGCGGAACTTCTTGAACGCTTCGTAGTAGATTGCCCCGTCCGGCGACGAGATGCGCCCGTCGGAGACAACCGAGCACTCGTTTTGCGTTAGAACTGCGGTGACTAAGCTCATGTCCAACACCTCGGAATTAATTGGAAAAAAACCGACAAGAAATGATTTCTTGCCGGTTTTAGACGCTTCAACGTGCAAAGCGCAGCCATAGTGCTGACTGCTGAAAGTGCAATAGGCGGGATTTGAACCCGCGACCGATGGTTTAGAAGACCATTGCTCTATCCAACTGAGCTACTATTGCGAACGCATACTAGTATATGGAAAAATCATGCTGATTGTCAATGCAGAAAACGGCGCGGGGCCCAAATTTGCGGGAATGGGCGCTTGCGAATCGGGTGCGCCGAAATCTCGGCCTTTTTTCACGCCGATTTGCCCCTGATACTTGCCCAAAGGTACCGCGGGGCATACACTAAAATTAATCTACATTAGAATCTGAAAAGAGGAACATTATGCATCTTAATCAATTTGCTCGTTTGAACCCAGATTATGCCACCAAAAAGGCTGAATTAAGCGCACTCGGCCTGCCAGTGACGGCTGACGACTTGGCCGCATTGGCGCAGGCCTACTATGAAGCTTTTGAACCAGCCGCATTCAGTGACACCGCCAAGTTCGAGGCACTTAGCGAGCGTGCCGCCAGCAAGACTGCGGATTTGGCTAGCTTCCTTGAGACCAAGCCTGAACGCATCGACCGCGAAACCTTCTACACCATCGGGTTGCAGTACCTCGGTTTTGAGGCTGGCATCGATTTTGATTACGGGAGCGCGATTAGCTTCATGACCAAGACCGGCCTGCCGGTTGTCGCCGAAGACATTGCCACCCAGGACGAATTACTCGCGGCCTTTTACCTGCTGCTGAACACGCGGACCAAGCACCTGGTTGTGCTCATTGATGCACTGGCGGCCAAGGGTTTCTTGCGCGAGCAGCAAGGCGATTTCAAGTTCTTCAACGGCAAGACGCTGCCGACGTTCGACACGCACAAGGTGATTCGCGAGCGGGTGTGGATTGAGTCCGACCTGGACACGGATGGCGACGGTAAGCGCGACATGTTGGAAACGACGATATTCCGTCCGGGTGAAACGAATTCGGGTGTGACAGTGCCGGCACTGTTGACGGCGAACCCGTATTTTCGCGGTACCAACGACGTCACGGCGGTCACGCACACGCCGGAGCCAGAGCTGGCCGTTAAGCCGGCCCGCACCCAGGCCAAAGCACCGGCCGACCAGCCGCTTGATTTACCCCGGCGCACTGCAACCGGCACTGCAACTCAGGCCGCGGCGTACGGCGACGAGGACGGGATTTATTCGCTGAACGATTACTTCCTGGCGCGCGGTTTCGCAACGGTTTATTCTGCCGGTGTCGGCACGCGCGGATCGGACGGTCTGCGGAGCACTGGTGGCCCGGACGAGACCGCAAGTGCGGTGGCCGTGATTGAGTGGCTCGGCGGCAGTCGGCGCGCATTCACCACGCGCACCGGTACAACCGAAATCAAGGCGTGGTGGTGCAACGGCAGTGTTGCCATGACCGGCAAATCCTACCTCGGGACGCTCGCAATTGCGGCGGCCACGAGTGGGACCCCGGCGCTCAAGACCGCCATTTCTGAGGCCGCAATCTCCAGCTGGTACGATTACTACCGGGAAAACGGACTGGTGGTTGCACCAGGCGGCTTTCAGGGCGAGGACACGGACGTACTGGCGGTGGACACGTACTCCCGGCTGAAGGCAGCGGGGGATGCGAACAAGGTGGACGCCAAGTGGCAGCAGCGCCTCGCGGATTTGGCCGCGGGACAGGACCGCAAGTACGGGGACTACACCCCATTTTGGGATGCCCGCAATTACCGGAACAACGCGGCGAACATCAAGTGTGACATCATTAGTGTGCACGGCCTCAATGACTGGAACGTTAAGCCGCGCAACGTGATTGAGTTCCACAAGGCGGTGGCGAACCTGCCAATCCGCCACAAGCTGTACCTGCACCAGGGGCAGCACGTTTACCTGAACAACATTTTGTCGCTTGATTTTACCGACCAGATGAACTTGTGGCTGAGCAATAAGCTGCTCGGCGTTGACAACCACGCCGTCGACACGCTGCCCGACGTGACAATTCAAGATAACGTGGAACCAGAGACCTGGATCATCGAACCTGACTTTGGTACCGGCGCCGGCATTGGCAGCAAGACCATCAAGCTGGGTGCGGGTGAAACAACCTTCACGGACCACAGCACCGCTGAGTTCAAGGCCAACGAGGATACGAGTGACGGATTTGAGGACAAAATCATTGAGCCAGAATCCATCTACGCTGATTCGCGGGTGGTATTGCCACTTGCAAAGCTCGACCACGATTTGGTGCTGGAGGGCACGCCGCACCTGCGCCTTACCCTCAGCATTGACGCGCTGTCAGCAATCACCAGTGTGCGGCTGGTTGATCTGGGGACGGCCAAGCGGTTCACCAAAACGGCCAGCACCGTTGAGATGAGCGGTTACCCGCTCGGCTATGACTTTAAAACCAGCAGCATTCTTGAGTTTAAGCCGGCGACAACCGCCACGAATGCGAAGCTGATTACCTTTGCCCACGCCAACACGCAGAACCCAAAGAGCCCGGCGGTGTCAATCACGACCGAACCGGGGCAGCCAATCACGCTGGAGCTGGATCTGCAGCCAACGCGGTACCACTTACCGGCGGGCCGCACCCTGGCGCTCATCGTTCACGGCGCGGATCAGGCGCAGACAATTCGCCCAGTGCGTGAGGTGACGTACACAATCAACCTGGCGGACAGTGAGTTAACCCTCCCTGTTCGCGAAGGCAAATAACGCGCCGCCGAAATTTCAATTATCTAGTTGACTTTCAGAAAGCACTTGGTCTACACTAGCCCTATCAAATCTTCCGGTCATAGTAGTGCGGTCCAGGGAGGACGGTCACCGATTGCAAGCCGTCCCAGGTCACGAATCCAAGCCGGAATCAGCGCGCAGGCGCAAACAAGATTAATATTCTAGGAAAAGTGTGGAGCGCTGCTTCAAACGAGGATGGTACCGCCCAGCGATGGGTGCCTCGGTTGAAGTGGCGCTTTTTTTAAAGCAAATGCCAGATGTAGCAGGAGGGTAACCATGAGCAGCAAACGTTTAATTCATTATGGCCGGGTGGTCGTTAAAATAGGCACAAGCAGCCTGATTCACCCAAAGACGGGCAAGGTCAACCTGCTAACGATTGACCGGCTTGCCTACACGCTGTCTGCGCTGAACAACCAGGGCGTGCAAGTGCTGCTAGTGTCCTCTGGCGCAATTGGCGTCGGGCTCGACCGCATGCACATGCAAAAGCGGCCGGCCGCCATCGCCGAGCAGCAGGCACTGGCGGCGATTGGCCAGCTGGAGCTGATGAACCTGTACTCCCAGCGCTTTAGTGATTACGGCACCCAGATTGGCCAACTGCTGCTGACACACGACACGTTCGATTATCCGGTGAGCCGCCAGCACGTGTTCGACACGATTGATGCACTGCTCGCTAAGAACGTGATTCCGGTAATCAACGAAAACGACTCGGTGGCCACGGACGAGATGGACCACCACACGACTTTTGGGGATAACGACCAGCTGGCGGCGATTGTGGCCACCCAGGTGGGGGCAGACACGTTGATTGTTCTCTCCGACATCGACGGCCTGTACGACCGCGACCCCAATAAGTTCAGCAACGCCCACCTGATGACTGAAGTCGAGCACCTGTCGGACAAGGTCCTGATGGGCGCGGGTGGCAGTTCCACCCGGTTTGGCACGGGCGGCATGGTAACGAAGCTGCGCGCTGCGGAGCGGATGATTAACAGCGGCGGGCAAATGGTTTTGGCCAGTGGTGCGGATCCGCGCGTGATTCTGCGCATTCTGGCTGGCGAACGCATTGGCACTTGGTTTGGCGAAAACGTATTGGAGGCGGTTATCAGTGGCAACTAACGGTAATAATTTGCAGGTGATGGGTCAGGCAGCTAAGGACGCGGCGTACACAATCGCGCAGCTTAGTGCGGCCCAGAAGAATTCTGTGCTCGAACTGATGGCGGACAAACTGGTGGCGGCAACTGACGACATTCTTGCGGCCAACAAGGAAGACTTAGCCGGCGACCTGGTGGCGGCAAAATTCGTTGACCGCCTGCAGCTGACGGCAACCCGGGTGGCCGACATGGCCCAAGGCTTGCGGGATGTGGCCCAGCTGGCTGACCCCACCGCCAAAATTGACCGCGGCTGGACCACCGATGCTGGACTGCAGATTCTGCAGCAGCGCGTGCCCCTGGGCGTGGTGGGGATGATTTATGAAGCCCGGCCCAACGTGACCGTGGATGCGGCTGGCCTCTGCTTCAAGAGCGGCAATGCCGTGATCTTGCGTGGCGGCAAGGAGGCCATGCACAGCAATCAGGCGCTCGTTGCGGTCTTGCGGGCGGCACTGGCAGAATCCAGCCTGCCCGTCGATGCGGTTCAACTAATCACGAATCCAAGCCACGAACTGGCCGGTGAGTTCATGCACTTGAACGAATACCTCGACGTGCTGATTCCGCGCGGTGGTGCCGGCCTCATCAAGGCCGTGGTTAACCAGGCCACGGTGCCGGTGATTGAAACTGGTGCCGGCAATTGCCACATTTATGTCGATGCCACTGCGGACCTCGGCATGGCGCGTGCAATCACGATTAACGCCAAGGTGCAGCGTCCGTCTGTCTGCAACGCCGCCGAAAAACTGCTGGTGCACCGCGACGTTGCGGCCAGTTACGTGCCGGCGTTGGTCCAGGACCTGCGCGACCACGGGGTGGAAGTGCGCGGGGATGCCCGGGTCCAGGAATTGGTACCGGACGTGGTGCCAGCAACGGCGGATGATTGGGACACGGAGTACAATGACCTAATTATGGCCGTGAAGGTGGTTGATTCTGAGGACGAGGCGATTGCCCACATCAACGCCCACAACACGCACCACTCCGAAACAATCATCACCCAAAACATCAACGCGGGCCGTTATTTCCAGCAGCGCGTTGATGCGGCGTGTGTCTACGTCAACGCCTCCACCCGCTTTACTGACGGGATGGAATTTGGCTTCGGCGCTGAAATCGGCATCAGCACCCAAAAGCTCCACGCCCGCGGGCCGATGGGGCTGAGCGCGCTGACGACCATCAAGTACGTCATCACCGGTGACGGGCAGATTCGCCAGTAACGCAAAATATGGTTAATGCAACTACGATAATTGCATGATTGACTCCAGCAACAATTAATCCCCGCAAGTAAAATGCCGCAAAATCGGGCTTTTACTTGTGGGGATTTCATTTTTGGGCGGGTTGCCTGTTAAACTGGTTGCGTTGAGTAAACAGGGGGTGTCCGTGTGGAATTTGTGTTGCGCACAGTCATTGACGGCCAAAGAGTGTGGTTCTGGTGGACGCACAACCGGCTGCACGCGTCCAAGGAGACGGTCTTGCCGATTGTGGCCCGGGCCGCGCAGGCGGTGGATGCTGATCTTAGTTATGGAAGTGATGCGTACTGGTTATTACTTGCGACCTATGCCTGCGAGGTGACCCTTATGCCAACCGCGGAATTTCTTGGTCCGCTATCCGCGCTTGACGAATTGAGTCAGTGACTTGTTAGCCGAAAAAAGCTGTGGTAACCTTGAGTTCCTTGGCAGGGGCACCCAATCGGTCGGGCGAATTGCTTGAATCAGCGAATTTCCCGTGCTTGCAGCCGGCAACTTTGTTTGTCGCCGGCAAGTGCCAGTGTTCGCAAGTTCGATTGGGACCGTCCGTGACAGTTGTTACGGACGAAAAAGGACCGCAAGTTTTTACTTGCGGTCCTTTTTTAACTTATTGTTGTTGCTAGATGCGGCCGCTGCGAACGTACGCGCGCAGTATGTACAACCCGGCGATGATGGCAATCATCCAGACGGTCAGTAGCAGGCTGAAAACGCTGAAACCGAACAGTTTGAACGCGATAATCATGATGCTGAGGACAATGATGCCCGCAACTATCAGGTTCAACGGTTCAGCGAGGCGCGCAATGACAACTGCCAGCAGGCCGGTCACAACTAGAAAAATGAGCAAATCAATTAACATACTGTCCTCCCGTATGCGCTGCTTCGCGCGAAAAAACACTCTGCGTGCAGTATATACGAACTTGTCAAAACGGACAAGTCAGAACTAGACACTTAAAGGTCGGATTGGTATACTTTTACATGGTAGTTTAGGAGGTGAACCATCATGTTATCAAATCATCCACACCGCGTTGACCCGCGGATTAAGAAGACCGAATTACGGCTTCGACGCGCATTGTTCCAAAACCTTGCGCAGGCGCCCATCAACCGCTTGAGTGTTGCGACGATCACTGAGACGGCAGGAATAACGCGCGGGACTTTTTATCAGCATTATGCAGACAAGGACGATTTCATTGATGCGGTTCGCCACGACACGGTCACAGACTTCATCGCCGCAAGTGTGTATAGTCAAAGAGATGATCATACACAGATTCCCCGATTGCACGTGCGCCGGGCGCTAGAGTATTTGCGGCGTGAAGACAATGGTTTTGCCGTCCTGTTCCAAAATGACACGGAACCATTCATCGACGTGCTGACGCAGGAACTCACGGACGCGATTATGCGCTTTGCGGTCAGTCACAAGCGCCCCGCAACTGCCACGCTGAACCTGCGCGACCTTGCCGCTGTTGCCAGTGTGATCGACGTTGCTATTTTTAAGAATTGGGTGGATAAGAGTAGCAACTGGCAAGCTGATTACGTAGCGCACCTCATTCAGGAAGCAAGTGATTTTGCACCCGAAGAGGGGATGGGACTGCGTGAGTTCTACTGTTAGTAAGATTGTTAGCTGAACAAAGTTGGGTAAGTAATCGGGTAAGTATTCGGGCGCAGCGCTGCGAGTGGACTTGGCCGATTTTTTTGTTGCTCTGCGTTAATTAAACTGGCATAGTTGAACCAACGCAAACCAAACTTTTCCTATCAGTATAGTGCAGGTGATCAGCTGAGCCGGTCGCCGGCAGGGGATGAGTAATGGAAATTTTCAGGAAAAGCTTGCTTAATGGGCTGGTTATGGTAAAATATCAACGTTGTATTTGTCACCCTACATCTGCAACCGCTCGTAGATAGGCATTAAGCGCAAGCACCTATCGCGGCGAGTAATCAGGGAATCAGCCCATTGGGCACGTAGGAGGTGTACACATGTACGCTATTATCAAGACTGGCGGCAAGCAGTACAAGGCAGAGGCCGGTAAGGCTATCTACGTCGAAAAGCTCGACGCAGAAGAAGGCGCAACCGTAACCTTTGACCAGGTCATCCTTGTCGGCGGCGACGAAACCAAGATTGGCACGCCCGTTGTTGAAGGTGCTACCGTAACCGGTAAAGTTGAAAAACAGGGCCGGGAAAAGAAGGTTGTTACTTACAAGTACAAGCCTAAGAAGCACCAGCACCAGAAGAAGGGTCACCGTCAGCCATACACGAAAGTTACGATTGACGCAATTAACCTTTAATTCTATCTCACGGAGTAATCCGTAATCATCCTAAACATGGAGGTGTACAACATCATGGAAATGCAGAATCTTGAATTCCTCTCCCACCACAAAGGGGGCGGTTCTACTTCTAACGGCCGTAACTCAGCAGGTCGGCGTCTTGGCAGCAAGCGCGCTGATGGTCAGTTCGTTAAGGCTGGTAACATCCTCTACCGTCAGCGCGGTACGAAGATTCACCCAGGGACGAACGTTAAGATCGGTGGCGACGACACGCTCTTTGCAGTTGCAGACGGTATCGTTAAGTTCGAACGTCTCGGCCGCGACAAGAAGCAGGTTTCCGTTTACCCAGTGGAAGCTTAATTAGCTGATAAAACGCTCCCCTCGTGGAGCGTTTTTTTATTGGCGGGGCATTGCGGCGTTGTTGCCGTGCCCGTTTAGGCGTATTATTTTACGTAAAGATGCATCTTGCTCAACTGGCAGTACCAGTTGACTTAATTCCCGCAATTTTGCGGTTACCGAAGTAGTTGGCCCCGGCCAATTATTTCCATGGAGAATGCTATGAACCGAGTTAATGTTTTCGCTAAAGAACTAGACAGGTTAAGTGCACGAAGCACCCAGATGGCCCCGCCCGTTAAGTAGGTTTATTGCCTGCATGATGGTGCGTGACTCCGGTGTTTTTGTGTGCGTGCCGTGCGTAACCCGCTGCCCCCTGGGCGTCGGTATTGCTTGCGCGTGGTAGTTGCTTTTGTTACCATAAAAACAGAATGTAATCTTGGAGGATTCGCATGATTTCAGTAAATGATTTTAAGAACGGATTGACCATTGAAGTCGACAATGACCTTTGGCGCATTGTCGAATTCCAGCACGTTAAGCCAGGTAAGGGTAGCGCCTTTGTGCGTTCGACCCTGAAGAACTTACGTACCGGTGCCGTTCAGGAAAAGACCTTCCGTTCTACCGAAAAGGTTGAGAAGGCGCAGATTGACACCAAGAAGATGCAGTACCTTTACGCAGATGGCGACCAGTACAACTTCATGGATAATGAAACGTACGAACAGATTGCCCTCGAAAAGGATCAGCTTGGCGATGCGCTGAAGTACCTGAAGGAAGAAATGGTGGTCACCATCATCATGCACGGCAATGAAACCCTTGGGATTGAAATGCCTAAGACAGTTGACTTGACCGTTACCGCAACCGAACCTGGGATTCGCGGGAACACCAGTTCAGGCGGTTCCAAACCAGCAACGCTCGAAACCGGGCTTGTGGTTAACGTTCCGTTCTTCATCAACGAAGGCGACGTGCTCACCATTAACACGTCTGACGGTTCATACATTTCCCGCGCCTAATTAGTTTGGTACCGGGTATTTAGTAGAAAAAGCACAACGAGCATTGCACCAGTTGCAGTGCCAATCATGAGGAGGTTGCGTTATGGCTGAAGATACAAACATCATTTTGACCGGACGTGACGACGAAGGCACAATTGAGATTGCGCCAGAAGTTGTCGAAGTCATTCTTGGCATTGCAGCTGTCGGGGTCGACGGTGTGTACCAGATGCGTGGAACGCTTGCGTCTAGTATTAACCAGTTGTTCGGACGGGAAAATCGGGGTAAGGGTGTCACCTTGCACCTTGAAGACGGTCGTCTGAGCGCCGATGTGTACGTATACCTTAATTACGGCGTGTCCGTGCCTAAGGTGGCCCTCGAGATGCAGGAAACATTGCGCGAACAACTCCTGTACATGACTGACCTGGAACTGGCTGAAGTCAACGTTCACGTTGTCGGGGTCGTACCCGAAAAAATTGCCAAAATTGACCCTAAAGACCTATTTGAAGATACCGAAGATACCGAGGATGACGAATAATGCTCACTCGACATGCAATCCGCGAAGCAGCTTTCCAGACGCTCTTCGCCATTGACGCTAATCCCGATGCTGATCGGGAAATGACTTACACGGCAGTTCTGCCGGAAGATGAACCAATTCCTAGTTACCTAATCAGTCTGGTTGATGGGGTGCTTGCCCACAAGGACGAATTGGATCAAGAGCTTAGCGGCCACCTGAAAAAGGGTTGGAGTCTTGGGCGTCTGTCCAAAACCAGCTTGGTTATCATGCGGCTAGGTCTTTACGAAATTCAGTTTGAGAGCGACCTGCCAGACAAGGCGGCGCTGAACGAAGCCATTGAGCTCGGGAAGAAATTCGCCGATACTCAGACTGCCGGGTTTATCAACGGTATACTGGCCAACTTCATCCGCCCAGCGGAAGCTCAAGCGTAACGGCCCAAGACCGGGGGTGGGGGTGAACCCCGCCCCCGGTTTTTTACATATTATTGATTCAGTCAGCACCATTTGTGGCATTTTTTGCGTAATCTAAACACGTCGACTACTGGGACCAAGCCACAGTTTGCCCGGTCGGCTACGTTAAGGGGGAGCAACATGCAGCCAAGTGACTATTTAACCGTAACGGCGCTCACGACCTACATCGCCCGCAAGTTCAGCGCGGACCCGTACATGCGGCAGGTCTACGTCGCCGGTGAAGTGTCCAATTTTCGCAAGCGCGCGGGGCATCAGTATTTCTCGCTGAAGGACGACGGCGCCAAAATCAACGTGGCCATGTTCAAGAGCGCCTTTGCGAAGGTGAAATTCGAGCTGGAAGACGGCATGCGCGTCCTTGCCGTGGGGCGCATCGGCGTTTATCCGCCCAGCGGTAATTACCAGATGACCATCGAACGCCTGGAACCCGACGGCATTGGTGCGCTCTACGCTGCTTTCCAGCAATTGAACACTAACCTGCAAAAAGAAGGACTATACGATATTCACAACGCGTGGCCGCTACGGCAATATCCACGTCGCGTGGCGGTTGTGACTAGCCCCAGTGGTGCGGTTATTCAGGACATCATGACGACGGTCAAACGGCGGTACCCGCAACTGGAAATCGTCCTGTTCCCGGCCTTGGTCCAGGGGGATGCGGCGGCCGATGACATTGTCGCCCAGCTACAAAACGTTGACCGGGTCGGGAAGTTCGATGCCGTCATCGTGGGCCGTGGTGGTGGTTCAATTGAAGACTTGTGGCCATTCAACGAGGAGCGGGTCGCCCGCGCGATTGCGGCGATGCACATCCCCGTCGTGTCGTCTGTTGGTCACGAAACGGACGTGACCATCGCCGATTACGTCGCCGATTACCGAGCAGCAACCCCGACGGCCGCGGCCGAGTACGTTACGCCGGTGACCAAGGTGCAGGCTGCACTTAACCTGCAGAAGTTAACCGACCGCCTAATCCGGGCGCAGAATGCCATCTTACAACAAGATCGCGCGCGGCTGGACCGGGCCCGGGGAAGCGTCATGTTGACGCAGCCGGACCGCCTGTACGATAACTACCTGCAGCGCGTCGATCAGTTGCGTACGCGTCTTGGCGCCACGGTGCCCCGCGGGCTAACGCAAAGTGCCAGTCAGTTGGAGTATCTGCAAAAGCGCCTGGCGCACACCAACCTGGTGCCGCGCATTGCCCAAGCCCAGTTGCACACGCAGGATTTGCAGCGGCGCAGTGAGCAGGCAATGGTCAAGATGCTCACCCAGCTGCGACAGAAGATTCAGGCGGATGTCGATGGCCTCGACCACCTGAGTCCCCTGAAGACGATGGCGCGCGGATACGCATTCGTGACCGATAAGCAGGGTGAATTAGCCCAAGCAACTAAGGACTTTGCGGTTGGCGCCGACGTCACAATTCACGTGGCGGATGGGACAATCGGTGCGCGGGTGCAGAGCGTTCAGGAAGAAAAGAGTGTCCACTAAGGACTGGAGGAAGACCATGGCAGATCAGAAACCAACTTTTGAAGAGAACTTGCAGCAGCTGGAAGACATCGTCAATCAGCTCGAAAAGGGTGACGTGCCGCTGGAACAGGCAATGAGTCAGTTCCAGGCCGGTGTCAGTTTGGCCAAGGAACTCGACAAGACCTTGAAGGAAGCTGAAGCAGCCGTTGCCAAGGTGATGACTGAAGACGGGGAGCTGAAGACATTTGACCCAAACGCAGACGCTAAGTAACTTTGCGCAGGCAAACTTGCCGGCGCTGACGCGTTACATGGACGCAGAGCTGCGCGCCAGCCACGATGCCCGCCTTGCAAACGCGATGGCGTACTCACTTGATGCGGGGGGCAAACGCTTGCGGCCGCTGCTGGTGCTGGCCACCGCGGCGGCGTTTGGCGCGCCGGTGGTTGCCGCCTATCCCGCAGCCGCCGCAATCGAGTTTGTCCACACGTACTCGCTCATTCACGATGACTTGCCCGCAATGGACAATGCCGATTTGCGCCGCGGCCGGGCAACCAGTCACGTACAGTTCGACGAAGCCACGGCGATATTGGCCGGGGATGCGCTCCTAACCGATGCATTTCGGCTGGCCAGTTCGGGTAGTCTGCCCGCTGCCACGCGACTTGCACTCGTGAATGAGCTGGCGACTGCCGCTGGTTCGCCCGGGATGGTTGCTGGCCAGATGATGGACATGGAGGGCAGCCACCGGGATCTGGACGCTGCAGCGCTAAGTGCGTTGCACCGGCACAAGACGGGAGCGCTGCTGCGGGCGGCGGTGGCCATGGGTGCCGCTGTGGCGGGCGTTGACCAGGCGGACCGGGTGCAACTTGATGCCTTTGCCGCCGCGTTTGGGCTGGGTTTCCAGATTAAGGACGACATTGAGGACGTGACCGAGACCGCCGCGCAACTGGGCAAGAGCAACAGCCAGGACGCGGCGAACGCCAAGACGACGTACGTAACGTTGTACGGACTGACCGGTGCACGGCAGCAATTAAGGGCGCAATACGAGCAAGCACGGTCAGCCCTGACCAAACTGGATGCGGACACGAGCGTGCTTGCGGCGATTGCGGATTACCTCGCGTAAGAAAGGAATTCTTGTGAAAGAACGAGTAGATGTACTGGCGGTTGGCCAGGGACTGTTTGAATCCCGTGAACAAGCAAAACGGGCAATTATGGCCGGTGAAGTGTACGACCAGAATAACGAGCGCCTGGATAAGCCGGGCGTGAAAATCGCCGCGGATAGTGAATTGCACGTTAAGGGGAAGAAACTGCCTTACGTGAGCCGCGGGGGCCTCAAGTTGGCCAAGGCGCTCACTAGCTTCGGGATCGACGTGAGCGGCGAAACGGTGCTGGACATTGGCTCCAGCACTGGCGGCTTCACCGATGTTTGCCTCCAAAACGGGGCCAAGCAGGTTTATGCGCTCGACGTTGGGACGAACCAACTGGTCTGGAAACTGCGCAGTGACGAGCGCGTCCACGTGATGGAACAGACCAACTTCCGCTACGCCAAGCCGGAAGACTTCACCTTTGGCCAGGTTGAGTTCGCCGTGACCGATGTTTCCTTCATCTCCCTCAAGCTGATTTTGCCACCACTGCGTCCGATTCTGAAGCAGGACGGTTACGCCGTGGCCCTGATCAAGCCGCAATTCGAGGCGGGGCCCGACAAGGTTGGTAAGCACGGGATTGTGAAGGATGAAGAGGTGCACCGCGAAGTGCTGGAGACCATCGTCAATTTTGCCGTCGAAACGGGCTACACTGTCCGCGGGCTGGATTTCTCCCCAATCAAGGGGGGCGAAGGGAACATTGAGTTCCTGATTTGGCTCCAGAACACGCCAGAAGGGGCAATCGCCAAGGAAGTGGACATCGATGCGGTGCTGGACGCCGCGCACGGGACGCTTGATTAAATGCGACTTTACCCAAGTCATCTTGGCAACCAATTGACGAGTGGCCACGCATAATATACATGCATATTATGCGCTAATCTGTTATTCTTATGCATAGATAATAACTGTGCTTGGCCCCACTTCTGGCCTGACTTTGGTCGGTTCAGAAATGGGAGTGTCCAAGCACTGGGAGGTAAGTTTTATGCCAAAGCAAACGCGCCAAGAAATTATTCGCTCAATTCTGACTACCAACGTGGTGGAAACCCAAGATCAATTGGTTAAGCTCCTTCTCGATGCCGGTGTTGCGGTGACTCAGGCCACCGTGTCGCGGGACATCAAGGACATGGCGCTCGTTAAAGTGCCGATTGAAGCTGGCCGCTACCGTTACAGCATGCCCATCGCCCGCACCGAAACCGCGGGGAAGGGTGACCGCGTGATTGTCTCCGCACTCCGCAACGTTGAGGTGCAGGACTACTTCGTTAACCTTGAACTCACTCCCGGGAGCGGGCCGGCCGTTGCGAGCTTGATTGCCTCACACAACGATGACCGCATTTTTGCCACCATTCCCACCGATGCCAGCATTCTGGTTATTGCCCGGTCCGCCAGTGCGGCCCAGGAATTAGCGGCTGAATTGCGCATGGTGCTTGATTAGACAATCTGACAGGAGGGCTGACCTTGCTACAGGAATTAGTCATTCATGATTTTGCTATCATTGAATCACTCGATTTGAGTTTTGAGCGGGGGATGACTGCACTAACCGGGGAAACTGGGGCCGGGAAGTCAATCATCATCGATGCCGTATCGCTGCTTGCGGGTGCCCGTGGTTCCAGCGAGTTCATCCGGACCGGGGCCAAGAAGGCGACGCTGCAGGGGATGTTCTTCGCGGCGGATAACGATCACACCAAGGCAGAACTGGCCAAGTACGACCTGGAACTCGATGGTGGGCAGGTCCTGCTGGAACGGGACCTGTACGCCAGTGGCCGCAACGTTTGCCGTGTGAACGGCCAGCTCGTCAACACGAGCACGCTGCGGGCAATTGGGGAAACCCTGGTGGATATTCACGGCCAAAATGAGCACCAGGAGTTAACCAAGCCAGAAAGTCACGTGCACTTACTGGACCAATTCGGTGGTGCCGGCGTGCAAAACTTGCTGAGCCAGTACACCCAGGTCTTTGCCACGTTCCAGAAACGGGCCGCGGCGCTGCGCAAGAAGAACGCTAATGAGCAGGAATGGGCGCAGCGGCTGGACATGCTGCGGTTTCAGGTTGACGAAATCAGTGCGGCCAACTTAACGCCAACGATTGAGGATGAATTGGAAGTTGAACATGAACGTTTAGCCAACTTCCAGCGAATTCAGGACAGTCTGGCCGAGGCTTACGGTGCGTTAAGCGGCGATGAGTTCAACCCACTCGACGCGGTGGGCACGGCTCAGTCAACGATGGCCGATATCGGCAACTTGGATCCGGCGTACGCGGAAATCGCGGAGAACATCGCCAGCGCCTACTACACGTTGCAGGATGCCCAGAATGATATTTCCCGCCAGATTGATGGTCTTGAGTGGGACGAGGGCCGCCTGCAAGAAGTCGAAGAGCAGCTCGATACCCTGCAGCAACTGCGCCGCAAGTACGGTGACACGATTGAGGACGTCATCGCGTACGGTAAGAGTGCCCAGAAGGAACTTGCCAGCATGGAAGCCACGGAAGCCGACGCAACTGGGCTTGAAGAGCAGGTTGAAGCGCTGCGGGGGCAGGTCGTCGATTTGGGCGCTCAGCTCACGGCGGCGCGGCACAAGGCGGCGGAAAAGCTGGAGGCGGCGGTTCACGAGCAGCTCAAGGCCCTGTACATGGCCAAGACCGTGTTCACCGTCCACTTTGCCCCAATGCCCGAGGATGAGTATTCTGCATTCGGCCACGACAGCATCGAGTTCTACATTCAGCCCAACCCAGGTGAACGCTCACAGCCACTGGCCAAGATTGCAAGTGGTGGGGAATTGTCCCGAATCATGCTGGCGCTGAAGACGATTTTCGCCGAATCTGACGGGGTCACCAGTATTATTTTCGATGAAGTAGATACGGGTGTGTCTGGGCGCGTGGCGCAAGCAATTGCCAACAAGATTGTGACCATCGCGGCCCAGTCACAGGTATTGTGCATCACGCACCTGCCGCAAGTGGCGGCGATGGCGAACCATGAGTACAAGATTGGCAAGCGCGTTGTGAACGGCCGCACCCAGAGCACGGTGACGCCACTGTCTGAAACTGCGCGGGTTGACGAACTGGCCCGCATGCTTGCGGGTGAAGAGATCACCGACCTGACGCGGCAGCACGCACAGGAATTGCTCAGGATGGCGGATCAGACCCGCGCTAAACTTGTTCATAAGTAGTAAAAAAATCCCCGATGTTGCAGCAAGAGCTGTGACATCGGGGACTTTTAATGAACTGTGCTGATACCGGCGGCGCGGGGAACTAGGCGAGCCGCTGGATGAAGGTGCATGAAGCAAGGGGAACGATGTGGTCGACCTTCCCGTTTTGATCCCGCAGCAGCAGGGTTCCTTCGCTGAGGGTATGGCTGAAGTGGCCGATGATGGAGACCGGCTGATTATTGAGGGTGACAGCAACAATCATGTGTTTGCGCAGAGCCTGCTTGGCAAACAGCTCAATCTGGGATTGGGGCATGGTTATTTCCGGTTCATCGATGGCGAATAACTGTCTGTATGAGGAGCGAATGGTTGCTTCAACTCGTGACAAAGTGCTGCGCTGCATATCCATGATTGTTTTCCTCCGAACATCTGTTTGATAAATACAGTATACGAACAGGCGTTCTAAAATGCAACCCCAAAGGCGAAAAAATGTTCGCTATTTTTTGTGTGAATAAATCAACTGGGGGAGGGACGGCAAGCAACTCTGGTCGCAATCAGTGACTTTCTGAATCACCGTCAATATCGTGGACCATTATTTGAAAACCAGCGGCCTTATTTTACTGGTAAATACGTTAAATACTTGCGTTTAGGGCCAAATTGGCGCAAAATGGACGGATACGTAGACAGATTGGGAGGACTAAAAATGCCAGAACGGGGAATGCTAATCGTTCTGTCCGGACCATCAGGCGTCGGTAAAGGAACCGTACGCCAGGCAATGATGCAGTCTGGATTCCGCGACTTCAAATATTCCGTTTCAATGACGACCCGCAAAATGCGGCCAGGTGAAGTTGACGGGGTTGATTACTACTTCCGCACCAAGGAGCAGTTTGAACAAGAAATCGCTGACGGGCAGATGTTGGAATACGCGCAGTACGTGGGTAACTACTACGGCACGCCACTGCGGTACGTTAACGAAACACTCGATCAGGGACGCGATGTCCTACTCGAAATCGAAGTGAATGGTGCGATGCAGGTCCGGGCCAAGTGCCCAGATGCCGCCTTCATTTTTCTCACTCCCCCAGATTTGGGCGAACTGAAGCACCGCTTGGAAGGCCGGGGTACTGACGACAGTGCCACGATTGAAAAGCGCGTCCAAAAGGCTGTGGGTGAATTAAAGATGATGTCCAATTACGATTACGCGGTGGTCAACGATAAGGTTGATTTGGCCGTCGAACGCATCGAATCCATCATCAAGAGCGAACACCTTCGCGTTCAGCGGGTGCTCGACCACTACACAGAGATGCTGACGCACGCTAACTAAGTGTGCGCTGGTCCTAAGTTCTGCGTTATAATAACAGAGTATGATTTGTTTGGGGCGATTGCCCCGTTAAAAGGAGAATGCGACTATGATTGTTTACCCATCTATCGATAAGCTGCTGGCACACGTGCCATCCCGTTACTCACTTGCTGTGCTTGCAGCTAAGCGGGCACACCAGCTCGAGGCCGGTGAAATTCGCACCCTGTCAGAATACAAGTCGCCACGGACTGTTGGCCAGGCGCTTGAAGAAGTAGCAGCCGGCGACGTCATCATTGACCCAGCATCCAAGTTGCTCGAACGCGATGCTGAACGTCTCGACCGTGAAGAAGACGTGGAACGTGCACGTGAAGAAGACGGCGAATAAATAATTAGTGAGGGCGGGACGAAGGTCTCGCCCTCATTTTGTCTTGGTGGGTAGGGGCCGCGCCTGGGCGGGGCCGGTGCGCGTTCCGTGCGGCTGGGATTTTCCGTGCGGCCGGTTGAAGCCCCAAA
>NZ_RRYD01000008.1 GCF_004010095.1 Lacticaseibacillus hulanensis | reverse complement strand
CACGCAAGGTCCTAGGCTGGAAGACGCCATCAGAAGTTTACCTGGGTAAAAAGTTGCACTTGAGTTGACAATTCGTCGTCCAAAAAAAGCTAAGCAGCACCCCACACACGATTGTCTTGATAGATTTAACGCCATATACTGCCGATGCGTAATATATTAATCCCCAAACAGTTCCTAAAATAACGCTCTCAAGAATAGAGTAATCATAATATAGTTCTCCAGTAGCGACACCCAAAACAAAAGTAATAATTGTTAATGAAACTGAATTTCTTAACGCAAAATCATTAAACAATGTATAGATCTCCTCCAAAGACAAAATCTCCTAATGATCAGGTGAAATCATTAGGAGATATTTCCATTCTAAAAAAGTTGTTTACTCTCATTCTGCGGTTTACATACCAACACATAAAACAAAATAAGTATGGCAGAAAAACACAGACTGTAAACATAACGATAACTAGGTGCAGGTGCAGCTACTATTAAACTAAGAAAATTAAGCGCAGGCACTAGAAATACACCAACAGTTTCCCAGAATCTCAGTTTAATGAATGCAACACACATAGCCAAAACTGTGACGAGTAGCCCGATAGCACCACTAGCAAGATACTTTTGTACCTTGTACTGCATTATCCAGAACAGATGTTGTAATAGACGTTTACCAGCGGGGAACAGTGAATCATATCTAACAACCTTGTTACCCCGTAATACTCGTGATTTGTATGTGTTAAAACTGATGACTTTTTGATTTCCAGCAATTTGAGTACGTTTATAGGTTTCATACATCACATGCAGTTTTTGTGTAGCTGCAGCGGGATTATTCTGATAGTCGTTGTAAATGAAATCATATTTTGGTTCCAGACCATAACCCATCAAGCTAACCAGCTCATTTTTTGGTGTTGTAAACTTAAACAAGAACGCAGTTTGCTTAAGATAAGTTTTTAGGAAACCATATTTATTGTGTATAAACAATTTAAACCAGTTTGTAAGAAACTTTTTGGGATTATCGTTAATAATGTTACCCTTAAAATATCCTGAAAACTTAATCGGATCAACTGTATATTCGTTGTATCTACTTTTCCATTGACTAGCTGGTAATATAGAATCAAAATATTTGCGTTGTTCAGCAGGAATATTACCTCCCGAATGATACGTTGCAGCAATCTGTTGCATAGGAACCGCCAAAGCTTCCGTTGTGGGACTCTTAGCAGCATGATAAACATGCGTGGTAACAAAATTAAAGCTGAATACAAGAGCAAGCGCAATAAAGCTCGATGTTATTATTTTTTTTGAATGCTGGGTAATGATCAAAAAGGCTATTGCAATTAATACAACGTAGTAACCATTTTTTCTTAAAAGAGCAGTTCCCATCATAACCAATGCAAACGTTATTACGCCGCGCCAGTTCTTAATAAACTCACCTTTTGAGCGAACAATCTCTGCCGTGAAATAGAACATAAGTAGCAGCACTACGCTGTAAAGTACATCCTTCCAGACAGTACTCATGTGAATACCATTCATTGGGTAAATTGCATATCCAATTGCTATACAGTTTACAATCCAAAAAGGTAGCCCACTATTAACCAATTTGGTCAGAACATATGTTACTGCTATTGCGCTGAAAACTATCTGAAAAATCAAAAAAGGAGCTGGAGATAAGCTGATTTTTGAAAAAAGTCCCAGTAAGAATGTATGGAAAAGTGGATGCCATTCAGAAATGGTTACATACCCATTAACTTCCCCCCACTGTGTGTACGAATCATAAGTGAGAACACCTGGCCACAAACATACCAGATAAAATCCCCATACAATAATCAGTAAAGCAAAACAACTTGGTACAAACCACTTTAACTGTTTCTTGGTTGCAACATTATTGAATTTTAGCGTAGACAGAAAATTAATGACTGAAGAGAAAACCAGCGTATAAATTATCCATGCGCTGAACGCACCAACGAAAAATCCTAATGTGTTGTGGAAGTTAAAAGCAAATGTGCTATACACCCAAAACAAACCAATGAAAGCGCTAAAGAACAGGCTAACACCGTTTTTATTTATCGGTCTATAAATAAAGCCAAAAATCATTGCTGATATCACAGAAAAAATCACTGTTATTGACCACGACCATTGGTAATAAGAAAAACCCGATGTTATCCCAAGAACAAAGATTAACGCCGTTATGCTAATCCTGGTCCACTTTTCACGTGGAATATTCAAAACAAAACACAGCCCTTCGTTAATTGTTCTTTTTATTTTTGTTAATTTCTGAAAATACTCGGTATAGATTTAATTCGTAATTCTTCTTGTCAGTCTTCGTAGCTGCATTGAGAATAATTCCCGTGATTAGGAGTAACAGCGCAATTATAATCAGTCCGGTTGCTAAAACAGCAGATGGCAATTTTGTGATAAAATGCGTTTTTGCAAATTCAACTATTACGGGAAGACCAATTCCTACCCCAAGCACTGCAAAAATCAAACTTAGGACTCCATAAAAAAGTATTGGTCTGGATTCCTGAACCATCCTTAAAATGGTCATCAAAACTTTAAATCCATCAGAAAATGTATTTAGCTTTGAAAAACTGCCTTCTGGCCGATCACGGTAATCAATTGGTAATTCAACTAACTTAAATCGTTTGTCCAATGCATGGATAGTAAACTCAGTTTCAATCTGAAATCCATTACTCATGACTGGAAAACTTTTTACAAAAGCTGCATTAAAACCGCGATATCCGGTCATTACATCGTTAACATGTCCGTTGTACAGAAAGTTAATTGAGTTGCGAACCAAATCGTTCCCAAAGCCGTGAAATGCCCGTTTATTCTCCTGAGCGTACGTGCCATTTGAAAGACGATCACCAATAGTCATGTCCGCTTCACCATCTATTAAGGGCTGAACTAAACTATGAACCGCTTCAGCTGGGTAAGTATCATCACCATCAACCATGATGTAGTAATCTGCATCAATGTCAAAAAACATTTGACGTACTACAAAGCCCTTACCCTGACGAGGTTCTTTACGAACAATCGCACCCGCTTTTTTGGCAAGTGCTGAAGTATCATCTGAGGAATTGTTGTCATAAACGTAGATGTAGGCATCAGGTAGTTCTCGTTTGAAATCCGTAACTACCTTTTCAATAGTTAAGCCTTCGTTGTAACAAGGAATCAGAACAGCAAGTTTCATTGTTTTACTCCTATTTTCATTAATAAAATCAATCGTCAATCTTCACTTTAGAAAACCATTGTTGAACTTTGATGATTGGCTGGTTAATTATTTTCAATACTAATTGTCGAATCGGAAAAAGCACTGAGTAGAGTATCGATCCAACAATGTATATCACTGCGGCAACAAACAACCCATACCCAATAATCACACCTCCCGAAGTAAACCTCTTTGCATTAACAACGGTCGGCCACAAAAAATTGGTGCTAAATACTGGTGAGCTTTGTAGCAGGTAAACCCCAAATGCTGCACGAGTTAGATATTGTACAAATGGTTTAGGACTCAATGTCATCTGCATAACCAAAAGCATTATGACAACTGCCATCAGTAACATCAGCGGACTTGCATCTCGTGTGTAAAAAACCGTTTCGTTCCACCCAAGAAATGTGATGATTTGCTTTAATCTCCCACCCGTCGATAAAGCCCATTGAAGAAAAATATTTGCAGCAATTGACACTGCGGATAACAGACCTAGTAAAAGCCAAAGCTTGATTTTAGAAATCTTTTTCAAATCATCCGCATTTAATCGTAAATACGCGCCCACTAAATACAAGAACATAAACCAGATTGGGAAGCTAAACGTCATTCCTTTTTCGTAAAAAAGTAACGGAACCAACGAGAACAATACAAACATGACTGTCAACATTCGTAATCTAGCCGCATTTGAAATCCGTAGAAATACGTTATTGAGAATTGGAATGCTGAAGTACAGCAAGGTATACGCCGTTACAAACCAATATCTTGCAAACAAAATAGGTAGTGCATCAAGCACAAAATCATGCAACGAAAAAGTTACACCGCCTAAATGAAAACCGACCATCACAAAGTATACCGTTAAAGATATTAAAGTGGTTTCAATCCAAATCGTCACAAGGCTCTTTACCTTGGCGGTTGATCTGATTACAAAATAACCTGTAATCATGACAAAAATGTCAACGCCTAGCTTTCCACCCATCAAGAGAGTCTGCGCTGCCGTTTTTGTTAGGGAAAATCCAGAAGTGAATTGCCAGCCACTCCAAAGCGCATAGTGATGCAATATTATGAAATATATGCTAATAACTTTAAGCATGTCTATTGCAGAATTTCGTTTAGTCTTGGCCATCTAATTCCTCCGAATTATGCCGGGCATCATTTTATCTAGCTAACCAGCTTTAAAAACCTGAAACATTTGAAGTATAACAGGAATTGACATAGCCCTTCCAGTCGTTGTCTCTATCATAAAGCGAATAATACACGGCTCCAGTGAAATGATTATACTTTACAAGAACATGGAACCGTTTGTGGTGGTATGCTGACATACTTCCCATAGACTTGTGTGAAAAGTTCGCCCAAACGGTACCTGATTTACTTGTGATTTCCACATATTTGTTAGCTGCAAGTGGAACGCCCTGCTCACCCCTAGCCGTCTTGGTATAACCTGAGTTAATATAACCCTTCCACTTACCATTATTATCATAAAGAGAATAGTAAACAGCACCACTTAAATGATTATATTTAACCTTAACTTGAAAGGTTTTTTGGTAATATACCGACATGTTCGCC
>NZ_RRYD01000007.1 GCF_004010095.1 Lacticaseibacillus hulanensis | reverse complement strand
ATAACTTTATGTGAAAAGTTTGCCCAGATTGTACCCTTCTTGCTCATCACCGTTACGAATTTGTTCTCAGCTAACGGTGTGCCTTGCTCTCCATCTGCCGTCTTGATATAACCTGAGTTAATATAGCCCTTCCACTTACCGTTATTATCATAAAGAGAATAGTAAACAGCACCACTTAAATGATTATATTTAACCTTAACCTGAAAGGTTTTTTGGTAATATGCCGACATGTTCGCCATAACTTTATGTGAAAAGTTTGCCCAGATTGTACCCTTCTTGCTCATCACCGTTACGAATTTGTTCTCAGCTAACGGAGTGCCCTGCTCTCCATCTGCCGTTGTAGTATAGCAAGAATTAATATACCCCTTCCACTTACCACTATTATCATAAAGAGAATAGTAAACAGCGCCACTAAAGTGATTGTACTTAACTTTGACTTGAAATGTTTTTTCATAATACGACGCCACGCTGGTCATCTTTGTATGATTAAATCCAGCCCATACCGTCCCCGACTTGCTATTAACCGTTACATATTTATTTTCAGCGAGTGGTACACCTTGTTGGCCGCCTGCTACCTTAGTAAAACCGGCGTTAACATACCCCTGAAATTTACCAGCGTTATCGTACAATGAGTAGTACGTTGCGCCGTTTTGATTATGAAAATACTTTTTAGCCAATAATGTCCTGTTGAACAGATTTGAAAGATTAGTCTGCTTATTCCAATTAAAATCAGAATACGTACTGCCCAATCGACGGGTAACGGTGACATATTTATTGAAAATGTGCGCTTTATCGTAATCTGTATCTGTTAGTAATCCATTGTAGTCATGAGAAACATCAATATAATTGGATCCCGAACCAGGCATTAAAGCCGTACATGAGAACTGCCATGCACCATACCCCGTATGTTGCAAATCTGAGGAAGAAGGGTTAATGGGATAACTTGCAATCCATGTATTTTTCGCACCAACCGCATTAATCATCTTGGTACTATACTTATACTTAGCTCCAGTGTACAGTCCATTCACTGTATACCCTAAAGAATTCAACGTGGAATAGTACTGGTTCATATTACTTACAACATTACTCCGATTGATTGCGTCAGGTGATTCCATGTCCGCAAAGACACGGGTACTCTTCGGTAACCCGAGACTATCCATGACGTTTGCAGTATATGTAGCCTCAGCCTTGGCTGAACTGGCGTTATTAAAGTGGGCAAAATGATAGACTGAAACCATCATGCCCGCCTTTTTAGCCATGCTAATTTGGCTAGCAGCATATGGATTCTTATACGAAGTTGATTCAGTTACTTTTACAACAACCGCCTTCACACCTAACTTAGCTAAAGTGTCAAAATCAGCCTGTGTCATCCAAGACTGGTACCTAGCAACATCAATTGCTGACACTTCAGGAATTGATGTTGCTCCAATAGTAATAGTTTTTGCTGTAGCATCGACCATCACTATTTTTTGTACTCGTCCCGTTTTTTTAAAATCCAACAAGGCCACCTTTTTGGCGTTAGAAAGCCAAGAGGCAAACTCGGATTGTGTTAAACCTGCGGGAGAAAAAATGGTATCCACCTTACTATTCGAATCAAGCGGTGTCGTTTTGATTGTCTGAGTGGTCAACTGTATATCACTTGCAACATAAGCAATGCTAGACTCCGGTTCTAGATCACTATGGCTGTTTAGTACTGTAGCCTGGTTGCTTGTTACCGTTGTTGGATTTGAATTTGACGAAACTACATGAACGGTACCATCTGCCGCTTTGACCGGTCCGCCGTTAAACACGCATGTTAAAGCCGCTATTGATATAATGGCCAGCACACTGCCCAACCCAAGCTTTTTTTTCATTGTGTTGTTAATTAATCTTGATTTCATCTTCCCATTTCCTCCAGCAAAAGGTAATTATTTGTTGAAAATGAACAACTTACTGAACACATAGTTGGCAACAACTACTACAATTTGTGTGAATAGCTTAGCCAAAAAATCACCTACACCCATAGCCTCGATCAACAAAAGCATGCAACCCATATCAATGAAATATGAAAGCAATCGATAAAAAACGAACTTACCAAATTCCAAAATTCCATCTATGAAGCCCTCAGTGTGCGAATGGAATACCCAAATTTTGTTGGTCACAAATGCAAATAGAACAGACATAATCCACGAAAAAGTATTCGAAATCGCCATGCCCTGTCCAAGTACGTCTTTTGCCAAAAAATATGAGGCAAAATTAACGACTGTAGCTAATCCACCAAAAAAAACATACCAAAAAATTTCCATTAGGCGTTTATTTTTAAGTACTTTATTAATCACACTACGTCTCCATAATTTTCGCGGCGTTTACTCAATTAATTCAGCAAATACCTTTTTAGCATTCTCGTTGTATGTGTCAACACTAAAATTAGATACTTGAACTTGATTGTTGGCGTATGCCATCATTCCGTCAAGTACACCCTGTTCGCTATCATCAACAATTGTTGCATCTGTTCCATCCAGCACAGAGCGGTTACCCGGAATGTCAGTTGCAACAATCGGCTTACCCAATGCTAGACATTCAAGCAAGGTCATCGGCTGACCTTCATGCGTTGACGAAAACACAAAACAATCTGCAGCATCAAGTAGTTCCATTGCATGTGGCGTCTGACCGACAAATACGACAGAATCATCTAAGCCAAATGAAAGTGCAAGTGACTTCAAATTCTGCTCATCCAAGCCGGAACCAACGATGTACAGTTTGTGGTTACCTTCAACCTGCCTAATGAACCTAGCAAATGCACGAATCAAGCGATCCTGTGCCTTTTCTGGAGACAAACGGCCGATATTGATGAAGTTAATCCCATTTTTGGACATTGCAGATACGCCATTAATATCAAGACGACCAAAGTCTGGCTTATCCGTATCAACCAAATACTGGTTACCGAACAATTCTACTTGCTTGAGCTTGGCATGCTTGCGGTGGGCAAATAGCGCATCCTTGTTCAAAAGGTTCGGTACAAATTTAAATTGATCAGCATCGGTGTATTGCTTCAAATTTTGCTTGTTCAATTGAAGTGTTGAATTACCAACGCAAGCAATATTTGTGAAGTAACGATACAGACTGAAGATGGTAGACAACGTCTTTTCATGGACAGCTTTACCTTGTACAACTTTTTCAATTTCAGCCTTCATGTCATTGTGCTGGAAGATGACTTTTTTGCGTGCATCAGAGAATGCCATCAAATATGACCAGAATGGTGAATAACCACTGAACTCAATACCGACATCTATCTGCGTGTCACCAAGAAGTCGCCGCCATTCACGCTTTACAAATACTCGGTGCTTGTTGACATTCTGAACTATTGAATGGGTAAACAGACGGTGATAAGTAATCCATTCGCCATACGTTAGGTCCATCCCACCACCACGGTAAATAATGTGTGCACGCTTATCAATCCGCCGAGCGTTGAACGTGAAATCATCGTTAGCGACATTCTTATCTGCAATAATTAGGTTGTACTTCGAGTAATCGAAGCTGTGAGATAGGTTTACAATTGACGAAGTAATTCCATTGTTCAATAACGCCCCACTATAAAGCACAACGTTTGGCTTCCCATTATTGAATGATTCTTCCTTAATGGCATCAGACTGTTGGCCATTAAATAGACGGTCAATAACCCTTTTTGATACGTGTCCATCATCGTGGCTAACAAACTTCTGTACGAAGTCGTCGATGATTTCCTTATGATTTGGAATAATTTGGTCAAAATTCATAATTTGGTTAGCAACTTCAGATTCAGTAGTACAAATACTACCTGGAAGTTTGGAGAAGTCAAAATAAACCCCACGGTTCTGGAGATACTCTTCCTTATCGTACATGTAGAAAATAATCGGCTTGTTCGTTACCAAGTAGTCAAAGAAGATACTGCTGTAATCGGTAATTAAAACATCCACTTTTCCCAGAAGTTCACAAGCATCCACCCATGTTGGTACAATCTTCACAGCATCACTTCCGAAATCAGTCATGTACTGTGCCATCTGTGGATGAACCTTGATTAAAATCTGATACTTGGTAGCGTCAATTTGATTGGCGATACCCTTAATCTTGTCGATAAAATCAGACACCGTATCATTGACCGAGTTATTCTCCCCACGCCACGTTGGCGCATAAAGAATTGTCTTCTTGCTTGCGTCAATATTGAGTACACTAAGGGCCTTATCTCGAACGATCATATCAAAGCCGCCAAAAATCTGGTCAATTCGTGGGTAACCAGATTCAAGCACCTTGCCTCGATAGATACCATCAATATCGTACGAGTATACTAATTTATCGGTGGTGAAAGAGTTTTGCGACAACAAGTAGTCAGTCTGGAAGAAATTACGTTGAACATTGTAGTTCTGCGTGATTTCACCAGCCATTTCTTTACCCAAGGTTTTGAGTGGCGTCCCATGCCATGTGTTCAGGTAAACCTGGTTTTCTTTTTTAATGAAGTAATTGGGCAATGTGACATTGCAGATGATGTATTTACTTGAAGAAAGGTAACGGTAGTAGTCGTCTGTGTGTGGCTTAACAAATTTCACGTTAGAGAACTTAGAGTAGTAATCGTAATACCCGTTGTTTTCAAATTTCTGTAAAGCCCAGACGTACGTATACTTCTTACTTGTATCACGTTCGAAAAGATACTTAAACAAAGCAAGTGGATTATCACTCATATTGGAACCAAAGAATGATTCGAAGAAGAGAACATTGTCCTTCACATCGAACTTGTTGTATGCACGTGTGTAATCCATCCGTCGTGAGAACTGAACGTTCGTTACGTTTCTGATATAACTTGCTGCGACACCCTTAATATCCACAATATTTACCCCTAATCACTACAGTCTATGTACAACACAACACGCCGTGCAACTCGGCGTGTCGTATAAGCTCTAAATGTAATCAATGAAACGGCTACGGAACTTCAGATGAATGTGACTACCAAGTATCCATAGCAATGCCACAATCGTCCAGAAAATCACCATTGCCTTAACGTCGTGGAAGAACCACGCTCGTCCCAGAAAGGCATCACGCATACCGTCAATGATGTAGTAAAACGGATTAATTTCAATAATCCGAATGATGATTGGGTGTACCTTAACTGTATCATTAATCTCAAAGTTAAAGATAGTACCACTGACCCAGAACATCAACTGCATGGCACTGTTCAGCAATGTGTGGAAGTCACGTACAATGACAGTAATCGTTGACGTTACGAGCCCCATTGCATACAGAAACGCAATCATACAGATGAAGTAATAGAAGAATTCCAACCAATATAGTGATGGACGTACATGGTAGGCAAACATGATGATGACGCTAATACCCAGCATCCACCAATAGTTAATTAGCTGGTTAGCCAGAGTCATGCTTGGAATTGTTGATACAGGGAACTGCATCTTGCTAACCATCTGCACCCGGTTAACCATGCTCTTACTGGCACCCAGAATTTCTGAACGCATAAACTGCCATGCGATGAATCCGGGAAGCAACCACACAATGTACTTGTACCCATCCATTAATCGGTTAGCATACATGATTGTTCCGAAGACGAACCAATAAATACTAATATTAATTAATGGATCCAGAATCTGCCAAACCATCCCTAAAATGTGCGCTTGGAACGTTGATTTTTCATCGTACTTGGCAAGTCGATTAATAATCCCAAGGTTTTTAAACTGTTCTAGTAATACTAGCCATGCTTCCTTCATCAGTCGAGTACATGCCTTTCTTTTCTTTTACGCGTAACAATGCCAAACGTCATCAAGAAAACAAGGATAACGACTAGCAAGATAAACCAGTGAAATGCAAACACTGAGAATGGATGTAAAATCGCGGTTCGTAATGGAACAGCCTTCAAATCCGCGCCAATCGTGAATGCCAAGATTATGGTTAACAAACTCAGTACAGCCTTTGTGAACCACGTGAACGGCTGATCATAAAGTTTCTTCTGGAAAAGCTCTTCTGGTTCTCCAGGATTTTCTTCACGTAATTCATCGAGACTGAAGTCACGTCCAGATTCATGAGTGATTTTTGCACGTTCCGCCTTAGACTTCTTGTTGTAAGTCAGCTGGAATTCTTCAAATTTAGGCAGAACGTCATCGGCGTCGCCTTCCATAACTACACGGCCGTGGTCAATCCAAATAACTTTATCGCAAAGTTCTTTAACTTGACTGATGCTGTGACTAACAAACAGAATAGTTTTGCCCTGTTCCTTAAACGCCTTCATCCGGGCAACACCCTTTTGGAAGAACGGCGCATCACCAACACTAAGCGCTTCGTCAATAATCAAAATGTCTGGGTCCTGATGTACCAGAACACTAAAGCCAAGACGGCTCTTCATCCCACTAGAATAGGTCTTAACTGGCTGATCAATTTTCTTAATGACTTGGTCACCGGAAAAATTGATGATATCCTCCATCTTCGCATCAATGTCCGCGTTGGACATACCCAACATTTCACACTTCATCACGATGTTCTCACGACCAGTCAGGTTACCATTAAGCCCCGCGCCGACTGAGATGATGTTGGTATTCCCGTTAACTTCAAGCTCACCCGAAGTTGGTGGAATGATCTGAGACACAATGTTCAGCAGTGTTGATTTACCACCACCATTGAGTCCAACAATCCCGACACTATCGCCTTCATACACATCAAAACTGACGCCCTTCAGCGCCCAAAACTGTTTTATATTCGTGTTGCCAAATGGAATTAGAGTTTTGAGCATATCGCTCTTAGTTTTCATCATGTCGTACTCTTTAGTCAAAAAGCGAGCACGAATTTTGAGCTTCTTTTCCAAGGTTGTTGTAGCTCCTTCCGTTGCCAAAAACATAGGCCTTCTGTATTATACCTATTTTCGAAATCAAAGTCTTTTCAGGACATGCTTTTTAACGTAAGCGCAAAGTTAAGGAATTCTAAATGAACAATTCGTCGAACTCCGTCTTGGATTTTTCATCCCATTTCTGAAAATCAAAGTCGGTCTTAGCGTAACCATTACGCATGTACTCTAACCAGCCTGTGGTAATACCCTTCTGACTATTGGGCACAACCTTTGCGTTACCTTCATCAAGCATGGCCACTGTTTCCGGAATATTGACCGTGATGACATCAGTACCTACCGCGAGAGCTTCAAAGACAACCAGACCTAAGCCTTCATATAACGAAGTAAACACAAATGCGTCTGTCTGGGCGAGTAATGCGTACGGGTTTGGCATCCCACCAATCAAACAGATGCTGTCTGCACAACCAGACTGCGCAATTGCATCAACAATTTGCTTCTGCTTATCGCCGTACGAACCGACAATTACTAAACGGGTATCTGGATACTGTTCATGAACTGGAATGAATCCAGCAATCAGTCGGTCTTGGCTCTTCTGTGCGGCTAAGCGACCAATATTGATAAATATCTTTAATTTAGGATTGCCGAGGTCATTTATTAGTTGCTGCTTAACTCGACCAAGCTCGCCAGCTTCAATCTCTTCACCGTTGTTATTAACAATTGGTACATCAATGAGTGTGTCAGCCACCGGAACTTCAGACTTCTGCCGTACTTGTTTACTACCAATAAAGTTGTCCACAACTTTAGCTGAATCAGCAATCTCAGGGAAAGTCTTCAGGAACGTGTCTTTCTGGGCTGTGCTAACGAAAACCACGTTATCAGCATAATGGTACGCGCGAGTCAGAATTCGCCAGTTCAACTTGCTGGCTTTCTTCGCATGTTCAACCACCATATCGTTATGCATATAAATCGAAGTTTTAACATCTTTATCGCGAATTGCACAAATCATCTCAGCAAAGGCTCGCTCATAACCCGTGTAGTGAATCAGTGAACTAGGCTTCAATGCCCCAAATAATCGTTCAAACTCACGGGCATAAGAGGCATCCGCAGTTCGTTCAAACATTGCACCAATTTTTTCGAACTTGCGGTAAAGCACCCCCGCAACTCTTTCGAACAAATTATTGGCGGTTAATGCTGCAGAGGTGTAGAACTGAACTCCTGCGGGCAATGCTAATAGCCGTTCCTTGGTGATTTCGTCCACCATGTTGCGCTTCACGTAAACGACATAGTTGCGCTTCGTGACATCAACAGTATCCAACGTGTTAATCAGAGCACTGGTAATCCCATTCATCACCATTTTACCGGTCATGATAACAACAGTTTCTTTGCCATTATATGGAATGTACTCATCAATTTGAACGTCACCAAAGTCCTTGGTACTCTCGATTGCATACTGGGTGACTTGCTGGCTCCCGTTAATGTTGTCCGCACCAATAAAACGACTGCTGAATTCAGCACCATAGGTTGCATCGCGTGAACCATTTTCAATCCAATCGCCAAGTCCCTCCAGCGAATGGAACTTAGGAAATGGATAGTCGTCGATATCTTCGTAACAGCCGCGCTCTGCGTAGTATTCATCCTTATCGTAGACGTACAAAACTACTGGCTTACCAGTGTTCATGTAATCGTACATGATTGATGAATAATCAGTAATCAAACCATCTGTTCCTGTCAGAAATTCATAACTTTCCACGTCATCAGGAAATTGCTGAATATGCTTGTAAGGTGTAAAGTCTATCTGCTCCAACTTTGCTTGAAATGGGTGAAGCTTGACGTAAAGAATCTGGTTATCATTCAGCCGTTTATCCATCGACTGTAGCTGGTGCGTGATTTCGCCAGACTTATTATCAACTGCAGACACACCACCGCGCCAAGTTGGCATGTATACTAAGGCTTCTCGATCACCGATGCCGTATCGCTGCCGAACATGCATGCGCACATCTTGATTATGCAACACACTGTTACGTGGACTTGGTGCAACGACAACCTTCCCCCGCATCACACCTTCAAGATTAAATGACTGAATCATCGCCTGCCGTGTGTAGTCGTTCGTAACAATCAGCTTGTCCGCGGTGTAGAAGTTCTTCTGTACATTTCCCATGTTACGGACATCGCCGTCGTCCTTGCCCAAACACTTAAGCGGAGTGCCATGCCAGATGTTCACGTAATGTTGAAACGGCTGCTTGATGAAGAAACCATAAAACGATGTATCATTAAACAAATATTCGGCGGAGGCCAGAAGAATGCAGTATTCTTTACCAAGATATGGAATCACGTGTACATCAGATAAACCCATCTGTTCCAATTGTGACTCTGTACTTTTAATTCGTTCTGGGCGCATTGCGAGGTTAATCTTCAGATTTGGGTACTGTGTGTGCATATCGCGAGTTAAATAGTACATGTGACCGTAAAAGGCATCACCGTGTGTAGATTCAATTAACACCGTGTCCTTACGTACTGTATGCTTAACATATTCATCGCGATAACACGAAACGTAGTGTATTTGCGGAACTTTACGTGCTAATTGCAGTACGCGCTTAACCTTACTTAACATCTCTGGCTATCCTCCACCAAAACATTCTATATAACAACAATGGCTACACCCTCTCTCGAGTTCGTAGCCACCGTCATGTATTATCCATACTGAATTAGAACTTAAGATCCTTCTTGATTTTCGTTGTCGAAATTTCAGGAGTACGTGGCAAGTAGATTACGTCGGCATCAGTTTCATCAGCTACAAAGTCAAACTGACCCTTCCAGTCGTCACCCATTACAAACGTGTCAATTTGATACAACTTGATGTCGTTCACTTTTTGGTCCCATGCTTTTTCGGGGATAACCAAATCAACGTAACGAATTGCTTCAAGCAATGCCTTACGTTTTTCGTATGGGAAGTAGGCCTTCTTCTGCTTGCTCTCCCAGTTGAACTCGTCTGTGGAAAGTGCAACCACTAGGTAGTCGCCAAGTGCCTTTGCACGCTTGAGTAATTCAATGTGACCGTAGTGCAACAGGTCAAATGTTCCGTAAGTAATTACACGCTTCATAAATTAAATATCCTCCTGATTGTCACTCATAAACTTGATATTGAGCAACTCGATATACCTTGATATTATATCACGCCAGCAACTGATAACCTAACATAGCAAATTAGTTTGCCTGCTGCGTCGAATTGCTAGTACTAACAAGTCATTTACGTTTCTTCCCGCGTAGAGCACTAACGATATTAATTCCCAGCTGACGAAATCCTGACTGACTGAGTAAAGCACCAACAAGTGGTATTCTCTTCGCTGCATAATAAGCATGTCGTAAGTAGTACATTTTATCCAATTGCATTCCTTTACGAACAGTGCGCAGTGTGTTCCTTAAAGAAACGTTATCGCTCTGCTCACGACTGGCCAAATCATCTCCAGACGTATTTGCTTCGAATTGCTCAACGTAGTTATTTTTTAATTGGCGAATTAAATTTAAATTGAACAGATAATCCGACTCATTATGCTGCTTTTTAACGAATTGAAGAACAGTCTCAGCATCGTCCTTCACATTCTTCACAATCCATACGCAATCTTTGAACCGTCCAAAGTTCTCTTTCAGCACTCCATCATCCCCAGGATACAGAATAACTGGATGCCCTGTGCTGAATTCTTCGATGATGGAGTAACCAAATGTTTCCATTCTTGAGGTTGATAGATACGCATGTACACTTGGTGTTTTACCGTTAATGATTATGTTACGATTTAAACTGTACTTTTGAATCAGTTCATGGTAGCTATTACCTTCTGCGCCGCTTCCAGTGATGTATAAACGAAAGTTGTGGTGACCAAGATTGTTAACCAGATAATCCATCAGATTAATCGCATACGTGATGTCCTTAACATCATCAAAACGAGCACGAACAGCAAAATTAACATTCCCGTTCCTTTCAATCAACGATGTCTCGTGCTCGTGTTTACTTACACGGACATGCTTTAAGCTAACTGTTTGCGCAAAAACACGGTGATAATCATAGTGCAGTTCAATTTGAGCTTGAATCGACTTCGTAGCAACGCGAACGAATGACATGTATGGTAAATATTGCTTCATCACTGATTCGTTGACCATCGGTAGCGGTGCGTGAATCTCACCGATAATCTTTGCATTACTTACATGCCGCAGATAGGGAGCTAAGCAGAAGAAATCTTCCCTTGTAATGAAAATATAGTCGGGATTGCCAATCCGATCTAAATGATTGAACTGGAAAAAATCGACGTTCATTGCAGACCGAATCTCTTTTTTTAGATGGCGCACATCACGTTCAGCAAACGGAATGAAGTTGTAAAAGGAAACAGCATACTCAGCCTCAGTAAATTCTTCAATTAAATTGATGTTGCTCTGACTGGTTCCGCCAGTTCCGAAGATGTTAAAGCCGATTAAGGCAATCTGTTTCATAGGGCACCTACCTGCGAATGAATTTGGACAGTTACTACCTTGAGTATATAATATGCTTTTACTAGTGATGTTTCAAAATTGCGTTGCTTAGTGCGACGTAATTTTGATAAATGTTAACTACGCGTTACTATAGTTCATGTCAGTACATCACCATATTTAACTGGTATCAATCTATAATAGCTCAGTCGTGCAGTAACATTATGAATAACGTCAATTGCACAAACATAGTTCGTCAGGCTATTGAGATTGCTTGTAATACCAGTACGTTCAGGGTAAGCTCAGCATGTAAGCATAATAACAATCACAGAGAGGCAGTCACTAATGAAAAGAGTCGCAATCATTATCCCATGCCATAACGAAGAAAAAAACGTACCACTAATATATAGCGAGTTGCAAACCATTTTTGCCGGTCTTCCAAACTACAGCTTAATTGTGTGGTTTATTAATGATGGCTCAGTTGACAGAACACTCATCGAAGTAGAAAATCTGCAATCCAAGTATTCTGATATTCATTACATTGATTTATCTCGCTCATTCGGCAAAGAGGCAGCCATGTATGCCGGCCTAGTAAATGCAGATGCAGACTTGTATGCCGTCATGGATGCAGACCTACAGGATCCGCCTTCAATGTTACCTGAAATGCTAAAGAACATTGAAGACGGTTACGACATGGTTGGTGCCGCCCGAGTTGACCGGAAGGGTGAAACAAAAATCCGTTCATTCTTCTCGAATATGTTCTACAAAATAATCAATAAAATTAGCGAAACACCCATCATCCCAGGTGCTCGTGATTTTCGCATCATGACCAAACAAGTCGTTCAATCGATTCTTTCAATGACTGAGAACACCCGTTTTAGTAAGGGGATTTTCGGATGGGTTGGATTCAACGCGAAATATCTACCATACACTAATGTCGAGCGAAAATATGGTAAAACCAGTTGGAGCTTTAGTAACTTGTTGCACTACTCAATTGACGGCATCGTAGACTTTTCCGATGTACCGCTTGAGTTCGTGTCTTGGGTAGGATTTGCAAGTTTCGTTGGTTCTTTACTTGCCTTAGTATTCATTGTCATCCGTGCCTTAATTTATGGTGATCCAACTTCTGGGTGGCCATCAATGGTTTCCATCTTTCTGATGATTGGCGGTCTCCAGCTACTAGCAATTGGTGTTCTAGGTCGTTACATCGGGCGCATCTTCTTGGAAGTTAAGAATCGGCCGATTTACATTGCCAAAAAAATTAAATAGCGAAACAATATGTTGCAACACAAAGGTAGATTTCCTAATCAAGGTAACCACTCACGACCAACCTAATCCACAACAAAACACCCTCCCCCGAATTCACATTCGGGCAGAGGGTGCTCCATGGTTGCCGGAAAACCACACGCCATTGCGCTTGCCTTCACAGATTAATTTGCTTCTAAATAGATGTTACTTGATGTAAGCGTCCTTGTAGCTCCACTGGGTTCCCGCCGTGTTGTGCACGAGGCCCTTGACGCTAGGCTTTTGCAGCCAGGAGTAAACGCTCTGGTACAGCGGGGTGATTGCCTGGTCGTTTGTGAGCAGCTTGCTTGCGGCAACCATGTCTCCCCAGCGCTTTGCCGGGTCGTTGGCATCCGTGGTGCTAGCCTTAGTCACGAGCTCGTTGTACTGGGCGGAGTTGTACTTGCCCTTGTTGTACGATGAGTCCTTGGTCATTACCTGCAGGAAGGAGATTGGGTCGTTGAAGTCGGCACCCCAGCCAGACAGGGCCAGGTCAAAGTCACCTTCATTTTGCAGATCCTGCGCTGATTTACTTGGCACAATCTTGACGCTAACCTTCAGCCCCGGCATGAGGTTTTCAATCTGGGCCTTCAGGTACTGAACAACTTCCTTGGTGGCTGGATCTGATCCGTTATCCGAACCCGCCAGTAGCGTCATCTTGGCACTCGTTACGCCAGTTGCCTTCTTCGCTGCGGCCCACTTCTTGGCCACCAGCTTCTTGTTGTAGGTGTTGGCGCCCTTCACTTTTTGGTCAACGGAGAAATCCTTGCCGGTCGTCGGGTTCGCCGCTAGGTCAGTGGAAACAAACCCGGTTGGGATAATCGTGTTCACGCCGACCACCTTCTTGGCCAGCGTTTTGCGGTCAAGTGCAGCCGAAACGCCCTGACGGAAGTCCTTGTTGCCGAATAGCTTGGCGAGGTTGCTGTTCTTATCCCGGAAGTTGTAGGCCAGGTAGCTCACGTACGAGTATGCGTAGGTCTTGTAGTCGCTCTGGTTGGCGTAGTTGGCCACCTGCGTCGCGTCCAGCTGGGCCATGTCGAGCTTGCCGGTCTGGTACAAATCAAGGCCGGTGGTGCTGTCACTGACAACTTGGTACTTGATTTTGTCCAGCTTGACCGCCTTTTTGTCCCAGTAGTCATTGTTCTTGGTAAAGGTCCAGGTGTTGGCCGTCCCGTTCCACTTGCTCATCTTGAATGGTCCGGAGTAGACGGTGTACTTGGCGTTCGTGCCGTACTTGGAGCCGTACTTGTCGACGACCTTCTGATTCTGCGGGCCAAACAGTGGGTAAGCCATCAGCACCTTGAAGTAGGCGATTGGCTGGTCCAGGCTGACCACAACGGTGTGCTTATCGGTTGCCTTGATGCCCAGCGTGGATGGAGACTTTTTGCCGTTCACGATGTCTGTGGCATTCTTAATCCCCGCAAACAGGTACGCGTACGGTGAAGCGGTCTTAGGCGTTACCGTGCGCTGCCAGGAATAGACGAAATCCTGGGCGGTAATCGGGTCGCCGTTGCTCCACTTCGCATCATCGCGAATCGTAAACGTGTAGGTCTTCCCGTCCGCACTGACATCAGTCTTGCTGGCGAGGCCAGGTTCTGCTTTCCCGTTCTTGCCGAGGCGGAAGAAGCTTTCGAAAATATTCCCAGTCTGGCCGTAACCCGTGGATTTGGAAATATCAATCGTATCTAGCTGCGCCGCTGCCGGTAAATTCAGTTCCTGCTTGTTTGCACCCTTATCGCTGCTCTTGTTACTACCGCAAGCTGCCAGCACCACCGCACTAAGTAACGTGACGGTCCCGAGGCCAGCCAGCTTAAACCATTTATTCTTAGACATGTTGTTCTCCCCTTGGCTTCCGCGTCCTGCCCGAATCCAGATGACGCGGCGTCGTATGTTCAATCAATGCACTTTTTGTTAGTGCCTTACTTACTTTTTATGATGCCATACGAAAACAGGATAATCAACCGCAGAATTGTATGGCTTGCCACGGGCTGATTGTTTACTTTCGGGCAATCTGCCTTGATGCACAAAAATGGGGCAGGCTCATTGCGCGCCGCAATCAACCTGCCCCTTATAGCTATACCTGCCTGATGGTGTCGACGATTAAGTTCCCCGCCTCATCCCGGTGCATTTCCCACACCTCGGTGAAGCGCTGAATCTCGGCGTCGTCCCTTAACTTGGCGTTGTAGCGCTCGTCTTTGTCGGTGTACTCAAAGAAATCCCGCATCTGGGCGGTGACCGCCACGTGCACGCGGCTTGGATCGCCGGTCAGCTCCTCTTCCATGTTCACAACGGCGACATCCGTCAGCCGGTTGTACGAATTTTTGCGGGCGTAACTGTTGAGCAAAATCCGCTGCTGGCGCATGTACCCCGGGTCAAACACGCGGGCCAAATCGTCCTGGTCGTTGCGGGACCAATCGTCTTCCACGCGCAGAAAAAGCTTGCTGAACTCGTCGGCTAATTCTGCCGTCATTGGCACCGTGTCGTGCGGCTGTGCCCGTTCAACCCGTTTTTTCTGGAGCCAGTTGTACAGCGCCGCAATCAAGGCCACCGCAATGATGATTAGCCAAATAATGCTGGTGCGCCGGCCGAAAAATGGAAAGAAGAAAAAGTGACGGCCGCCGTAAAAGCGTGTGCCCCCGCCGCCAAAGGTATGCGTGCCGATGTGGCCGCCCCCAAAGCCGCCAATATGGCTCCCGCCGGCCCGCGCCGACACGGCAAACGTTGGCAGCATCATTACCGCAATCATGGCCGCAATGACGGTGAATCTAATTTTATTTCGCATCCTGCACTCGTCTCCGTCTATCGTTAATTACCCGAATTTTAGCACAAACGGGCCGCAACGCCTATCCGTCCCGCGCCCGTGCTATCATAAACGTGTTGATTGTCGCACGCGCATCAGGAGGCTTGATTGTGAAATTCGTCATCGCACCAGATTCTTTCAAGGGTAGTTTAACCGCCAAGGAGGCCGCAAACTGCATCCACCGCGGCCTGCGCCGCATCTTCCCGGACGCCGACTACGCACTCGTCCCCATGGCTGACGGCGGCGAGGGCACCACAGCGTCACTGGTTGATGCCACAAACGGCAAGCTGTTTACCGCTGTGGTCACCGGTCCCCTCGGTGATTCAGTCCAGGCGACGTACGGCATATTGGGCGACGGCAAAACCGCGGTGATTGAAATGTCGGCGGCAAGTGGCATCACGCTCGTTCCTGCCGCGGCGCTGAACCCGCTACTTGCCACCACGTACGGTACCGGACAATTAATCCTGGCTGCCCTCAACCAGGGCGCCCGTAAAATCATTCTCGGCATTGGCGGCAGCGCCACGAGCGACGGAGGTGCCGGCATGGCCCAGGCCCTCGGCGTCTCGCTTCAGGACGCTGCCGGCAAGGAACTAGCCCCCGGTGCCGGGGCTTTGGCCCAGCTGGCCACCATTGACGTCGCCGGCCTGGACCCACGCCTTGCAGACACCGAAATCCTCATCGCATCCGACGTGACCAATCCCCTCGTTGGCGCCAAGGGAGCCGCCGCCGTCTTCGGCCCGCAAAAGGGTGCCACCCCCGCGATGGTCAAGACGCTGGACGCAAACCTGCGCCACTACGCAACCATCATCAAGCAGACCACCGGCAAGGACGTTGCCCAAGTACCTGGCAGCGGCGCGGCGGGTGGCCTGGGCGCCGGTTTGCTCGCGTTCACGAATGCCCGCATGCGCCGGGGCGTTGACCTCGTGGTTGAATATACGCACCTGCGCGACCAGGCGCAAAACGCCGACTTCGTGTTCACCGGTGAGGGCGGCATCGATTTTCAGACCCAATACGGCAAAACGCCATTCGGGGTCGCCCGCGCAACCAAAAGCGTCGCCCCGAAAGCGCCGGTCATTGTCCTCGCCGGCAACATCGGGCGTGGCGTCGACGTGCTGTACCAAGCGGATACAATCGATGCCATTTTCGCCACACCAGCCGGCGCCAAAACGCTGGCTCAGGCAATCAAGGATGCACCGGCCGACATCGCGCAATTGGCCGAAAACATTGCGCGCCTGATTAAGGCGACGCGCAAATAACCCTGATCCACGTTAGAACGGCACACAAAACGGGCCCCGTCATTGCTTTTACGCTGACGGGGCCCGTTTTATGCTTAATAATTGATGTTTACTTAATTACCTTGAAGCGGTCAACCTTGTCCATGTATTCCTTGCTGCCAGCAGGGGCTTCGATGGAACCAAATGGCATCTGGCCACGCAGGCGCCAGTTTGCAGGAATGTTGAAGGCATCCTTCACGAGGTCATCGATGATTGGGTTGTAGTGCTGCAGGTTGGCGCCAATACCGTTATCGGCCAGGGAAACCCAGGCGTTCAGTGTTGCGGAGCCCTGAGCCTGTTCGGACCAGTCGTAGAAGTTGTCAGCATAAAGTGGGAAGTCCTTTTCGAGCTTCTTTACAACATCCGTGTCGGTGTAGTAGAGGATAGTTGCGTATGCGGCCTTGAAGCTGGCAATCTTGGCCTTGGTCTTCTCGTATGCGGCTTCGGTTGGCACTTCGCTCTTCAGACGGTCAACCACAATGTCCCAAAGCTTGTCGTGGTTTTCACCAAACAAGAATACGGCGCGCGTGGTCTGGGAGTTGAAGGCACTTGGGCTCTCCTGGATTGCGTTCTCCACGAGGTCCACGATCTCGTCATCGCTGGCCGTCACGTTCTTGCCGAGGTTGTAAATGCTGCGGCGCTTCTTGAGTAGGCTCAAAAGTTCGGTGTTCATTATAGCTGTTCCTCCTGTTCGGGCGCGCCGACTGATTGCCGGGCACCCGTTTGCAAAATTTTAGTTTACGTATGTGTATGGCAACACATGCGTCATTAATTTACCCATCTATCGTACCGCCTTACTAATAATAAGTAAACACGCAAACGTATTTTCGCCCGCCACCTCAGCGTCAATCCGGGCGAGCACTCCCTCAAAAAGTGCCGGTAGCCAGGCCGTGGAGCGCCAATTATCACGCAAACAAAAACCGCCCCAGACAACGCCGGAGCGGCTTTTGTACATTGATTGCAGTGTTTTACTTCCCGAAGTAGCCAATAATCATGGCTGCCACCAGAATCACAAGCACGACGCTCGTAATGATTGCGTACAGTCGGTCGTGCTCCTTCACGAATGCGTAAATGGATACGACCACACGCAAAACGGGGGTCAAAATTAGCAGGAAAATGCCCGTCATCAGCACCGCGTACGGTTTAAGTGCTACCGTTCCGGACACAATGCTCATGATGCGGGATGGATGCACGCCGGCTGGATAGCCGGTCGACCCGGTCCCAAAAAGCAGAATTAGACCGAACAGAATCACGACGGCGGCAACAATTACGCCCACACGCAGGATTTGGCCAATAACCAGTTCAACTTCCTTGTTTTCGGCATCAAGGTGGTTTTGCTTTTGATTTTGCATTTAGAAGCTCACCCCGAATCCTTTAAACAGCATTTGCAGACCCATGTAAGCGACAATCGGAATGAAGATCATCCGCAGCACCCGCGTCGGCAGCACCTGCATCACGCGCGTCCCAATTGTGGCGCCGACCAGGATGCCAATTGCCAGCGGACCGGCAATTTCGGGCTGCAGCGACCCGTTGAAGAAGTACACGGTGGCACTGGCCGCCGCGGTGACCCCCATCATCAGGTTGGAGGTGGCACTACTTGGCTTAAGCGGCATGTGCATGATGGTGTCCATGGCAATCACCTTGAACGCCCCGGAGCCAATACCGAGCAGCCCGGACGCAATCCCGGCGCCGAACATCATGACAAATCCACCAGGAACATTGGTGACCGAATAGTCCACCTGCTTCATCGCGGCCTTGTCGTAGTACGTGCCGTTCAGCCGCAGCTTGCTGGCGATGGCGTCATTAGTGGTCGCTGGCGCCGCGTCTTTTTTGCCCAGTAGCTTGCGCACCATGTTGTAACTAGAAAATATCAGAAGTGCGCCGAAGAGCCAGTACAGGAATTTCGTGTTCACAAGGCCGGACACGATGGCGCCAACGACCGCACCAACCGTCGTGGCGATTTCGAGGAACATTGCCACGCGCAGGTTCAGCATGTCATCGCGTAGATAAGCGATGGTGGAACCCGAACTCGTGGCGATTACCGCAATCACCGACGCGGCAATCGCGTACTGAATTGGCAGGCCCATGATGACGGTCAAAACGGGGGTGATGATCATCCCCCCACCAATGCCCATGATGGCCCCGAGAATCCCGGCGCCCAGGCCGGTCAACAATAGCAGCAGTAATTCATGCATTAATCTGCCGCCTTCTTCGTTCTGGTCGTCTTCGCTGCGGCCTTATTCGCTGCTGGCTTCTTGGCCGCCGTCTTGCGGGTAGTCTTGGTCGCTACCTTCCGCGTTGTTTTGCGCGTAGTCTTCTTGGCGGCCGGCTTCTTGACCGCTTTTTCCGCGGGATCCGGCGCTGGCTTGGCCGCTTCTTCATCAATGTGCTGCAACTGCTCAAGCACGTGCGGCGCAATGTTGTCCAGAAGCTTACCAGTGGCGCTAGCGAAGGTGTCACTATCCGCCAGCAGGTCGATGCGCAACCCGGAAGCGTTCAGGAACGGATTGTCCGTGACCAGGTAAACGTTCACGGGCACAATCTCCTCAACCTCGAAGAAATTAGCCACCTTCTTGGCGTTGGCAAGGGGCATGTTGATGATGCCGGTTTCCAGGCTGATTGTGGTGGGCACGGTGCCTTCAACAACCAGGGTCGCGCGCATTAGCTGGTTTCGCTTAAGCGCGTCAATCACGGCGTCAACTACCGGCTGCAACGCCGCCTTGATCTCCGCAGCGTTCTTGACCTGCTCGGGCTTAACGCTGGTTTCAAAATGCTGCACTTCATCGGCAGCGGCTTGGTCTAAGTATTTTTGTACGTTAATTTGCATAATTTTCTCCCAAATGGCGCCGCAATCACGCACGCCGCGGCTACCGGCAATTTGCTGGTCCACGCCTAATTCACTAACAGATTTCGCGCGCGGGCCTTATTGCGGACGGTCAGGTTCGCAAATTCTTACTATATAAAGCACGCCAACAATCATAGCCTATCTGCGGGCGGTCTTGCAAATCTGCGGTCGCGCTTGAACTAGATTATAACCGAAATTTCAAGAAATCCGTCACCAAATAGTTGGGTGTGGTAACATCGCTTAGTAGGAAAAGATGCGTGCAACTTCCGTGAACCAGTCACCGGCGCGCAAGAAGGAGGAATCATCGTGGCCGTCATTCGCATGGGCATTCGCCAACTAGTTGAATTCACTGTGCGCTCCGGCGACCTCAATCCCGTCACTCAGGCCAGCAACAACACCGCCCAGCTCGGCAGCCGCATTCACCGGCAGGTCCAGGACGGCCACGACGAGGATGGCTACGAAAGTGAAGTCTACCTCAAGGAAAGCGAAATCGTTGCGGGACAGGAATATCAAATCGACGGGCGCGCTGATGGGGTCCTGACCACAGACGACGGCGTGATGGTTGAAGAAATCAAAACCTCCGCCCGTTCCTGGCAACACCTCGATCAGAACACCACCGACCGCTACTGGGCGCAGGCCTTCGTGTACGGCCACTACCTGTGCAAGCAGCGGCAGCTGGATGGCGTGGACATCGACCTAGTTTACTTTGACACCAGAAACAAGGACGCCGAGCACCACCGCGAGCACAAAACCGCCGCCGAACTGGCCGATTTCTACCGCAACTTAATTGGTCAATTCGCCGTTTGGATGCAGATGCGGGCCGACATAATCAAATTACGCAACGAAACGGCCCAGAATCTGCAATTTCCGTTCCCTAATTTCCGCGCCGGCCAGCGCCAGTTCTCGGCCAACGTGTACAAGACAATTTACACGGGTAGCCGCCTGTTCGTTGAGGCGCCGACCGGGACTGGAAAAACCATGTCCACCCTGTTCCCGACCATCAAGGCCATGGGCGCCGGTCTCATTAACCGCGCCTTTTACCTCACCGCCAAGGCTGCCACCCGCGGCGTGGCTGAAGACGCGATGTCCCGCATGACCGCAAATGGCCTGCACGCCAAAAGCATCACACTCACGGCCCGCGACACCATCACCTTCGCCGACGAACCCGAGGACGCCGCCCAAAACCCCTACATGATTGGGTATTACGACCGCCTGCTGCCGGGACTGGTGGATTTGCTCAGCCACAACGACTGCATCACCCGCGCCGTCATCGAGGAGTACGCCCACAAGTACATGCTGGACCCCTTTGAATTTTCGCTGGATACCAGCCTGTTTTGCGACGTCATTATTTGCGATTACAATTACCTGTTTGACCCGCGCGTGTTCCTGCAGCGATTCTTTGCCGAAAGCGACGACGGCAACTTCTTCCTCATCGACGAAGCCCACAACCTGGTCGACCGCTCCCGCAGCATGTATTCCGCCCAAATCAACCGCAACGCATTCAGTGATCTGGTGCCAGAACTGAAGCAGCCAAAGGGGCATGCCGACCGCAAGTTAACCAAGCTGGTCAAATCGATTCGAGACGTGATTGAGTGCCTGAACGTCCTCGATAGCAATCTGCAGCGCGACGAACATTTTCAGGATGATCCGATTGACCGCGTGCACGAAACGGTCGATGCATTTGCCACCCAGTTTCACGACTGGCTGGAGATGGAACCAACCGGACAAACCAAGCACGTGGTGGACACTTGCCTCGATACGTTTTTCCTCGCCAACGCCTACCTGAAGATTAGCGAACTGTACAATGAGGTTTACGTCACGCGCACCTTCCGCTCCGACGGTGATTTGTGCGTGCGCCTCGTGTGCCTGAATGCCAGCGACTTTTTGGACGCGAGCATGAACAAGGGCCGCGGCGCCGTGCTGTTTTCCGCCACGCTCACCCCGATGGATTACTACCGCGACGTGCTGGGCGGCACGGAAAACAGCTTGGCCACAAGCATGCCATCACCCTTCCCGCCAGAAAATCAGCTCGTCCTCGTGGCCCAAAACGTCCAAACAACGTACCACGAACGCGAAGCCAGCCTGCCTGCCATCACCGCCGCGCTCACCGCAATGGTGATGGCGCACCCGGGCAACTATCTGGTTTTTGCCCCCTCATACTCGTACCTGGAACGTGTCCGCGGCACCTTCCAGCTCGCTAACCCGAACGCGGACGTGGTCACGCAAAAGCCTTCAATGTCCGGCAATGACCGCGACGAATTTCTCGCCGCCTTCACCGCTGGCAACCACGTCACCGGATTTGCCGTTCTCGGTGGTTCCTTTGCTGAAGGCATCGACCTGCGTGGTAAGGCCCTCGAAGGTGTTGCCGTCGTCTCGGTCGGCCTGCCCGGATTATCCGGGGAAACGGACCGGCTGAAAGAGTACTACCAGCAGCGCAACGGTCAAGGCTTTGCCTACGCATACCAGCTGCCCGGGTTCAACAACGTCCTCCAGGCGGCTGGACGCGTGATTCGCGGGGCAAAGGACGTCGGCGTGGTGCTGCTGCTCGATGAGCGCTTCGCTCAACGCCGCTACGTCGACCTGTTCCCGCGCCACTGGCAAAATTGGCAGGTCAGTCATTCGACCAGGCAGTTAGCTAACGCCCTCGATCAATTCTGGGGGCAACATAAGTAACTAAAAAGGGATGCGCCCACTTGACTCTGGGTGCATCCCTTTTGCTTGAATTAATGATTGGCTTTTTGATAACTGAGCAATAAGAGATCACTACTCGGCTTTTTGGCCATAAAAAAACCACCGTTGCCGGTGGAAAGTTTGGGGGAACTTTTTTGGGGAGTGTAAGTTTAGGTTTGTCATAGGCTTTCGCCTTACGTATATTATATTACACCAAATATGAGGAAAACCGAGCCAGAATTGGCAACAAAAGTTCACTCAAATCTGATTCTCCAAAAGAAATACATTATGATAGCATAACTTAATATAAAAAACGAGAATATTTCAATAACGAATTTTTGGTTAAATGTGTTAATTTCACGGGCTGCCACCGTTATTTATTGGCACTGGTTTTCCCGGAAACAGGCTCGTACAATCCTTTTGCACGCAGATTCCGTTATTTTAGTCGTGATTTTTTGCTAATGTCCCAATTAGAACATTATTATTACGATTAGTTTATACGGCAGCCAATGTTTTGGACCCATTATTAATTGGTACCCACAAAATTAGAAGATGACAATTTTCACATTTGCAACCGCAGTCTTTGTTGAAAATCTGTGCTGAAAGTGCAAAATTCAATTAATTTACGGTTCAGCTTATGGTTAGCGTTAGAAACTAATCTCGAACGAGCTTGCAGGAACCTGAATTTTGGCAGTCTCACCTTTTTCCGCCTAACTGTTGACAGGTCTAGGCCACGTGTTATAATTGGACTATACCAATGAAGAAGCGGAACAACAACTATAAAAAGGGGTACTAACAATGCAAGTACGCGTATTTAAGAACAAAGACGAAGCTAGTCAGGCAGCATTTGAAATCATCAAGGACGGCATGGCTAATGGTGCCAAGACGCTTGGTCTGGCAACCGGGAGCTCACCCGTTACCCTGTACGACAAAATGTGCGCAAGTGACCTGGATTTTTCCAACATGACCAGTGTTAACCTCGATGAATACGTTGGTCTGTCTGGCGACAACGACCAAAGTTACCGGTACTTCATGAACCAGCACTTGTTCAACAAGAAGCCATTCAAGGAAACCTTCGTGCCAAATGGTCTTGCTACGGACGCTGACAACGAACCTGCACACTACGACCAGATTATTGCTGATCACCCAATCGACATTCAGCTGCTTGGGATTGGCCGCAACGGTCACATCGGCTTCAACGAACCAGGTTCACCTCTTGATGGTGGAACCCACAAGGTGCACCTCACCCAGTCAACCATCGACGCCAACGCCCGCTTCTTCGACAAGATTGAAGACGTACCAACTTACGCCTACTCCATGGGTATCGGCTCCATCCTGAAGAGCAAGAAGATTCTCCTGCTCGCATTCGGTGAAGACAAGGCCGACGCAATCAAGGCAACCGTCGAAGGCCCAGTAACAACCGACTGCCCAGCATCCGCCCTGCAGAACCACGATGACGTAATTCTCCTCATCGACGAGGCCGCAGCAAGCAAGCTGAGTAAGTAGTTAGCTGAGTAAGTAGCCATCCACCGAACCAAGTATCAAACTATGCAGTATTCAGTCAGCTAAAATAAAAAATGCGTGTCGTCCATCACGGGCGGCACGCATTTTTTATTTATCTAGTTTTGCTAGCAACACGTTAGTTTCATTGCTGTTTGCATTCAGAAAACACTAAGGGCAGGTTCGCGGTTCAATATTAATTTAGCCCGCGGATTAGTTGTTGCTGTGCTTAGCAACGACATCGGCAGCCTTTTGCTTAGCAGCCTGGACTTCTTCCTGCGCCTGCTTGAGCTGTTGGGACTTCACGTCGCTTTCAGCCTTGGCAGCAGCCGCGTCGGATTTAGCCTTGGTCAACTGACTTTGCAGGTCGCTGATTTTGCCATTAAGGTCCGCGATGGTGTTGTTCAAATCAGAAAGCTTGCTGTTTGCCTGATCAAGATTCTTTTGCTTGGCATCGACTTCGGACTGCTTAGCATCAAGTTCCTTTTGCTTAGCGGCAACCTTGTCGTTGCCTTCCTTAATCTTCTGCTGAATTTCGTCCTGCTTTTGCTGGATTTCCTTCATCTTGTCCTGCAATTGCTGCTGGTAACTGGCTGCTTCAGTTTCCTTTTGCTTAGCCAAGGCGTCGTATCGGTTTTGCAGACCGTGTTCTGGTTCTTCAGGTCGGCCACCTGTGCCTGGGCATCGGTCAGTGCAGTCTTCATGGTTGTCAGTTCGTCTTGAGCAGCAGAAAGCTTGGACTGCGTGTCCGTCAAGTCGGTTTTCGCCTGCTTGAGGTCCGCCTGGGTGCTGCTTAGCTTGTTTTCCTTGGTCGTAAGCATGTCATCAAGCGTGTTCAAGCTGGAGTTAATTGCGGACACATCGTTATGCCCGGCCCAGTAGGTATCAGCAAAGGTTTTAACGCCAACACCGGCGAAACCCATCAATACGGCAGAACTGGCCACAACGGCAATTTTGGCACCAAGGCCAAGCTGAGCTAAAGTTTTAAACATGATATCCTCCCTGTGTCGAGCTACGTTGTGCGCCGTGGCGAATAATAATAGCACGTTCCTAGTTACTTTTTGTTAACAAATAATATTATGCCTGTTATCTTAAGCATAAGCAAGCACTTTGTTACATTAAATAAGTAAAGGTTTTGTAAAAGGTGGTTTTACCGGCGTTTGCATGAAAAATAAGGCGATATATCAAGCTTCATAAAATAGATTGCGGACCCATAACTTATTGATTATGGTTGTTTGCAGCACTTACTCTCGCCTCGTAACGGATTGTCATCGTTCCAATATTAGCGAGCGCAAATAAAAACCACCCAGGGTTGTTCCCTCTGGATGGTTTTAATGAATTATGCAAACAGGTCAGCTGCACCGGCTGGCACGCGAACCAAATCGCGGGCAACCAGTTCTTCGGCAATCTGCACCGTGTTCCAGGCCGCACCCTTCAGCAGGTTATCGGAAACAACCCACATGTGGTATGCGCCAGGGTTTTCAACGTCGGCGCGAATCCGGCCGACGAACGTGTCGCGGCTGCCCTCAGCGTTAATTGGCTGTGGGTAAAGCTGCTTGCTTGGGTCGTCCTGAACAACGACACCGGGAGCGCCGGTGAGTGATGCCCGAATTTCATCGGGTGTTGGCTGCTTTTCGGTGGTGAAGTAAACCGTCTCACCATGGCCGATTGGCACGGGCACGCGGACACAGGTCGCGGTGACCTTGATGTCGGTGCTGTTCTTGTCGCCAAACATAATCTTCTTGGTTTCGTGGATCATCTTCCACTCTTCGTGCGTGTAATCCGCATCCTCGAAGACGTCAATCTGTGGCAACAGGTTAAATGCCAGTGGGTAGTGCTTCTTGTCACCCTTGACTGGCAGGATGTTTGCCTGCATTTCCTTGCCGTCCAGCTTTTCCTGGGCCTGTGCGTACAGTTCGTTGATGGCTGACTGCCCGGCCCCACCAGCTGCCTGGTAAGTGGAGACAATAATCTGGTGAAGACCAAATTGCTGGCGAACTGGTTCCAGGGCTACCACCATCTGAATTGTGGAACAGTTCGGGTTGGCGATAATCCCGTTGTGATCAGCTAAGGCGTCTGGATTAACTTCAGGCACGACCAGTGGCACGTTGTCATTCATCCGGAAGAATGACGTGTTGTCCACGCAGACCGCCCCACGCTTAACCGCTTCAGGCAACAGGCGGCCAGAAACGGAACCACCAGCAGACGCAAGAACAAGGTCAATGCCATCAAAGGATTCGGGCTTGGCCTCTTCAACGGTCACGGGCTGACCCTTGAAGTAAAGCGTCTTACCAGCGGAACGTGATGATGCAAGCAGGTGAATTTCGCCCACCGGAATCGTGGACTGCTCCAACTGCTCAATCATGCGGGTACCCACCGCACCGGTGGCCCCTAAAATTGCAACTGCGTAACTCTTCTTCGACATAAATATACCCCTCTTGAAAGCATTGAGTGCAGCGGGTTGCCTAGAAGACGCAGATTACCGGCAAATTCACCTTGAGGGGTGGCCTTTCCCTCAGGCTAAACTTGCATGTAATCAGACAAAGCTAACCCACGCAGCTCTTACTTAAAACTCCGACAAATCTTGAAACCCTAATATACCACCAGCACCGGCTAGTGCGTGCGGACAAAATTCTGAATTCGCCTTACTGATTCTTCCAGGTTCGCGGTCGACGCCGCGTACGACAGCCGCACGTAGCCCTCACCGCCTGGGCCAAAGACGGAACCGGGAACCAGTCCCACCTTTGCTTCCTTCGCCAGGGTGTAGACGAACTGCACGTCATCAGTGCCGAACTGGTCGGGCATCTTGGCAAAAATGTAGAAGGCCCCGCCTGGAGTTGGTGCATCAAACCCAACTTCCTTAAGTCCAGCCAAAACGAGGTCACGGCGTTTGCGGTACGTGTCCCGCATGATTGCCGCATCCCCACGGCCGTGCGTTAATGCCTCAACGGCCGCGCGCTGCATCGGACTAGCCACAGTTGTGACCATGTACTGGTGCATTTTACCAACCTGCGCCGTGAGTTCCTTGGGGCCCGCAACGTAGCCAACCCGGTAACCGGTCATCGCGTGCGACTTACTGAAGCCGCTGATGAGCAGCGTTTGGGTCGGCAGCAATTTGGCCAGGCTCAGGTGATCAGCGTCGTAGGACAATTCAGCGTAAATTTCATCGGATAAAACCAGCAAGTTGGTCTCCGCAATTGCCGCGGCAAGTGCGCGAATCTCTTCGTGCGTGTAGGTCACGCCAGTTGGGTTGCCCGGATAGTTGAGCACGAGTGCCTTTGCGTCCGGGTGCTTGGCCAAAACCGCCTGCAACCGGGCTGGCGTCATAATGAACTCGGGTGCGGTATTGACCTCAACCACGTTCAGGCCGTTCTTGCGGCCAATCGCCGAGTACAGTGGAAATTCGGGCGTTGGCACAATCATCGTGTCCCCAGGGTTGAATAATGCCCCGAGTGCCGCCGCGATGGATTCCGTTGCACCGACCGTCACAATCACTTCTTCGGCGGAGTACTGGCCGCCAAAACGTTCATTGAGGTACTTAGCCACGTTTTCGCGCAGGTCCATGTAGCCCATGGACGGTGCGTAATGTGACCAGTCATCCTCAATCGCCTTTACCGTTGCGCTCTTGATGTGCTCCGGAACGGCAAAATCTGGTTCACCCAGCGTCAGCTTGATGATGCCCGGAATGCTACTAATGTTCTGGTCCACCGCACGAATCGCGGACGGTTCGATGGCGGCCAGTGATTTATTGCCGAGCGCGGCTAAAGCTGGTTTGAGTTCTGTCATTGTTCATACTTCTTTCTGTGGCAATGTGCGCGCAAAAGATTACGCCACATCACGGTTGTTGCGTTTACGCAGAGTGTTTTTGCATCGAGCAGTAGTGTTACTTGAGCAGTGAATCGAGGCCAATTGTCAGGGCATCAGGCAATCCATTCACGCTGCGAATCGCAAGCGCAATGCCCGCCATGAAGGATGACCGGTCAAAGGAATCCTGGCGAATCGTCAGTGCTTCGCCGGGACCACCAAAGATGACCTCTTCCGAAGCGTTGAAGCCAGGCAGACGAACGGCGTGCACCTGCACACCATCAATGCGTTCGCCGCGCGCTGGGGCATCCGATTCTGGTGCCAGTGGCTTACCGGTGCGTGCTGCCGCAATTGCCTGGGCAGTTGCGCGGGCGGTCCCGGATGGTGCATCCAGCTTGTCTTCGTGGTGGTATTCCAGCACTTCTGCATCTGGGAAGTACTTGGCCGCCTTGGTGGCAAACTGCATCAAGAGGACCGCCGAAATCCCGAAGTTCGGAACGACAAGCAGGTGACGGCCATTATCCGCTGCGAGTTTGCCGAGGCGGTCGGTGTCTTCCTTGGTCAGGCCACTGGTGCCAATGACGATGTCGTAGCCGTGGGTCAGCGCGAACTCGCCATTTGCGCGGGCACCATCCGGCGTGGTCATGTCCATCCACACATCAGCTGGAACATTGATGTCTTCATACTTCGTGAACACCGGAAAATCTGCGGGCTCTGCGCCAAGTGGGCTGAACGCCGCGACCAGCTCAAGGTCATCGCTGTCCTTGATCATGGCCTGAATTCTCTGGCCCATCTTGCCGAACGCGCCGGCTAAAATAACTGTGGTCATCGTTTTCCTCCTATTACTATTCAACAATCGCCAAAACTTGCTTGGCTTCAGCGGCCGTCAGCTTAACCATTGGCAGGCGCATGCCTTCCTTGATTTCGCCGCGCTTTGCCAGCAGCATCTTGATTGGTTCCGGAGATGGAAACTTGAACAATGCGTTCATCTTCGGGGTCAAGTCGTCCATCAGTTCATCGGCGGATGCAATGTCGTCGGCGCTTTCGGCAGTCAGGCATTCGAGCATCTCGGGGCCAAACACGTGGCTGGCAACGGAGATCACGCCGGCACCGCCCACGCGAATTGCATCGAGCATCTGCCCGTCCTCACCGGTGTACACGTCAAAATCATCCGGTGTGTTCTGGGCGAGGTAGGCAATGTCGTCGATGCTCGTGCACTGCTTAACACCCTTGATGCGTGGGTGCTTGGCCAGTTCCACGATTGTGTCGTTGTTAATTGTCACGACTGCACGGCCCGGAATGTTGTACAAAATCACGGGCACGGAGCTGGCGTCGGCAATCGCGGTAAAGTGGGCAATCATCCCCGCCTGGCTCGGCTTGTTGTAGTAAGGGGCCACGGCGAGCAGCGCGTCAACGCCATCGATGGCACTGGCTTCTTTAGCCAGGGCCGCAGAAGCAGCGGTACTGTTACTGCCGACGTTAGCCACCTGCACTGCATCCTTCCCGACAAGCAACTTACCAACGTGCGTGAACAGACTGATTTTTTCTGCGTGCGTCAGGTTTGGTGATTCACCAGTTGTTCCGGCAACGAGGAAGCCTTTAATCCCTTCACCGAGCATCCGTTCAATGAGCGCGTCTAGTGCAGGGTAATCCACCTCGTCGCTGTCCGTGAACGGTGTTACAAGAGCCGTGATAATTGGGATGTTTTTGAACATTTCTCTCTTCCTTTCAGAAGTGACAAAAGGCGCCGAGCATGCTTACTGCGGTCTCGGCGCCTTTAGTGCAAGATCGCTATCATCATTTAGTTATTCTGCCATCCGGTGCGTCAGGAAGCGGACAAAGCCGTTCACCCCCGGCAGCAGTGCGTCCTCGTTTGGACTCATCTTGCTGGAGTGGAGCGGGTGCCCTGGGTCACCAACCCCGAGCCACACCATTGTGCCCGGGAACTGCTGCAGCAAAAAGCCAAAGTCCTCCCCGGTCATCGCCGGCGCGATATCCGCAAAGTCGATGGTGGCATCTTCCTGCATGAACTGAATCAAATCGGCCGTCTGTTCCGGTGCGTTTTCCACCGGCATGTAGCCCCCCTGAATCAAGTTTAGGTCCACGCCAACGCCATACGTGGCGCCGACACCGTCCGCAATTGCGCGCACCCGCTTTTGCATCATTTCAATATCCACTTGACGGAACGCGCGGATGGTGCCATCAAGGTGCGCCGACCCGGCAATGACGTTGCCAATTGTGCCGGCGTGCAGGTCCCCAATCGTGACCACCCCGCCACGCACGGGATCCACGTTGCGGGACACAACGGTCTGCACCTGCATCACAAAGGCTGCGGCGGCAACGAGCGCATCGTTCGCCGTGTGTGGAAAGGCCGCGTGCCCACTAACCCCCGTGAAGGTCAGGTGAATTTCGGTCGTCCCGGCAAACAGTGTGCCCATCCGCGTGGCAATTTGGCCAGCTGGCAGCTCCGGATTGTCGTGCAGCCCGTAAAATTCATCGGGCCGCCACTTACCACTAAAGGCCCCCGCGTCAAAGACCCGCTTGCCCCCGTAGTCGTTTTCCTCAGCCGGCTGGAAGAAAAACACCATGTTGTCTTTGGGCTGATTGAGCGTGAAGTGCCGCAAAACCCCGAGCGCAACGGTCATGTGCACATCGTGGCCGCACGCGTGCATCTGGCCAGGGATGGTGGAGGCAAAGTCCAGCCCCGTCTCCTCGGTCACCGGCAGGGCATCGATATCGGTGCGGTAGCCAACGGTGCGGACCGGATTCGTGCCGGCCAGGTGCACCAAGATTGCGGTGGGCACAGCATCGACGCCGCGCACTTCCATGAACGGCACCGCCCATTTTTTGAGCAGCCCCATGATGTAGTCGTGCGTGCGCGTTTCGTGCAGTGCAAGCTCCGGAATCCGGTGCAAATCGCGGCGAATAGTGCTTAATTCTTGTGCGGTTAAATCAGGCATAACGTACTTCCTTTGCAAATCAAGGAGTGTCGCCACCCCTATGTCGATACGCAGTCAAAACTAATCTAGCTGCGCTTGGTTAGTCCAAGTTACGCAGAGCGTCGATGAGCGCGGTCTTGCCCTCAGTCTTCGCGTCGATTTCCTTGATTACCTTGGCAGGGACCCCAGCAACAACTGTGTGTGCGGGTACGTCCTTCGTCACAATCGCACCGGCCGCAACAACGGCACCGGCACCAACGCGCACACCCTCGAGCACAACCGCATTAGCCCCAACCAGCACGTCGTCTTCAATGATAACTGGCGTTGCGGAAGCTGGTTCAACGACGCCGGCCAAAACGGCACCAGCACCAATGTGGCAGTGGTTCCCAACGGTTGCGCGGCCACCAAGAACGGCACCCATGTCAATCATCGTGCCGTCGCCGATGACGGAGCCGATGTTGATGACGGCACCCATCATGATGACGGCATTGTCGCCAATCGCAACGTGCTCGCGAATAATTGCACCAGGTTCGATGCGGGCGTTGTCGTTAGTAATGTCGAGCATTGGTACCCCGGAGTTGCGGGCAGTCACTTCCACGTGCTTGGCGCTGATGTGGGCTGCGTTTGCTTCAAGCCATGGTGCAATCAGTGCGTTGTCCCCGAACAGCTGGCCCGTCTTGACGTCAAGGAAAGCTTCAACCCCATCGGGCACTGATGTGAGCTGGTCAATATCCCCAGCAAAGGTAACGTGCACCGGCGTCTTCTTGGGCGCGGTGGCAATGTAGTCGATAATCTTCTCTGCATCAAACTGTTTTGGCATATTCATTCTCCTCTGGACTAGGTAAAAACCATCTACTTTAGTTCACTTACTATATACTACTACGAATTCTCGATCAGAACCGGCTTTGAAAAGGCTTAACCTTTGTAGGACAAATCGTGATCCGTTAAATCCGCCCACGTTTCGCGGCGAATCACCTCTTGCGCCCGCCCGTTTTCCGCGAAAACAACTGCCGGCCGCGGGTTGCGGTTGTAGAGCGAGGCCATGGAATAGCCGTACGCCCCCGTGCTCAACAGGGCAATCACGTCGCCGGGCGTAATTGCCGGCAGTTTTGCGTCCTTAATTAGAATGTCGCCGGATTCGCAGTACTTGCCCGCAATCGTCACCGTCTCGGTTGGCTTGGCCTTAGGGGTCTTGGCGAGCACCGCCTGGTAGTCGGCCTGGTAAAGCGCCGGGCGAATGTTGTCGCCCATCCCCCCGTCGACCGTCTGGTACGTGCGCACGCCAGGAATTTCTTTGCGTCCACCAGCCGTGTACAACGTCGTCCCGGCAACGCCGACAATCGAGCGACCGGGTTCAACCCAGATTGCGGGGGTGGCCCACCCGTTGTCCTTGGCGCCCTGCGTTACCGTTTCGACCAGTGAATCGACAAAACGACTCGGTGGTAGCGGCTGGTCATCATCGGTGTACTGAATCCCAAAACCGCCGCCAACGTCGATGACTTCGGGCTCAAAATCATTCTCCGCGGCCAACTGGATTAGCTTCTTGGCCTCCTCGATGAATCCGGCAATCTCAAAAATCTGCGAGCCAATGTGGGCGTGCAGTCCAAGCAGCTTGAGGCTTGGTGCCGCCTTGACCTTCTTAATTGCCGAGGCCACCTGACCACTGGCCACGTCGAAACCAAACTTGCTGTCGGCCTGACCCGTCATGATGTACTCGTGCGTGTGGGCCGAAACGGCTGGGGCCACCCGCAGCAAGATTGGCTGGCAAATCCCCTTGGCCGCCGCCATCTTGGCGAGCCGGGTTAGCTCGTAATCGTTGTCGACGATGATGGTGCCGAGGCCAACCTCAAGCGCGTACGCCAGCTCGGCATCCGACTTGTTATTACCATTAAAGGAAACATTGCGCATGTCGAACCCGGCCTTGACCGCCGTCGCAATTTCGCCGCCCGACACCACATCTAGGTGCGCGTGCTCTTCTGCGACCACCTGAAACATGGCGACACTCGCGAAGGCCTTGGCCGCGTAACTGATTGTGTAATCAACGTTCCGGGCCTGGAACGCCTCGTTGTACGCCTGAATCGCTCCGCGGATGCGGCTGACGTCATAGACATAAAGTGGCGTGCCGTACTTAGCGGCGAGGTCAGTTGCCTTGACGCCGCCGATGGTCAGTTCGCCGTTTGCGCCGGTCGTGAATGGAATGGTCATGTGCAATATCTCCTTTACTTGTCCCTTGAATCGGATTAGCTGTGTTTTTCTTGCTGCAGTTCGGCGTTAACCCGACTCATTGCGGGTTAAAAGTGATCTACCAGTTCGCGCTTGAGGCGTTCCTGGAAAATGATGGACAATTCCCACGGCGCGATGCCGATGTAATTGCCCCAGTCATCGAGCGTGATGCGTTTGTCCCCGTCCTGGCCGAGCACGGTGACCTTCGTCCCAACTGGCAGCTCACCAGGCAGGCGAATCATCATCGCGTCCATGGCCAGCTTGCCGACAATCTGGCATTCCTGGCCGTTAACGAGAACGTGGTACCCAGTGAGCTTACGCATCAGCCCGTCGCCGTACCCGAGCGCCACGGTCCCAATCCACTCGCCTTCCTTGGCGTGATAGATGTGGCCGTACGAAATGCCGTCGCCTTCGTGCATTTGCTTGACGAAAACAAGCTCGGTTTCCAGGCGTTCAATCTGCTGCAAATAATTTGCGGGCCGCAGTTCACCAAGTGATGGCTCGATGCCGTAAACGCTGGTCCCGGCGCGAATGACATCGTGCGGGATTTCGTCCGCGTGGTACATGGACGCCCCGGAGTTCGCCACGTGCACCATCACCGGTTTTTCGAGCGTGTCGGTTAGTTCGTGCCAGCGGGCCAGCTGCTTGTGGAAATAATCCACCTCGCTGGAATCCGCCTGCGAAAAGTGCGTCATGAGCCCGTAGTAATCAAACTGCCGCGGGCTTTTCTGCATAAAGTCGAGGCTGGCGTCGATTTCGCCGCGGTCCCGGTAGCCAATGCGGCCCATCCCGGTATCGACGGCAACCGAAACCCGCAGCGGGATGTCGGCGCTCAAATACGGCTGCGCGCGCTTGAGCCAATCAAGACTGGCCACCGTGGTGATGAAGCTGTGGGCGGCGGCGATACCAGCGTACTCCGGCTGAATGAGCGACATGATGAGAATCGGACAGGTAAAGCCGGCCTGTCGCAGAGAAAGCGCCTCGTCAATGACGGCAACGGCAAGTCCATCGGCCCCACCGTCAATGGCGGCCCGGCTGACCTCAAGCAAGCCAAAGCCATAAGCATTGGCCTTCACCGCAAGAAAAACGGTCTTGGCGTGCGCCGCGTCCCGCGTCTCCTTGATGTTGTGGGCAACAGCTTCTTTCGAAATAAGTAACCGCGTAGGGCGGTGTGTAGCAACTACCATTGTTATATGTCTCCTTACAGAGCGGAGCAGCCCGGTTTGCTCGTGAGCATGGCTGCGGAGCTCGACTAAATCTCGGCGCGTATTCTTACGCCCCTTGTTTCCCAATTTACCTCCCAATTGTACCGCACGCCGCCCCTGTTTTTGGCGGTTGCAGGGAGTTTTCAAGGTTTTAGCAAAGAATGCAAATATTTGTGTGATGATGTGGGGAAAGAGTGAATTTTGTGCATTTAAATTACGCAGCGACAAACGATTTAAGACAACAATCGAAAAGGTTTTGGGGGACGGTGCGGCGCGTAGTCGAGCTGCGCGGGCCAGAAGTCTGCGGTTACCCACGAATTATGAACGATGGGAAAACCCACCCATCAAACTCGATTCGCCGATATTCCTCAACTTCTGAGCGGCCCACTCCGCTCTGTGATCTTAGTCGAGCTGCGTGGGCCAGAAGTCTGCGGCTAGCACGTCCCCAAACAAGATTGCAAAAAGCGCAATCTCGTTTGCGGCCACGCTAGTCCTCAACTTCTGAACGGCCCGCTCCGCTCTGTGCACAAAAAAAGGTCTCACTGAATGCGCGTCCGCACATCCACTGAGACCATCAATTAGTTTCGTTGTGAATCGCGATAGCGCTCCGTCGCAGTTGCGACGACAGTCCGTTAGCTCTTAACCAACGGCCCAACCGGGTGGACGTCACGCATCCGGTTTCGGCGGTCTTCCCTTTCACCCGACCTAAGCGTTCCTGACTGGAACTGAGTCGTGCTAATCTTGTTGACCGCAACCTCTATCAAAAATATTTAATTACGCGCTGTATTCCACGGCGCGGTGATTGGTTTCAGGTTACGACGGTGATTCTTTCCTGTCAACCCTTGACAATAATAATTTTTACGGATTAACTTAATGTGAATCTAATTCTAGGAACTAGAAAGCAGGCATTACCTCCATGAAAGTTATCAAGTTCGGCGGCTCATCCCTTGCTACCGGCGAGCAAGTCGCAAAGGCCATTAACATCATCACCGCTGATCCCGAGCGGCGCATTGTTGTCCTCTCTGCACCGGGCAAACGGTTCAAGGGTGACACCAAGGTGACCGACCTCCTCGTTCAGCTCGCCGCTACCGTCCAGTCCAAGAAGGACACCACCGCAATTAAGGACACGATTATTGCCCGCTACCAGGAAATCGCTGATTACTTCAAGCTGACCGACGACTCGGTGGCCAAGTTGCGCGCGCACCTGACTGCACTGGAACAAGCCAGCTACCCAACCACCGAGCACCTTTACGCCGCATTCATGGCCCAAGGTGAAAACATGAATTCCCGGCTCATCGCCCACATCATGAACGAGCAGTTCGGCCCAACCCGCTTCGTTGACCCCAAGGAACTGGGCATGGTCGTCGCCGGCGCACCCCGCGCCTCCGAACTGGTTGAATCAAGTTACGCCAGCATCGCTAAGTTCAAGATTAACGACGGCGAGCGCATTGTGGTTCCCGGATTTTTTGCTTACGACAAAGACGGCAACTTGGCAACTTTCGCGCGGGGCGGCTCGGACATCACCGGCTCCATCTTGGCGCGCGGCTTCCACGTCGACCTGTACGAGAACTTCACCGATGTTTCCGCCATTTACGCCGTTGACCCGCACATTATTTCCCACCCGCGCGCAATCAACACGCTGACTTACCGGGAAATGCGGGAGCTGTCCTACTCCGGCTTCTCCGTCTTCAACGACGAGGCCATCATTCCCGTCATCCAGGGCGGAATTCGCGTGAACGTGAAGAACACCAACGACCCCACCGCGCGTGGGACGTTCATCGCCCCGACCAAGGACGTGCGGCACCACCACTCCATCACTGGGATTGCGGTCAACGATGGGTTCAAGGCGCTGTATTTGCACCGCTACCTGCTGAACAAGGAAGTCGGGCTGACGCTCAAGATTCTGCAGATTCTCTACAAGTACAACGTAAGCTACGAACACATGCCATCCGGAATCGATGACCTCACGATTATCTTCGCCAAGGACCAAATCAACGACAGTCAGGTTGAGGCCATGACCGACGAAATCAAAGAGGCGATTAACCCCGACCAGCTGGAATGGTTCGATAACTTCGCCATCCTCATGATTGTCGGCGAGGGCCTGTTCATGAAGCACGACCTCATCAGCAAGGTCCTCACGCGGCTCGCGGACGCCGGCATTGCACCAACCATGATCAATCAAGGTGCATCCCGCATCTCCACGATGATTGGGGTGGCCAGCGAATCGGCCAAGACCGCGGTGAAGGTCATCTACGACCTGAGTTCCGAAAAGTAAATAGCCACCATGAATGCGCACAACCCAGTGCGCTTTTTTTGTGGCCAGTCGCGGTTGCGCCGCATTTCGTCTCATTATTCGCCAGCAAATCGCCACAAATATTTAAACGGCTCTTGACGCGGCGTTAATTCGGCTTTAATATAAACACAATTAATTTAGTACGTTGACGAGATAAGTAACGTGGCTACGCGGCGCAGAGAACCGGGGTTGGTGGAATCCGGTACGCAGAAACACGTGAAAATGGTCTTTGAGTATGTGACCGGCGAGCGCAAGTAAGTCGGCCACGGGTACGCCCGTTATCGCGTGACGGTATCGCTTTGCAAGCTGCATCTTGTTTAGCCGTACCGCATAAGTGTTAACCAGCGATGGTTAGCAAAACCCGGGTGGTACCACGACCAATCGTCCCGCAGTCCAATATTTGGATTGCGGGACTTTTTTTATTTCGTCACACCCGTAGCGCCTTCCTCTGCGCTACGGACCCACACACACTGGAGGAATTAAAATGGCTCACATCTATCTGCGCACCGGCCTTACCCGCCGCAAAACGGCAAAAGACGCGCCGGCTGGTGACCTCAAAATTCTAATCTTGAACCTAATGCCCAATCGCGCCGTGACCGAGCGGCAATTCGTCCGCATCCTGCAACTAGCGGGTTCGCCCGCAACCGATATCGAGGTCACCTTCTGTCTGCCGGCAACGCACGCAATTAGGCGACACGCCGAGCAGATTACCGCCGCGTACACGAACTTTGCCGCCGTGCAGAATGAAAACTTCGACGCCCTCATCGTGACCGGGGCGCCGCTTGACCGCATTGCCTTCACCGACGTTGATTATTGGGACGAGTTCCAGCAAATCTTGCGGTGGCGGCACACCCACGTCAGGCAGAGCCTCTTCCTCTGCTGGGGCGCGGACGCCGCCGGGTATGCGGACGGCGTGTTTACCCCGGAGCAACTGGACCGCAAAATCACCGGTGTTTACACCGCAAATGGCGTCACGATGCCGCAATCGCGCTACTTCAAGATTCCACTGAGCGTGCAGCGCGGAGAGGTCCTGGCCGGGAATTCCGACCTCGGCGCGCTGATTGTCGCCGATGCCAGCACCAGGTCCCATTACGTCGCCGGTCACTTCGAATACCTGCCCGGCACGCTGGCGGACGAATACCACCGTGACCGCCGCAAGAATGGGGCACTGGCACCGCGGCCGGCCAACTATTTTGACCCGGACATGCGCCCGCAGTACACCTGGCGCAGCAGCGCAACGGCGTTTTACCACAACTGGCTTGCCCAGTTAGCATAATTAATTCCAGCATCAACTTTGAACAAAGGAGATCCCACACACATGGTTAAAATCGCAACGCAACTTACACAAGGCACTAACGGGACAGACGACGCCAAGACCGGCGCGGTTGTTGCCCCACTCTACTTCTCAACGGCTTTCCGCCACCCTGGCCTTGGCCAATCCACCGGCTTCGACTACTCGCGGCTCGCAACGCCAACGCGGCAGCTACTCGAGCAGCAGCTGGCCACAATCGAGCACGGCTCTTCCGCACTGGCGGTCAGCTCCGGCATGGCGGCCATCGACCTCGTCTTCTCCGCCCTCACCAAGACCGGCGACCACTTCATTGCAAGCGACGACCTTTACGGCGGCTCCTTCCGCTACTTCGACGAGCGGCAGGCCAACTACAAAATCAATTACGACAAGTGGAACGGCATCAACGTGGACGACCTGCTGCTGGCAATTCGGCCGGAAACCAAGCTGATTTGGCTCGAAACTCCATCGAACCCAACAATGAAAATCATCGACATTGAGGGCGTCGCCACCGCGGTGCACGCAATCCGGCCCGACATCCTCATCGCGGTCGACAACACGTTCCTCACCCCAATTTACCAAAACCCACTCACCCTGGGCGCGGACATCGTGGTGCACTCCGCAACCAAGTACCTCGGCGGGCACAACGACATTCTCGCTGGCGCCGTGATTGTTAAGGATGACAAGCTGGCGACGACGCTGCGCGATCAGCTGACCACCACCGGCCAGACACTCGACCCATTCACCTCCTGGCTGCTCATTCGCTCGCTCAAAACACTCCACGTGCGCATGGCGGCCCACACAAGCAACGCGCAGTATTTAGCTGCTAAACTGCCAACGCTGGACGGTGTGGCCAAGGTGCTCTACGCGGGGGTCGGCGGCATGATTAGCTTCTACCTGGCGGACGGCTACAACGTCGACACGTTCTTGCGCCACCTGCAAATCTGTAGTTTCGCCGAAAGCCTCGGCGGGGTGGAAAGCCTCATCACGGTGCCGTACATCCAGACCCACCACGACATGTCCGTGGAAGATCGCCTGAGCCTCGGCATCACACCGCAGCTAATTCGCTTCTCCGTTGGCCTCGAAGACAAAGACGACCTCTGGGAAGACGTCGCCCAGGCCGTCAAAGCGGCGAACGAAAACTAAACTCGAAGTAACCAGTAGCGCCTGCGTAGGCTTTTTTCCCGCCTACCCAGCAAAGGGAGGATATCATGCACAATTGGACTAAAATCATTAAGGTGACCACCGTTGCCGACAAGGAAAGCGGCGCGGTCAACACGCCAATTCAGTTATCATCAACTTTCAACCAGAACAGCTTCGACCACTTCGGTGAATTCGACTACAGCCGAAGCGGCAACCCAACCCGGAAGGTCGCGGAAAACGCCGTGGCCCAGCTCGAGGACGCCAAGTACGGCTTCCTGTACAGTACCGGGATGGCGGCCATCAGCTCCGTTCTGCTCACCTTCAGCCAGGGCGACCACCTGATTGTGTCCAAGTTCGTGTACGGCGGCACGTTCCGGATTCTGGAGCAGGTGCTGAACCGGTTCGGCATCGAGCACACCTTCGTCGACCTCACCGACCTGGACGCGGTGCGTGCGGCAATTAATCCAAACACCAAGGCGATTTACATCGAAACGCCATCGAACCCCGTTCTCTCCGTCACCGACATCCCCGCAATCGTCGCCATCGCTAAGGAAAATAATCTCCTGACGATTGCCGACAACACGTTCATGTCCCCCGTTTTGCAAAAGCCAATTAAGCTGGGCGTCGACATTGTCGTTCACTCCGCAACCAAGTTCCTCGCTGGGCACTCCGACATCGTTGCCGGCGCGGCCATCACCGACAATAAGGAACTTGCCGAACAGATTTACTTCATCCAAAACGCGGTCGGCGCCACGCTCGGCGTCACCGACTGCTGGCTGCTTCTGCGCGGCATCAAGACACTCGGCATCCGCATGCAGCAGAGCAGCGCCACGGCCCTGAAGTTGGCCACCTGGCTGGAAAAGCAGCCGCAAGTGACCCGCGTTTGCTTCCCTGGTTTGCCCAGCAACAAAGGCTACGCAATTCAAAAACGCCAGGCGGTCAATGGCGGTGCCGTGCTGAGCTTTGACGTCGGCAGCGAGGCCAATGCCCGGATTGTGGCGGAAAACACCAAGATTCCGGAATTCTCCGTTTCCCTTGGCGGTGTGGAATCCATCCTCTCCTACCCGCCAAAGATGAGCCACGCGGAACTGGACGCCAAGGAACAGGCCAAGTCCGGCATCACCCCAGGACTGCTCCGATTCAGCTGCGGCATTGAAGATCCCGATGACCTCATCGCCGACCTCAAGTCCGCATTTGCACTAATTCCGGAGGCGTAATATGCAGGCAATCAATATTGGCCTCCTCGGGCTGGGCACCGTGGGCTCCGGGGTCGTCGCCATTTTGCAAAAAAATCAGCCGAAACTCGCCGCGCTGAACACCCGCGTGGTTGCGGCCGCCGTGCGCACCATCACACCGGAGCGGCAAGCGAAGTACCCGGGCATTAAGCTGACCCAAGACCCGCAAAGCATCGTTGACGACCCGAGCATCGATATCGTCGTCGAGGTCATGGGCGGAGTGGCCACCACCTACCCGCTGCTTGAGCGCGCCATCACCAACGGCAAGCACGTGATCTCCGCCAACAAGGATTTGCTCTCGGTGCACGGGGTGCAGTTAGCCCAGCTCGCCAAGAAGCACCACGTCGGCCTGTACTACGAGGCGGCGGTCATGGGGTCCATCCCCGTCCTGCACACCCTCGCCAACGCCTATGCGGGCGACACCATCACGCGCGTGGCCGGCATTGCCAACGGGACAAGCAACTTCATCCTGACGCAAATGGTGCGCGCCGGCAGCTCGTACTCCGAGGCGCTGAAGCTGGCACAGGTCAAAGGCTTCGCGGAGGCCGACCCCACGAACGACGTTGAGGGTTTCGACGCGGCGTACAAGTTGCTCATCCTAAGCCGCTTTGCGTTCGGCATGACGCCGGCCCTGAGCGACGTGACGCGGCAGGGCATCACCACCTTGACGCGGGCCGACTTTGCTGCCGCCTCGGTGTGGGGCTACACCATCAAGCCACTGGCGGTCGCGGCCATGAACGACCACAAGCTCAGCCTGACCGTCAGTCCGCACCTGGTGCCCGCCGCGCACCCGCTTTCGGCGGTGTTCGACGAGAACAACGCGGTGATGATTGATTCGGTCAACACCAAGCAAATCACGATGACCGGCCCGGGCGCCGGGTCACTGCCAACCGCAAGCTCCGTGATTTCCGACCTAATCACCATCGCCAGTGCCATTCGCGCCGGCATCGAGCCCGCGCCCTTTGTCGACGCGGCCACGCCCAACGACATCGCCACGGCCGATGACCGGGTCAGCGAACGCTTCGTGGTACTCCACAGCGCCACGCTGCAGGCCGACCAGGCGGCATCAGATCTCGGCATCGGCGGCAAAATGATTTCCGGTGAGGGCTCGATTTTCATCCACACGCCGGCCATCAGCGACACGGAAACCGAGGCGCTCAAGGCCAAAATCGAGGCAACCAAGGACCTAGCGCTCGTGCACATTCTGCCAATTTTCGCGTAAACGGGTGGCTGCTTAACCAAACTAAACAAAGAAAGAAGGTTACGTCCGGCAGAATTGCTGGGTGTAACCTTCTTTCTTTGATTCCGGGTGGCGCGGGGAACAATTCGCATCAGTTCGCACTTGAAGCGTCCGCGGTCGGCGTTTGTTCAAGCGTCCAAGTGATTGTTGAATTATATAAACCCGCCTTGGCTCCCTGGAGGCCCTTGGGCATGTTCAGCGACGCATTGGTAACGGCAGATGTTAGGTTTTTAGGACTACCAGCATAAACCGACGTTGCTTCACCATTGTCCGTAAGTTCCCGTTCCGCGCCGTTGTATGTGAACTTAACGGCCGTCGATCCCGGTGTGTAACTCGGACCGAAGTTAAACGAACTCATACTTGCAGAAATCTGGATGTTATTTTCCTCCGAGGCGGAGAAGGCCAGCGAGTTGCTTACCGTGCCCGGATGGTTGGTGAATCCGGACATAATGTCGCCCACCGTCAGCTTGCCAAAATCAAAACTCGGAACCGAATCCAGGCTGAGGACAAAATTATGCGGAACGGTCAACGTCCCCGACACGCTCGTGAGCCCATTGTCGCCGCCGACCGTCCCCATCGCTTCGGTGCCTACTGAGCTGTCGGTCCCAATGGCCACAACCGGTGCGTAAACCAATTCCCAGTCATAATCCGGATATGAATTAGCCTTGCTAAAACCAGGGAGCTCATTTTTAATCCGCACCTCGGTCACGTAGCGAACTGACTTACCGTCCGGTCCCTTATAGGTTTTAATGTCACCAGAATCTGGTGTGTAGGTATACTCTTCGTCACCTGTATGGTTATACAGTCCATGAACCTTACCGTCATCACTAACCACAAACCCGTAGTTCTTCCCGGCCTTCAAGATGGCTGACAGCTTCCCGCCGGCGACGGCTGGCCACGATTGCAAGCTATTGGTTGGCTTATAGCCGATGCGGAAAACCTGCATGCCTTGACCGCCAAGCACCAAGCTTTTCAATTCCTTACTCCGCGTTGAGTCTAAAATTAAAGTCTCCGATGTTGTGTCGAGCAACCCCGGAATTTGCTGGAAGGCAACGACCCCATTTTCATGCTTCAACCCGGTCCGCCCGGTGAAGCCCCAGTTGACCTTGGTCCCACCAAAAATCTTCTGAATTTTCGCATCCGTCCACTTAACAGTCTCGGTGATTGGACTCCCCTGGGCCGTGCCGTCCGTGTTCTTCAGCGTCACGGTGTATGTCAGCGTACCTTCGCCGTTTGCATACGTGTAATCGAGGTTGAGTTCGTGCCAGGCGTGATTGTTCAGGGCATCCTTGGGCACGAAATCAAACCCACCAATGCCGTTTTTGGCGGCTGCACCATCCCCGTACGAATTACCATCCCCGCCGAACGCGAGAATTTGGGGTGCAACGGTCACCGGATAGTCACCCCAATTATCTGAAATTGTGGTCGTAATCTGCGGCTGCGCGTACTGTGCGTCCATGCCTGGGTACCCATAGGCAATAAAGTTATCTTCCTTGTGCTTGTCGTTGTCGCGCGGCGTTACGGTTGTGCCCGCGTTATTGTACTTAACCTGGTTGTAGATTGCGTAGTCCCATGCCGGCTTGCCTGTATCCACGTTTGCTTCAGTATCGATGGCAATAGCAAATGAACGCGGCAATTTGTACTGGCCGTTGCTCTGTTTACCCCAGATTCCGAGGTCACCACCATCGGCCGTGTCGCCCATCGCCTTTTCGGGCTTTTGACCAGTCATGGCAAACGCAATCCCGTCGGCCACGTCGGCCACGTCGGCTACGTCGTTAACATCGCTAAGGTAAAACTGCATTCTGGCGTGGAAATTCTTGGTTAAATCCAGTTGGTGGGTGCTCCACAAAGCCCCAGCTTGTGGGACTTTAGCCGTGTTCGTAATTTCAGCGGCAACCTGACTGAATTTGCCATTTTCAAGGACCTTAGATTTGTCCCCGTAACCCTTCATCACGTCGTTAAACGGAACGAAGCCTGGTGCCCCGTTAATATCGTATGGCGTTGGGTACGGGTTGCTTGCCCCCCAGTCGTAGCCAAAAAAGTTGGCCAAGTCCTGATCAACCGGTGAATCAGCCGCACTAACCCCCCAGGTTGGCAGCATCAGCACACTGGCAAGCATTGCAAATATGAATGTGCGCAATTTCTTTTGCATAATTACACCTCTCAGCCGCGGGCAAAACTGCTGCACCACGGAACGCTCGTGAATCTTACCCCAAGTCTGATTATCAACCAATCTGCTGATTGATATCGGTCACATTCCGCAAACTAATTTTTCAGTTTATGCCCTTTATCCGGGCGGACAGACAAATCAGCCTCGGGACGGATACGCCCGCCCACGCGCCGCCCGTATAATGAATGCAACAAGCTCGCAAAGCGACGGAGGAGAAAAAATGAATCAACAACAATACGTTTGCCCCAAGTGCGGCAACGAAAGTTTCTCTCAGGATCAGTTTCAGGCAACGGGCGGCGGCCTTTCCAAACTGATGGACGTGCAAAACAAGCGGTTCATCACCATCAGTTGCACCCGCTGCGGGTTCACCGAGCTGTACAAGGGTGAAACCGACACGGGCATGAACGTGCTCGACTTCCTGCTGGGCAGCTAAACAAAGACAACCAAAAACACACCAGAATTTGGCATTTTCGCCGCTTCTGGTGTGTTTTTTTGCATCGGATTTAGTTTAAGTTACGCCGCGTCATGCGCATCCCGCAGTAATAAATCACCGCCGTCAGTGCCATGCCCACGAACGTCGCACCCACCGTGCTGGCGATGAACTCAACGTGGCGCAGGCCAAAGTAGATGGCAACGCCAAGCGCCCAGCTGACAATCGCCACCAGGTTGAACCCGCCGCGGTACCAGTATTGCCCGTCAACGCGCGTCATGTCTTCAGCAACGTAACGCCGCTTAGACAGGATGAAGAAGTCCACGAGAAAGACCGCAATTTCGGGGCCAAGGAACATACCAATCATGTCGAGAAAGGCGGTAAAGGCCGACAGGAACGTCGCGAAAAACAGCGGCACAAACGACACAGCCGTCGCCACCACCGTTACCAGCCATAGTGCCGGCGTCAGCTTCAAGCGGTGGAACATGTTCGTCACCGCCGAACCCGCGGCCATCAGGTTGACCGCGTTGGCCGTCGTGCTCGTAATCACAATCACGAGCAGCGCCAAAATCCCGAGGCCGAGCTTGGTGGCAATCGTTGACGGGTCCGAGGCGTTCGGATCGTACGCGCCCGTGGTGATGGCTGCCGCAATCGTCGCCGTCAGCCCGATGAACGCAAACCAGAAGAGGCCCAGGTTCGCGCCCAGAAACGACCAGGTCGTCGCCGCGGTCTTGGTTTTACCGAAGCGGGAAAAATCCGCCGCCGCGGTGACCCATGCCAGGTTAAACGCCGCCAGCACATCAACCGCCGCCCCCGAGGACATCTTGAAGTGCGCGGCCGGCCGCCACGCCATAATTGCGCTGAGAGAGGCGTGCTGGAAGACCACAACCGACTCCCAGACCACCAGCAGCATGACCAGCACGATGCCGACGCGCTCAATCATGCGCACGGACCGCTCGCCGAGGGAAATCGAGGCCATGTGGAGTAGCGACATAATTAAGATACCGACGATGAGCCCGCGATTGCCGCCGGGGGTGCCGTACGCTGGCCACCCAAGCAGGTCTTTGAAGATAACCGAAATCGAAATGGCCGCGATGAACGTGTTCGCCGCCGCCCAGCCGATGAACTGCACCACGTTGATGATGGACGGGATGAACGATCCGCGCAGCCCAAACGCCGGCCGCGTCAGCGCCATGGCCGGCAGTCCGGTCCGATACCCCATGTAACTGGCCAGCCCGAGCAGCACGTACGACACAATCCCGGTGAGAATCAGGGCAGAACTGGCCGTGAGCATCCCCGCCGCCGCGATGACTCCGCCAATGTACCACGTGCCGTTGTTCGCATTCGCGCCGACCCAGGTCGCAAACAGGTCCCAATTCCCCATCGACCGCGCCGCTGAACTAATTGGTGTCACGTTGCCTAATTTTTTCGCCAAATGTGGTCCCCCGTTCTGTGGCAAGCAGCCAACCTGCCCGCCGAAATATTGCACATTGTAAGAAATTCTACCACGTGCTCGGGTGTCCCACTATCGGCCTCAACTATTTTGTTCCACGCCCCAGATGTCGCGTCCTGTGTTCCACAACGCCCCGGCTGCGGTAAAACAGCCAGATCAGGCCGTTAACGATTACGATAAGCACAAACATCAAGCTCATGAAGACTAACCAAGTACCAACGATTAACATATGCCCGCCCCCATACGCATCATTTCCGCCAACACCTTAATGTTATGTGCCGAATGTATTCGTTTGGTTGCGACATTGTAACGGCCCGCAACATATTTGGTAAAAGTTGGTAAACGGCGGCCACTGCAAATTCCGGCCGCGCAGATGGGTGCACGCCCGCGGCATTTCACGCGTGGAACTTTACAACCAAAAAGCGGGTCCCCCGCGCAACTAAATGTGCGCAGGCGACCCGCTTTGACTGATTTATCTAACTAACTGCTGTGGTGCGTTCAATTATTCTTTGTCATCCTTGCTGGTGTACGTCAGGCGAATTAGCGCCGACATGATAACTGGCAAGATGATGACCAGGATAACCAGACCGATGATAACCCCCATGGCAACCTGAATCAGCGTCAGGACACCAGATGGCATCAGTGCGGCAAACGTCCCGCTCAGGATAATTGCGGCCGAGATAACGACCGCCCCGATAATCGCACTGGCGGAAACAATCCGTTCACGCGGATCACCGCCATTTTGCCCGAATTCTCGGTACTTCATCATGAGGAAGATACTGTAGTCAACCCCAAGGGCAATCAGCATAACGAACGTGAAGAATGGGGTGTTCCAAGTCAACTGACTCTGACCAAGAACGAAGCCACTAATCCAGCGCGTCAGGCTGAGGCTCGTGATGTACGCGAGCAGCAGCGTACCCATGATGTAGAACGGCTGCAGAATTGACCGGGTGACAAACATGAGTGCCAGCAAAATGCCGATAATCATGATTGCCGCCGTCCGGACAAAGTCGTAGCTGGCAATCTTCTGCGTGTCGCTCGTGCTTGCGGTCTGACCACCGATTGCGACCTTCGCACCGGAAAGGCTGGTGCCCTTCAGTTCGTTCTTCACAACCTTTTGCATCTGGTCAACTTCGCCCATCGCCTTAGCGGAGCTTGGGTCGGCCTTCAGCACGATGGTCATGTTCGTAGTCTTGTGGTCCGCGGACATGTACTGCTTCAGCGCCTGCTTGTAGGTCTTACCCTTCAGTACTGACTTAGGCACGTAGTAATTGTTTGCGACGCTCGACTTCTTCAGCCCAGTTAGGTAGCTGTCAGCACTCTTGACCCCATCGTTAATGGTGTCCGTGCCCTTTGCCGCCGTCTTGAGGCCACTTTGGAGCGTCTTCATCTGACCGACGAGCCCGTTAAGCGTGGTGTACATGGTCTGCTGACCAGAAAGTTCCTTGCTCAAACCGGTCGTCAGTGCTGGTTCCTTGCTTGCCAGCGTGTTCAGGCCATTAGTAATCTGGTCGGAACCATCGCTAAGCTTGGTTGAGCCACTTGCGGCGGAGTTAACGCCGGTCGTGTACGCCTGCACACCGGAAACGAGCTGCTGCAGGGAATTCGTCAGCGTTGAGTTGCCAATCGTGTTTTGAATTGTCTGCTGGTTCGTGAGGTCAACCCCCGAACCGTTGACGCCGGCGTTGAGCTGGGTGGCGATGTTTGCCGCCTGACCCGTTGCGCCCTGCAACTTCTGCAGACCGGCGTTCAGTTCGGCCATCTGACTTGGCAAACCGCTAAGCTGCTTGAGGTCTGACTTCAGGCCATCAGTTGAGGCGAGCATCTTGTCTGCCGAATCCACCATCTTCTGCGTGGATGCGAGCTGACTCTTCAGCTTGGCCACTTCGCTGGCACTAGGCATGGATGACGCCAAGGTGCTCAGCTGGCTCAGGGACTTCGTGTCAATCTTATCGAGCGCGGTCAGGGCCGGGCTCAGGTCTTGGGTCATCTTCATCGTCTTGGCAACGTTCGTGTTAGCGTAAGTTGCGATGCGAGTTGCGTCACTTTTGACCTGTGGATCGTCCGTTTCATTCTTAATCTTGTAAGCCACGGTTGCAATCCGCAGATCATTTTCGGTGTCGCCCTTGATGGTGTCCGTCAGCGTGGTCTTGAGCGTGCCGACCGAGCCAGCCATGGCGGCTAGACTCTTCAAGTTCTGCTCGTTGGCGCTGGCAGCATCAAGCATGTCCAGCATCTTGCTTGCGGAGGCCATCATGCTCTTAGCCTCGGCGAGCTGGGACTTCATGTTCTCCAGCTGGGCCAAAGTACTGCTGAGCTGCTTCTGCTGGCCCGCAAGTCCGCTTAGCTTCTGCTGGCTTTGGGCAACTGCGCCCGCAAGCTGCTGCGTCCCAGAATTGATTTGCTGATTGTACGCGGTCAGGCCTGCAATCGCTAGCGGCATCTGTGCGCTTTGCGTTTGCAGCTGGCTGACCCCGGCGTCGAGCTGTCCGGACTTGCCGGAAAGTGTGTGCAGACCGGAATTGAGCGTCCCAATCCCACTTTCCAGCACACTGGCACCACTTGCGAGCTTTTCGGTCCCGGCGTTGATTTGTTCACTGCCGGTCTTCAGCTGGTTGGTGCCGGCAATCATGGTCTTCACGCCATCGAGGCCGCTTTGCATGTCACTGCCGGCGAGCTTGCTGGTTGCTTCGTTCAGCCCCTTGTTAATCTTGGCCAAACCGGCACCAGCTGCGCCCATCCCGGTCGTCACGGTGCCAAGCTGGTCCTTCACGTACAGCGCCTTAATCTTGGTCCCACCAGGTTGCGTGACGGAAGCGACGGTCTTCACGCCGTCTTCCTTCTGCAACTTCTTCGTGACACGGTCGATGACATCAAGGTATTTTTCCTTGTTCAGCGGCTTGTCGCTCTGGATGTAGAGGGTCGCGGGTTCCGCGGTCCCCTTGGAGAAGTGATCCTGCACGACGCGGAACCCAACCTTAGCGGGCAACGTGTCGCTCAGTTCAGCCGTCGTGTCGTAGTTGAGCTGGTTGTTGTAGGTGAAAATAAACGGTAAGGTGCACAAGAGCACAATTCCCAGTGAAATCAGGGGGTGGAGCACACTGCTGCTGGACAATTTGTGCCAAAGTTTGCTAGATGTTCCGCCCTCAAACTTCTGCACTGGCCAGAACATTTTCCGGCCCAGCACCGCCATGAAGAATGGGTTCAGGGTGAGTAGCACTAGCAGCAATACCGCAACCCCAACCGCAACCCCTAAAGCGGAGCGGTAAATTGAGAATTTCGCCAATCCCAAAGCGGAAAAACCAATCAGCAGGGAGCTACCGGAGTAGAGAATTGTCTTCCCGGCGATGCGCCGCGCCTTGCTTGTGGCCTCAAGCGGCGGCAGTCCCGCCGACAGTTCCGCTTTGTATTGATCGTACAGGAGGATGTTGTAGTCCGTCCCAATCCCGAACAGCACGACCACCATGAAGACCTGCGTGAAGTCAGACAGCGGGAAGCCGATGAGCTTGACCAGGTTCATCACGATGGACATGGACGTAATCACGGACACCCCAACGGTCGCGAGGGATATCAGCGGCACAACTGGTGACTTGAACACCAGAATGAGGACGATGAAAATAAAAATGGCCGCAATAACTTCGGTCTTCTTAATCCCCTCGGCGGTCGCCTGGCTGAAGTCATCGGTTAAGATGTCCCCGCCAGTGACGTACGTCTTCACGCCGCTAGTCTTCGCCAGTTTCTCGATGTCAGCCGCGGTTTGCCGCGCCGTCTTCGTCTTCGAAACCTGCAGTTGAACTAGTTGCGTGGTTTTGTCTTTGGAGATTAACTGCTTTTTGGTCTCCGCGTTATCGTTCGGAGCCAAAACATCCTTAATCTTGTACTTGTCCGAATTGTTGCGCAGGCGCTTCACGGTCTTTGCAATCGCGTGTTTCTGCGTACCAGTCAGGGCATCGTCGCCATTGTTAAAGACGACGACAACCTGCCGGACGTTCCCCAGGCCGCGACCCCAATCTTTTTGAATGACTGTCGCCACCTGGCTTTGCGCTGTATCGGGAATTTTAGTTTGCCCGTAATCCCGAATCAGCTGCGTCGTGTTCGGCATGACGACCACCGCAATAATGATTGCGAGTAGCCAACCGATGAGCGCACCGATGTGGTTCTTGACTAGTTTCTGCATATATAAAAACGCCTTTCTTCTTCATCTTCGCTGGCCGTACGCGTAATTTATCCGGCCAAAAACGCGTACCTACGCGAATCTAACAATAGCAATTGTACTTATGCAGGTAACTGACGTAAATCAATTTTGCGGAAGTGGCGGCATATGTGACAAATTGTCGCAGGTGATTTCTGAAAAAATAAAAACGGGTGCCACCCACAATCGGGTGCACCCGCCTTACTGTATTCGGTTAAATTAATTGGCGCTCCAAACCTGGCCGCGCTGCGCACTAAGCGGCCGACCCGGGGCCCTACGCCGTGGCTGTTTGCAGCGACAGCTCAATCATTTGGTTCAGGGTTGTCTGCCGCTCCTTGGCCGACAGGTGCTCATCACGCACAAGGTGGTCGGAAACGGTCATGATGCCGAGCGCCTGCCGCCGGTATTTGGCCGCCAGCAGGTACAACGCCGGCACCTCCATTTCCGTTGCGAGAACGCCGTAATCGGCGAGCTTGCCGCGGTCGAGGTTGTCGTTATAAAACTGGTCCTCACCCAGCACGTTGCCGACGTGGAAGTTCAGGTCGCTCTTGGCCGCAATTTGGGCAGCCATCCGCAACAGGTCAAAGTCCCCGGTCGGCGCAAAGCTCACCCCGGGGCCGAACGTGTTTAAAATCATGCTGCTGTCGGTCGTGGCCGCCTGGGCGAGCACAATGTCGCGCAGATTCACCTCGGGGGCGAGCCCGCCACAAGTCCCCGTCCGCAGCAGCCGCATCACGCCGTAGTCCCGCATGAGTTCGGTCGCGTAGATGGCAATCGACGGCATGCCCATCCCCGTTGCCTGCACCGAAACTTTTTGGCCGCGATAAATGCCGGTGAACCCGTACGCCGCGCGCACCTCATTGTAGCGGACCACCTCCGTCAAGAAGTTCTCCGCCATGTACTGCGCGCGCAGTGGATCGCCCGGCAGCAGAACCGTTTCGGCGATGCTGCCGGCTGGTGCGTCAATGTGTGTACTCATATGCTTACCACCTTTCCGTTTGCCTGGTGCACTTGGTCATTGTTACTTGAGCTCGGTCAAAAACGACTTGCCGAACGGTCCGCCGGTTACGCCGAAGTTGGCGCAAATGGTGGCGCCCATGTCGGCAAACGGCGAGCGAATTCCCAGGTTGACCCCGCCGACAAGAGACTTGCTGAACGCGATGATTGGCACGTATTCGCGCGTGTGGTCCGTGCCCTTGTAGGTCGGGTCGTTCCCGTGGTCGGACGTAATCATGAGCAGGTCATCGTCGCGCAGCGCGTCCAGTAATTCCCCAAGCTGCCGGTCAAAGGTCGAAAGCGCCGCCGCGTAGCCTTCCGGATTGCGCCGGTGCCCGTACATGGCGTCGAAGTCGACCAGGTTGGCGAACACGAATCCGGTGCGGTCGGACTGGGCCACCTTGATGGTCTGGTTCATACCGTCCTCATTGCTGATGGTGTGGATGCCGTCATCGAGACCCTGGCCGGAGAAAATATCGTTGATTTTGCCAATCCCATACGTCGGCACGCCCGCCTGCTGCAGCCGGTCCAGATCAGTCGGTTTGTCCGGCATCAGTGCGTAGTCGTGGCGGTCGCTGGTGCGGGTGAAGTGGTCCTTGTCGATGTATGTGTACGGCCGGGCAATCACGCGGCCGATGCGGTACGGCGCGTCGCGGGTGATGCTGCGGGCGAATTCACAAATCTTGTAGAGCTCAGCCAGCGGAATCAAGTCGACGTTCGCCGCAATCTGCAGCACCGAATCTCCAGACGTGTACACAATCAGATCACCGGTGGCCAGCTGCTCATCCCCGTAATCGTGAATGACCTCCGTCCCCGAATACGGCTTGTTCACGATGCACTTGCGGCCGGAAAACGCCGTGATCTGGTCCAGCAACTCTTGCGGAAAACCATTGGGGAAAAAGCCCAGCGGTTCGGTCACTGGCAGGCCCATCATTTCCCAATGGCCGTCCATTGAATCCTTACCCGCCGAGATTTCGTACATCTTGCCGTACGCGGCGCGCGGATTTTCGACCGGCTTGAGGTACGGCATCTCGCGGTCCGCCCGAATGTTGCCCAGGCCCAGACTGAGCATGTTGGGCAACTGCCAATCCGGCCCCATGTGTTCGCTGATGTGGCCGTACGTGTCGGCCCCGGCATCCCCGAACTTGGCGGCGTCCGGTGCCGCACCAATTCCGACCGAGTCGGTCACCACCGCGATGATGCGGTTAAACGTCTTTTCTGTCATCTAAACTCCCCCGTTTGCTTATAATTCGAAATTATGTTGAACTAATCCGTGCGTGTTTGCGTAATTGATTGCACGTTGCAACTACCAGTATACGTAGTTGCCAAATTCACGTTACTTCTGGGTTTCGGCCTCGCTGATGATTTGCACACCCGCGCTGGCGCCCAGCCGGTCGGCCCCAGCATCGATGAGCGCCTTGGCCTCGGCGTAAGAGTGAATCCCGCCGGCCGCCTTGACCTGCAGGCGGTCACCCACGGTCTTGTGCATAAGGGCAACGTCGTGCACGGTCGCACCGCCGCCCGCAAACCCAGTGCTGGTCTTAACGAAATCCGCAACCGCTGCTTCACTAAGTTCACACGCGGTGACCTTCTCCGCGTCCGTCAGCAGCACGCACTCGATGATGACCTTCAGCACTGCGCCCTTGTCGTGGCAGGCTGCCGCAACCGCTGCAATGTCTGCTTGCACGGCCTTGTTGTCGCCGGACTTTAACGCGCCAATGTTAATGACCATGTCGCATTCCTTGGCTCCAGCATCAATGGCCGCCTTTGCTTCCGCCACCTTAATCGCCGTTGTGTTCGCGCCGAGCGGGAACCCGATGACGGTGCAGACATTCACATCCGTACCTGCAAGGGCGTCCTTGGCCCGCGGAACCCAATACGGATTCACGCACACGGAGGCGAAGTCGTATTCGCGGGCCTCGTCAAGCAACTTGTCAATTTCTGCAGCCGTTGCATCGGGCTTAAGCAGCGTGTGGTCGATATATTTCGCTAGTGGTTTGGTCATGATGGAGCCTCCCGTTTCAAAAATTTGTAACCGTTATCATTATACCATGACAAATAGGGTGCGCGACACGACCAAAAAGTGGTCACACCGTGCACCCTAGCCTGGTTAAACTTGCATCCCTAATTCTGCCAAATACCCGCGGGCCGCCTCCGCCTCACGCCCGTAGCCAACCAGTTTCATCTGGTCCAGGTAACGATCCACTTCTTCTGGCTTCGGTGCATTGATGGTCCAAGCGCAAACCTTTGCGGCCAGAAACAGGTTGATGGACCACATGTTCAGCCAGGCCGCACCGCTGCGCTTCCTAACTGATGGCATGTCATCCAGCATTGCCTGAGCCAGCTTAACGTCGTGTTCCCGCGCAATGCTGAGCGCCACGCTGAGATCGGCGGCGGTGGGGTTGCTGACGTGAATCCGCTCGTCGCGGGTTAACCCGTAGACTGACCGCCACATCTTATACGATTCGGCGGCCGGCAGCCACATCGCCCCGTCGCTAAACAGGGAAATGTAATCCCCGTTCCAGCCAGGCATTTGCTCCAGCGCACGCCGCACCTCCGCGCGAATGTCATCCGGCATCGGATCATCGATGCCCGTGTAGGCGTACTGCAATAGCTCGAGTTTCTGCACCTGCCGCACCGGTTCCGCCAAGTCCGTGCTGTCTTGGTAATACTGATCCACGAGTGCCTGGGCCGTCTCGCCAGTCAGCGTCCCGGCGTAGTATTCCTGGGTGATTTTTTCCCGGTAATGGGCAAACAGGTTCACGTGAAAATTGTAGTTGGTGTTAATCAGGTCAACCCAGCCACTGAGGAGAAAGTCCTTTAACACATCCATGTGCGCCAGCCTCAGCTGGGTTTGACCATTTTCAAACCGGTTCTGGGCGGACGCCGACCACGCCAAGTTAACCTGGTTCTGGGCCAAATGCCGCCGTTCGCGTAACATGGCCATTTTGATGCCGCTAAACGGCTGATTATCAGTTTCTGGTTTAACCGTCAGCTTTTCGCGAACGTCCTGCAGACTGTGGTGCGTCGCCGGCGCGGGCTGCTGCGCCATTTGCCAGATCGACTTCAGGTACGGCACCTCTTTTTTGCCACCCACAGCCGCAACCGCCTGAAGCAGCGCCGTAATTGGCGGGTAGTCTGCCGGCATGCCCGCCGCGTGCCACTGGCCAATCAGCTTGAGCAATATGGCGATGGTCTTCTTGGCGCCGAACGCCTCGAGCTTTTCGTCGTCTTCCATCTGCGCAAGAATCTCGGGCAGGTGTGCAGTAAACGTCGCCCACTCACCGAACTTAATTGCGCCAATCAAAAGGGAGAGGCGCACCATGAGCCGCTCGTTGAGGTACTCGCCACTTGCATCGAACTCCGGCAGCCGCGCCCAGCACTGCTGGCGGAACTCGGTGCTACTAAACAGCGACGCATGAATAATCATCCCCACCTCGGCCGTGTGCCAATAACGCGGGTACGCCAAAAAGTCGCTCAACGCGTATTCCTGGGTGATGTCCAGCCGCAGCGTGCTCGTAATCGGTTCGCGTGCGCAGGCAAAGAGGACCGCCATCACGTCTTTCAGTGGCGTCACCGGATCATCAACGTGGGCCTTCCGGTACGCCGTAATTCGGTCATTGATTTTTTCGAAGTCACTCGACCACATCAGCCCGTTGAACACGGGAAACGCGTACGGATTGTTTTCGTCCAGGTTCACGAAGTCGTTGACCATCATGCCGAGCCGGTGCATTAATTTGAGGGTTGTGTCCGTGCTGAATTTACTGTTGCCCCGCTCAAACCGCGACAGTTGCCCGGCAGACACAACGTCACCCGCCGCTTTACGCAGCGAGATGCCAAAGCTGGCCCGGTATTGATGAAAATAATCGCCAAGTGCAAGCTGTCGGCTGTCTATATCCATGTGTTTGTCCTCTGCTGAATGCGAAATCCGCAATTTAATTTGTGGGTAACTTAAATAGAAACAATTCCAGACACGCAGCGCCAGAACTGATTGATTTGCCCCACCATTCCTGTCCGTAGCCGTTAACAGCGCAAGCAAATACCGCTGTTGCCCGGTTAAACCCCAATCGTTTTGCGCAGCCGATTTAGACTGGCGTTGATGTACGGCGCCTGATCAATACCGAACAACGCCTGCAACTCTGCCTGGCACTTGGCAAAGGCGATGTCTGTTGGTGACTGGCCGTTTGCGGGCGCAATCCGCCGCTTGGCATCTTCATCAAAGTGCTTAATGTATGCCGCCTTAAGGATATAGGAAATAATGACGCCCATCTTGACGTACGAGGCGCCAAGTCGCGTTGGCAGTTCAGCTTTTAATTGCAGCAAAGCATCTTCAACGGGTTTTTCCAGTGGTATCTTGAGCTTGAGCGCAGCCGGTTTGATGTCCGCTTCCGGAACGTCCGCTGGTTCATAGTCCCGAATCTTGTCCCAGGCATCCATTGGCACCCACTTGGCATCCTTATATGCTAGTGCAATCGCGCCCGCTTTGGTGATTGAAATTCCCCGTTCTTCTTGATACACATCCATCATCGCCTGCAACAATTGGGCGGTGGCATAAGAGATACGCGCGTTAAAAAAGTCCATGATAGCCTCCTGTTTTCGCTATCATTTTAGCATACAAGGGGGAATTATTTCACCAGCTGGGGCTTTCCTGACGCAACACTACCAACTGTCCGCTCAATTACACATGCGTGCCGGGCTGCTCAGTCCGGCGCCCTCATTGCCTGGGTGAACGCTGATGCCCCGCACCTACCGAACATCCAAGTTGTTGGGCTGATAACGTTCCTCGAACTTCTGCCAATCTGCACACCGCTCTGCAAATGGAGCCTCAGCGTTACCTTGTGGGTCAAACTCGATGGCTAGCGTCCCGCGATTAATATTGCGGCATACGCCAAAACCCGCAATCGAATCAAAGATACTTGGGTTGCCGTAAAAGTCGACGTTCAACGTGCCGCTATAACGGATTTGGCAAATGCTGCGAAACTTGGCCAAGTCGGCTTGGGTCAAATCCGCGATGGCAGTGTGTCCATCCGTCACGTCCACCTTGACGATCACAAACCGGCCGACAATCGCCTGCCACGCTTGTCACTCACCAGCATGATTTTGCACACGCAGCTCGAAGACTGGATCAAAACTGTGGCAGAACATTCTGTTGTCAGCCATCAACGCAAACACGTGAATGTTCAAGCGCCGCCGACTGAACGACCTTGGCTCAGCAACGACAAAGGGATAAAACGTAACGTCCTCTTCTTCGACATCTAGGGCGGTCGCAAGCGTTGCTGACACATTGTCGCCAATCAGCGTCAGGGGCATCAGGTATGGCACGGTAACCTGTTCCTGGTTGGCCAAGTGTGTAATTGTCTGAATCATGTCATCGCTGTGTTCAAGTTCATCGCGATATGCCTCGTTGCCTTGACCGGCTTGCTGAAAATAATTGAATAGCATTGCGTGCTTAATAATTGACATTAGACAGTCTCCTTTATATTGTGCGTTACAGAGCGACAGCGTGTCAGAATTCAGTTAGGCCAGTTCTTAACGAAATAGCGTTCAAGTCCCCCCCCAATTCGCTTCCATGCATCACGCGGCTGATCCGTGTAGTGGTCAACGCGTTGATTGGAAAAGTAGCACTCACCGGGCCATTCCCGTATCAACTTGCTAATCATCTTGAGGCCAGCTTCAACACTGACCGTGCTTAACTGGTTCCTCAGGCTGACACGCAACTCAGTTTGTTCATCCCCGGCCGGCCCGCTTGGTGATGTATTTTTCCCCGCCGCCGTTTTCGCCGCTGCGACCAGCACAAACGCAGCGAGTTCCCCAACTCGATTCCCGTTTACTTTGACCACGACGATTGCCCGGCCCTTTCCTAACTTTTCGGCGAGAAATGATTGCGTCTGGTCATCCGCCAAGGCCTGATTCGTGTCGTTAACTTCATCCATCATGATGCCTTCAAACCGGTCAACGTCGGCAAATCGGCGCTGCTGCCGGAACTTCTCAATCTGTGGCATGTACCGCTGGCCGATGATGTCGATATCGTCTTTGCTCAACTTCGGTGCAACTAGCTCCATTCGCGAATAATGTTTCATTGAGACCTCCTGATTGGTTGACCTGGTGACTTGACGACTACTATAATACACCTTTACGGGGGAAATAAAACACTTTTGTATGATATTTTTCGGCTTAATGCGATTGCTGCCTGACTGAGCTTCATCCATAATAAGACCCTGAGCCCCATAATATCAGGATTATAGGCAATTACCGCCTTTCTACTCAATTTCGCCACTTTATATTATTTGGGGGACGAATTGGGGAATTTGGTCTTCGATCGTGAGCCATTGCTCAATAATATAGATTGTCGAACAGTGAATACCCAATCTGCGCACGCGCAGCAGTTCAATTAATGACTAAGTCGGGGGCAGATAGATTGATGCCGCCCGCACCTAGTAGTGCTACCTAACCGCCACTGAACAAAAAATCACCCCGCTCACAAATAAATGTGAGTGGGGTGATTTGTAATTGCGGTTATCCTTCCGCATCTTTGCGTGCCTCGTCGATTAGCCATACAGGCACAGAGTACAGATCATTGTCGGAGTACCCAATAAACGATCCGCGCATCATTGCTGCCACAAGCTTAACAATCAGCCATTCGCAGGCTTCTTGATCTAAGCCACGCACTGTCTCAGGTTCACAAAAACTTTCTGGCACGATTGCCTGATATTGATTGGCGGTACTTGCCACATATGTTACTCTGTCCCGCCATTGCGCTTTGATTTGTTCTTCAATCTGGGCAATGCTGATGGGCGTGTTGTTGATTGTACTGGCGGACACGTTTACCGCGTTCGGGGTCAACAGGCCGGCGAAAAATTCCCGCTGTTCATCCCTAACGTGACCGTACAACAGACGCTGACCGCGACTAATTTTGTCATAGTCCACTAATGGGTAATGACACACCTTGTAGTCCCTGGATTCTGCCTCAAAGCTAGTAATCTCACAAACCCGTTCAAAGACCGATTGATCAAATTTGGGGTCATCCAGAAACTTATCTTGCTCCCCGCGCACCAAGATTTTACGCCCGGGTAGCTGGCTCAAAATTTTCTGCGTCGCTTCACCATCGGCTGTTGAAAAATCGCCTAGGATATAGACCTCATCCTCAGGTCGCACAACTTCGCGCCAATTTTCAATCTTGGCCGCATCTTCCTCCTCATGCCACCCCGGTGAGCCAAAAAGCAAATCAGCAATGGCATATATCATCGTGACTCCCCCTTATCTTCAAACGCTTCAATCATCGTCCACGTATCTGCATCAAACACCGCAACGTTCCCCACGCACCAAGCAGGACAGCCGTGCAGCCCTGCATTCTGCATTAATGAAGAAGCGTACGTACTCGTCCTCGTACTTAACGGTCAAAGCCGCCGTGCGGTCCCGTGTCGTCGTTAACATCTTATTGTTTACCTTTTTACAGGCATCTAGCTAACCATCAAAACAACTGAAGGCATCGCCCGACCATCCGCTCGCCTCCCGTTTGTGGTTCAAAGAATACACCACGTTGAGCGGTGGCGCAACCTTCCTCCCGTACATTTTGTGTTCATTTCTTTAAAACTGGTATTATATACTTATCAGTGCGTAAATAACGAGGCTTTTACGCCGCAAATAACCACAGTGCTTTGACCTGGCCCAAACCGCAAGTTAAAATGAAGCCAAAATCCACGGGGAGCACAATTATGGAGATACATACCGAAACGCGCAACGAGAAATTCCGCCGGTTGGCCGAAAAACGCATGAGCCAACTGTATCTGGACATGAATAAGCTGGCCAACCTAGCCTACAATTCACGCTACGAAGCCACCCTTGCCGATATTCAGGAACTATTCCGGAAATATCACAAGCAAGGGCTGGCAATTCGCGCCTATTTCGATTCGCCAATGACGCTATGGAACGAGCTCCCAACTAGCTTTGCGTTTGAAAACACCGAGCCCGCAACCGACGACAAAAAACACGCCTTGTTCCGCGAACTTGCCACCAAGCGTATGGAAGCCGTCTTTTTGGATGCCCGGCTGATTGTTAATCTCAGCAACAAGAGCAATTACACCTACTCACCGCAGGAAGTTGACCTGCTGCTGGATGGGTACGAGGCTAAGGGGACGGAGATCTTTAATCGGTTTATTCCGCTGAAGGAGAAGTTCAAGTTTGATGCATAATTCGTGGTGTTCAATAAGATAGCATTAGTTCTGAATGCCGGCTCTTTGCTGTAGTCATATGCAAACAGGCTTATCATTTTGCTGAGACAAAACAAAAACAGCTATAGATTTCATACCATACCGCAAAAAAAGCCGGCATGCCGCTCTTCACGTTACAGCGAAGTCTGTCATGCTGGCATATTTGTGATTATTGCCGTTCAATTGTTGTGACGATTAGATGCTTGCAGTCACCCAATCTAAATCAGCCTAAACTATCTTGACGGACACATCAGGGAGTTTAGCGCCATTATGGTTTTCAATCAACCAAAGATTCAGATGCTTGCTGCTTGTTTTTTTATAAGCTTTATCAAAATATGATTTACAGTCGTTGATATACCACGTTTCATCATCATTTTTCTTAGTCACTCCACAGACAAGCATATATGCAAAAACACCCACGAAAAGGTGCCATTTTTGATTTGATGGCCCACCAGGATTTTTATCAGGATTAAGAATGTTGAGATTATCCACTTGCTTGAAATCATTCAAAAAGTTCAGCTCGGACAAATCATGAATTATTTTACCTGGAAGGCTGTCCTCATCGGTGTTTGGATGTAGTTTGCCCCAAATCTGAATCCCGTTTTTAGGAAGCTTATTCTCTTCCCATGCCTTAAGACACTGGTATAGACACTGGTTGTCCTTATCACCATTAAACTCGCCGCTAACAAATTCATCATAAAGTGTTACGTAACCACTCGTCTGTTTTGTTGGTTTTTTGTACGTGTAGTACCCATCTGACAATGCGTGCTCGTTTTTGTCTGCAAAGAAATCGAAAAATTGTCGATTTGTTGATAGTGTCTTTTCACTTGTCATATGTTCATTCTCCTAATTAGCTACTATTGTTGATTATTTAATCTTTGTAGCAACGTAAATATCGTTATTTGTTGGAACGTTAGACGACTTATCCTGAAATACCATTCACTACATTTCACAGTAGAACCATAACCAATTCCACTTAGCCTCTCTTATGTGTCCATCTCATGCCCAAGTAAATCCCAAACACCAGCACCACCACCAGCGAGCCAATAAAGCTGACCCACATGATTGGTGACCGGCTGTCCAGGTAGTCCACCGTCTGCAAAATCGCAGAGATAATGGAAACTAACCCGAAAACGGTAATCACCATACTGATGGCGTTGTCCCGCGCCGCATCGCTGCGATCTTGCTCCTCCGTCAACATGCTGACCTTGTCTTTGACTTCCGCGATGGTTTCATCGACACCCGTCAAATCAAGTAATTCACGGTAGATTTCGCAGACATTATTCCAGCGCGAAATCTGGGACGGTGCCAGGGTTTCATAGGCAATTAAGTTCAATGCTTCTTGTTTGAGCCGGCTAACACTGGCTGGTCTGCGCGCGTCGGCTTTCATGTAACGCGCGTGGATTTTTTCGTTGATGCTCATGCTTTCGTATTTTTGATACATCACCAGCATTAGCAGCAACAAGTCATCGTTCGCGCGCACTGGAAGCGATGGGCCATCCTTCTTCTTTGCGTAAACGTAGGACAATTCCTGCGACGTGATTGCACATCCCCAGCCGTAACGCTTATCGTCAACATCCTTAGCTCCAGTCACATACCTGACGTCGTGTTCAGATGAATCGCTGAATGGTAGCCGCAAGTCCACCATGCGATGCAGATTGTAGGTGGGTTGCTCCAACTCCTCAGGCGAATTGAATCGCGCCCTTGAAAAAGCGACGTTCATCCGGTAAGCATCCTTTGTAATCAAGTCGGACAAGTACACGTCACTTGAAGTCTCAGCGTCTTGAGGGCCGCCCGCACTGTTTTCGTTATTTCCACTTAGATAATCATCGGTGAACCACTCCAACTTCGGCGCGATGTGGTCAAGGATTTTGTCCTGAACCTGCTCAATGAAACTCCTGCGCAGCTTTGCCCCTTCTTCCACCGTGTACCCTGGCTGGAAAAAATCGTAAACTTCACGCGCGTCCACATTCGCATACTCGAGGTAAGCGGTGAGGAAGGCAATCCCGTTGTTGAAGATAAAGACCTGAAAATCGGTAAAATGGAACGCAACTGGTTGCTCCGCATTCTCTAACTTGATTACATCCTTGGGCAGGTCAAGCACCCACCGCCGCACAAATCTGCCGTCTACCGCGCACTTGTGGTTCATCAGCTGGATAAAATCTGCTGATTGAAACTGTGGTTGCTTCTTTGCCAATGCGAGCGGCAAGCCGAAACTTTTTTCCGTAAAATCATTGGGATTCTTCTTCTCGTCGTACTTCAGCGGCAGGATCGTGAACATTCCCCGCTGGCTATTATCGGCAAAATATTGTGCTGACATAAACGTACCTTCTCCGCTATGCTGGGCCTTAATTATCGTCGAATGCCGTTATTACACGTTCACCGACTCGCAGCCTAACAGCAAACAATTCTCGAATCACCCAATACATCCGATCATCGTAATTCGAGCGCAAAAAAACGGTCGATTGCTTCCGGCGTATAAACGCTAGAATTTACGAAAATCAGGTTATTAATCAAGTGTTGCACATTCGCAATCCTAATTAGATAACACTTATTTCGAACAATCGGCCGATTATTTTCTTAAGTTGTTGGTGATTCTGGTTTAATTAAACCCCTGAAGGCATAACATTGTCAACGCTTTATTTGTTCAAATACAAAAAAGATGATGGATAACCACGCAGGGGCTAATAACAAGCAACTTCATTCCTGGTAAATCGCATTACCTCAGTTCCTCTTCTCCCTTGTCCCCCACTTCGCCATACCTACCCGTCACGCCATCGTAGTGCAGGACGGGCACCACCCCGCTTTGCTTGACGGTGCCGTCGATGAAGATGTGGCTGGCACCATCCCAGTAGATGTGGCCAAGGTAAGCAGTATCATGTGCGACCTCCGCGCTACCGACGTGCCCGGCGATAATCATCTTGCCGAACTTACCGGTGGTCGCCGGGTACTTCCAGTAAAAGGTTTCGCGGTCCGTGCCCCCGCGCCAGTAATCGCCCATGCTCTCGTCAACACCGGCGTGCACGAAAATCTGCGTCGCAGTCTCGTAAAACAGCTGGCCGCGCTGGTTGTCTAGCCAGCGAATTAGCTCCGGCTGTGCGCCAATAATCGCCGCCTGAATGAGCTCCACAATCCGCCACGGCTGCGTCCGCAAATCTGCCACCAGCTGACGCCACTCCGCCTCATCCAAGAAGCTCTGCGTCGTAATCAGCTTCTGGTCGTGCGCCAGCCAGTCGCGGTCACCCGATGCCAGCAGGTCCAGGAACATGACGTCGTGGTTGCCAATCAGGAAGTGCACCTTTTCCGGATACTCCGCGCACAACGCCTTAACGCGTGTCAGCACCTGGCAGCTTTGCGGCCCACCATCAATCAGATCACCCATAATTAGGAGCATCACGTCGCTTTGCGTTAGCGGCACCTTGGCCAGCGCCGCATCGAACGCGTCTAAATACCCGTGAATATCACTCATTGCGTATATCTGTTGCGCCATGGACCCAGATCCTTTCACCTTGAAAAATGCGCTCCGCTGCCACCCACACAGCGGCGCGCCCGTCAACTTTGCCTTCATTATAGGAAAACAATCGCTAAACAGCCAGTAACTTGGCAAAAGCGCCGAGACTAAACGGAAAAGTGCCGCTGCTGCGAATTTGGGACAGGACATATTTTTTGGAATGAAAATCACCTGCAAATCCACCAAAGAGTGACTTTCACCCGGAATCACGGACCGTTTTCACTGCTTTTCTGCGCATATTTTCAAAATATTACCTGTCCCAAATTCGCACTCGCGCCACTTTTCCGTTTTGTCTCGGCCCAATTAGCCGACACCGACAAAAAAAGCACGTAAAAACCCGCGGCGGGTCACCCTCACCCACCGCGGGTCAATGCGTGATTCAGCGATTACTCTTTGCTTGGCTTCAACGCGACGTACAGCATGTAGAAGGACACCGCCACCACCACGACGCTCACCGCCGCATTCGCGTAGTAGCCAAAGTTCAACTCTGAGTACCAGAGAAAATGGCTAAGCGGAAGCAGCGTGAGGATGGACAGGTAGGCGTTCACCCCCGCGTCGCGGAACCGGCGGACCGTCAGGCTAAAGTTACCAAACTCGTACGCGATGTAAATCACCTCGAACAGAATCGCCAGGATGCTCCCCGACGTCAGCGTGGCAAACAGCTGATCATGTTCAATGTTGGTGTGCGTCAGATTCTCGACGAACCCCAAAGCGAGAACAAAGAAGACATCCCAAATTATCATCCACCAGTACTCACTGCGACTGCTGCGACCGGTGAAGTTGCCAAACTTGTGCAAATAAGAACCGAGCGCGCCAAACAACCCAACATGTTGTGCGTTCATTATTATGACCTCCAAATCGTTATTTAACACCCTCATTATCCGGCGCCAGCACCAACTACGCTTGCGACTTAAGTCCCATTTATCCGCCATCTGGACAACAAAAAACCGATCACCCCGAGGCGGTCGGTTCATTAACGTGTGTGCTTATTTGTTGTCTTGCTTCAGCAGTGCTTCACCAATCTTGTAGTTACGTTCGTGTTCGTATTCTGGCACGAGCATGCCACCCGTGGCCCAGACGATGTGGGTCGCGTTTTGCATGTTGAAGTGCTCGCTCAGGTACTTCTGACTTTCGGCCATTGCCGCAAAGCCCGCGGTGGCGGATGGTTCGAGCTTGATGTCCTCGGTGTCCATCATCTCAGCGGTGTATTCCATCACCCGATCATCGTTGAAGGTCGCAATCCCCATGAGCAGCGTCTTCATCACGCGGCCGGCAAGCCGGGATGGCCGACCAACGGCGAGACCGTCAGCTTCGGTCAGCCCGTCAAGGCCGATGTCGTAAACGGAGATACCTTCGTTCATGCCGGTCGCCATCCCCAGCACAACGGATGGCACGTGGGTTGGTTCCGCGAAGATGGCGTGGACGTTGGCGCCCAGAATTTGCTTCAGGCCGAACGTCGTGCCACCAGGAGAGCCGCCGACACCGGCTGGTAGGTAAACAAACAGTGGGTGATCCTCATCAACCGGAATGTTTTGGTCCCGCAGCTGCTTTTGCAGGCGGATGGCCGCAACGCCGTAACCTAAAAAGAGGTCCTTGCTGCCTTCATCATCAATGAAGAAAACGGATGGGTCCTTGGCTGCTAGTTCCCGGCCGGTGGTGATGGCCTTGGTGAAGCTGCCATCGTATTCGACCACGTTCACACCAACTGAGCGCAACGTGTCCTTCTTCCACTGCTTTGCGTCCATGGACATGTGCACGGTGGTGTTGAATCCGAGCTTGGCGGCGACAATCCCGATGGACAGACCCAAGTTCCCGGTCGAACCCACGGCAATCCCGTACTGGCTGAACAAGTGCTTGAATTCAGGTTCGTTCAGCTTGGCGTAGTTGTCGCCGTAAACCAACATCTTGTGGTCAATAGCTACCTGTTCGGCAATCTTGAGCACTTCGTAAATGCCACCGCGGGACTTAATGGACCCACTAATTGGCAGTTCGTTGTCGGCCTTGAGGTACAAGTCGCCGGGCAAATCGTAACCTTCGCGCTTCGTCACGTCCGCCTGCATTGCCGTCAGCCGGCGCAGTGGGGATTCCAGAATCCCGTTCATTGCGGCCGTTTCGGGGAACGCAACCGCCATGTATGGTGCGAACCGTTCGAAGCGCGCGGAGGCGTCAAACAAATCGGCGCGACTCAGTTCCAAGTCGGCATCCTTACCGTAATCAGGGTTAATCCACAGTGTTTCCTTTTCCGCGGCTAAATCCTTAACCACTGGATATTTTGCAGCTAATTCTGCAACATCCATCATGCTTCCTCCTTGATTTGTGTCCCCACGCCCGGGCAGAGGCGCTGTCCTAAAAAAAACAAGCGACGGTCGCGAATGCGCGGCCACCACTTGTCTGGCGGGGAACTCTAGTATTGCTAATCGAGACGTGCGCCCGAGCAGTTTTTGCAGTGCTGCGGTGCATCCCTCAATTAATCCTCGTTTATAATAAAACAAATCATGCGGGGACGCTACCTTTTTTGGCACTAAAACTTACATCCATCTCCGAAAATTAACCGTCTTACCCATTAACCTTAATTTGTACGAAAAAACACGCGCAAAGCCAGCTGTCGGCCTTGCGCGTGTTCCTTAGAATGAGACGGCCTGCAATTGCCGATCAAAGCGCCGCACGTTCTCGTGGAAGCCCGCCAGCACGAGCCGGTAATACGGCTGGAAGAAAATCCAGGCAAGACCGAGCGTGCAAATCACCAGCAAATACCACCAGAACATGGACAGGTAAGTGATTAACAAATCAAACTTGAACCCGCGCATCATGCGCCACGAATCACCCAGCACCTTCAGCAGCTTCTGGTTATCATCGGCCTCAATCGCCTCTTTAATCAGGTACGGCACCTGCGACCAGCCAAGGCTGATGTACACCGGCAGCAGCACCCCCAAGATTGCGGCGACAATCCCCGCGAAGATGGACAGCGAGAGCATGTCGTGGAACGCCGCGACGGCAATAACGCCCAGGATGACCGCAGTAATGCCCGCCACCGTCATCAAGATGCCCTCGAGCGTGTTCACAATCATGTACGTGAGCACGTACCGCCAACTCAGGTGCTGTACCACCGCGGCGCCGACTTCCAGCTTGAAGTTGTGTTTGCGGACCACCATGAGTGACACGTACAGCAGGATTTGGCCAAAAATTCCGCTGACCATCCCCGACAGCAAGGTCCAGCCCAGCCCGTCGTTGAACTCCTGGCTCAGATTGAACACCTGGTCCAGGTGGTGCAGGCTAATGCCCTTGGTCACCCCGGCGACAAACGACATGGCAACGAAGATTACCTCAACGACAATCGGGAGCAGGCCAAGCAGCACAAGACGCCAGTAGATCTTCGGCTCGCGCAGGCGTGCGTGCGCGATGTGCTTGAGCTCACCGCGCGTTTTGAGCGTATCGTCGAAGTCGCCGACGCTCTGCCGCTTTTTCTTGTGCATTATCCTGCCCTCCTTTTGTCTTTGATCAATTCAGCTTTACAGTGCACCGTCATCGCCGCGCAGCTTTTGGTCGCGATTGTAACGCACCCGCACCTGCTCGTAGAATGCCGCTTCCGTGAAGGTCATGTACGGGCCAACCCAGAAGTACGCGAGGCCGGCCGTGATAAGCACGAGCATGAGCCAGCCGATGAAGCTCAGCTCCAGCACGAAGAAGTCAAACTTGTGACCGCGCATCATCCGGTACGATTCCGCCAGCACGGCAAACAAGTCGCGCTTGTCCCCGTGCTCCCGCGCGTCGTACAGCACAAAGTAAGCCTGACTCAGGCCGTAACTCAGCAGGATACCAGGGATAATCAGCAGCGCGTAACCAAGCGAGGTCGCAACGTAGACCAAAATATCAACCCCCAGCACCGACCAGAAGTAGCGGCTGTTGAAACAACGAAAGGCCACACTGCTCAGCGTGATTTTGTGGTCGCGATTGCGCACCAAATCCAGCGCGCTAAACGACATCCCGGTCACAAAGAAGATTTCAATCAGGTTAGTGAGGACCGCCTGGCGCGATGAATCCACGACCTCGCTCCGGTAATAATCCATTAGCTGGGTGGGGTCCATCGAGGAAAAATCAATGCCGGCCGCCGGAGCAAGGTAAGTCGAAAAGCCGATAAAGGCCAGAACGGCAAACGGAATCAGGCTGACGAGGGCAAACTTCGACCACACCCCTTTTTTGTGCAGCCGGTCCTTAGCCACGGCCTTCAGTTCCGGGCGACTCATGTAATAGAAGTCTTCGTTGTTCATTCATTTCCTCCAATATAATTGCGCCGATGTTGTTATCTATACATAGTAGTTAACCACATTTTAACTATTAATTCATTACCTGAGAGCGCTCAGTCGACGTCGTATTCCGCGTCGCCGCGATTCTTGATGTGCAAACCGCGGTTCTTACTGATGCTGGCAATAATCCGGTTGACGCGGTGCAGCGATAATATCTGCTTGGGCAGCAGCTTCACCGGCGATTCGCCCGTTGTCGCCGAGCCGTCGCGCACGACGTAGTGATAATTGGCCTGACCACCATACAGGAAGGTGTCGGCGGCCACCGCGTATTCAACGACGAATAGTTCGTCTTCCATCATTGAAATCTCGGGATCAAAGTGTAAATTGCGCTGTTTGATGATATCCGTCCGGAAGATTTTGTTCCATAGATAACCCCGAATCTGCCCGACCGGACTGCGCACCCCGTCCAAAAACTGCTGGCGCGTCAGTTCGCGGCGCTGCAGCAGGCGCTCCGTGGGGTCTTTCGGCTCGTTTTTTTCCAGAATGAACGGATTAACCACCAAATCGTAATTGCCCATCTCCATCATCGTGACGAAACGGTGAATGTAATCCGGTTCGACCCAATCGTCGCCGTCAACGAACACGGTGTACTTGCCCCGCGTGATGGCGAGCGCCGAGTTGCGCGCGGCCGACACCCCCTGATTGTGCGCGTGCGTAATCACGCGTACCCGACTATCAACTTCGGCAAACATCCGCAGAATTAACGCTGAGTCGTCGCTGGACGCATCGTTGACGGTAATAATCTGTAAATTCTGGTACGTTTGATCAATCAGGCTGGTCAGGCACCGGGTCAAATACTCCGCTGTGTTGTAAACCGGCACAATTACGGTCACAAGTGGTTGCATCTTCTCACCTCTGGCCTAATTCTACCATATAAGTGGCGCCCCGCTTCTCCGCCCATGGTCTGAATAAGTTCGCGCGGCAATGACACGCTGCACGGCGAATCTAGGGGTGGGCTACCCGAATCGACATGAAAAACGGCCAATTTTGGCTCCCAATTCCGCAATTCGTGTTACAAAATCAGCAATAAAATGACATTTTTCAAAAAATACCATCACCGCTTCCTGAAAAAGTCACAAATCATTCCCCAAAATTTAGGCATTTTTGCCCAAAAAGTGGTGCATCTGGGCAAAAATTAACCAGATTTACGGTCTCATACCCACCGTAAACGGTTACTTCCGTCATTTTCTGTAACAAGGTTGTCATGATTACATGAAAGTTACAAGATGACGGAAAACAATTTTTTTGTAAAGTGGCTGGTATTGTTCCGACACACCGAACGCATATACTTCATGGTGTTGAAGCAAGAAGTTTAGCTTATACAAATTTAGGAGTGAATAATTATCTCATTATCAAACTTTAAGCGCCTAGTTGCAGTTGCCTTCACGGTTATCACCGGAACAATTGCTTTTCAGGCCAACACACCAGCACACGCGATTGACGATTCAAATGACACTAACCACCACGTTCAGGCACCTAAGACTGACGACAGCCTTACGGACACAGCCAAGAAGAACAACATTCGCCTGACCAAGACGGTAGCCGAGAGTGGTTCCACGCTTGAAAAGAAGCAGGAAATCAAGATCACCCCAGGCACCAACAACATCCACGAAGCAGCAACCCTGCTCAAGCAGGAAGCTGAAGCAAAGGCAAAAGCCAAGGCGAAGGCCGAAGCTGCTGCTAAGGCAAAAGCTAAGGCCAAGGCTGAAGCTGTTGCTAAGGCTAAGGCAACTGCCAAGGCTAACGCGCAGGCCGCTGCTGCATCGCAGTCTACTTCTTCCAGTTCTAGCACAACCCAGACTGCAAGCACCAGCTCTTCCAGCCGCACTTACTCGGGCATCAAGATTACCTTCTACGATCCCGCAGCAATGGGCTCCAGCATGGGTTACAGCGGTGTTGCCGCTAACCTCGGCGTTTTCCCTCGGGGCACACGCCTGAAGATTTCCATGTCTAACGGCACCGTGCTTTACCGGACCGTTAACGACACCGGATCATTCGCCGCAAGCAACAGCCACCAGCTTGACGTTGCAATGCCAAACAACCAGATTCCTTCTGCCGGAGTTCTCTCCGCGACCGTTCAGGTTCTGTAGGAAACATAATAATCACAAGGCACCCAAGTTCGCAGGCAATGCGCGCTTGGGTGTTTTTGTGTGTTGCGGGGTGGCTAAATCAGCTTAGTGCTGCCGCTGCGTAACCATGACGGCAGTTTTACGTGGCTCCATCAACCGCTATCGCCTCGTCCCGGACAACTCTAATTAATAAAAATCGCACCCCGCTGCCAGTCATCTGTGCCATCGTGGGTCTCAATGAAATGGTATAACTCACTCAGGTCGCGTTCTTCATCGGTTAGTTTGAGGAACTTGGTGACGGCTAGGTTCGGCCAGGTGATTGACCTCACGCAATTCGCGTAGGATTACACCCACATGCATGCAAAACGGCCGCACAGAATTAACTGTGCGGCCGTTTTTGCGTAATATCGTTGCTTGCCCCGCTAACCCCTAGTACGTGTGGTACTTCTGGTTAATCTCGGAGGAGAAGTCGAAGCCATTTTGTTCGTTCAGTTTGTTTTCGGTCACGTTACCGTTATCCAGCGTCTTCTTCGGCAATTCCAGCTGGCCGCGCAGTTCGTCACTAACGGACTGCAGCTGCTCGGTCGACGGAATCTGGAAGGATGCCTCGCCAACGAACGCGCCGATTTCCTTCATTTGGGTCTTCTTGAAGGTCTTGATGGCGCTGTTGTAGCCGTTCGCGATATCCACCAGGTCGTTGAATTTCAGGTTCATCAGCAGGTTGCCATTCAGCGAGTTCAGCACCGACTTGTAATTGGTCAGGTTCTTCGTCGACAAGAGCGACTTCACAATCGCGCTGATGACTTGTTGCTGGCGCTGTTGCCGTCCGTAATCACCCTGTGGATCCTTGTAGCGCATCCGCGCAAACTGCAGGGCCTGTTTCCCGTTCAGGTGTGCCGGGCCCTTGGTGAAGGTGCCCCCGTCGTGTCCGGGGTCACTCCATGAGAACGGCACGTCAACATCGACCCCGCCAACCGCATCGACAATCTGCGACAGACCGCCCATGTTGACGGTGACGTAATAATCAATTGGGACGTCGATCAGCTTTTCCACGGTCTTCACGGTGCAATCACTGCCGCCAACCAAGAACGAGGAATTAATCTTGGCGTATTTGTAACTGCCGCCCTGAATCTGTGCGTAGGTGTCGCGCGGAATGCTAACCATGGTGGTCGTGTCCGTCTTCGGGTTAATCGTGACGACCATGATGGTATCCGCGTTCCCGAGCTTGTTGGTCCGGCCCAGCGAGCCCGTGTCCGTCCCGATTAGGAGTAAGGACAATGGCTTGGTGGCTTTAACCTTTTTACTGGCGGAAGATTTGCCCTTCAGTTGGGCGTAACTATTATTCACCGAGGTGCGCGCATCGGCATACATCCGAAAACCGTACGCTCCCACCACGAAGAGCAGCGTGACGACTGCCGCAAAGACAAATCCCAACCACTTACGGTCAGAGACCACGCGCTCCGTTTTTTTATGTTTATTGTCCATTATTTACCTTCCAAATTTTCGGTATCCCTATGGATTAAATTTTAGCAAATAAATCGGACATTTAGATTACGAATTCATAAAATATTCGCAATATGCTACCATGAAGGGAAGTGCAATCACACGCTGGCGAGTACAAACGGAACTTCTTGCGCCCAATCTGGACTTAACGCCCCGCTTTTGCCCGTTTTGTGATTAACAAAATCGTACCACTAAAGGAGTTATTAGCTATGGCTGAAGAATTACCAGAACGCAGCGCGGTACCCACCGAGTTAACGTGGGACCTCACCACAATTTTCCCGACCGACGAGGCGTGGCAGGTGGCCTTTGACGCAGTCGGCGCCGACTTGCCACAGATTAGCGCCGTCCAGGGCACATTGGGGCGCAGTGCCGCCGATTTGATCAAGGGCATCGAGCAGGTTTCGTCGGTTTTCCGCGCGCTTGAAAAAGTCTACGTTTACGCCAGCATGAAGAGCGACCAGGACACGGCCAACAACACGTACCAGGCCATGAACGACAAGGCGACCAGCCTGGCCGTGAAGGTTGAAAGTGCCGCGGCCTTCTTCGACCCCGAAATCCTCGCCATCCCCGCTTCAACCCTGAGCGACTGGCTCGCAAACGACAAGGACCTGCAGCCATACACCCAGTTCCTGCGCAGAATCACCATCAAGCGCGACCACACGCTGGATGCCACAAGCGAAGGCCTGATTGCCAGTGCCGGTGACGCCCTCGGTGCCAGCAGCAAGACATTCGGTGTGCTCAACAACTCCGACCTTGAATTCGGGATGGTCGAGGACGAAGACGGCAAGTTCGTGCAGCTCAGCCACGGGATTTACGGCGAAATGATTCGCAGCACCAAGCAGGAAGTCCGCCAGAACGCCTTCGACACCATGTACGAAGCCTACGATGGCATGCTCAACACGTTCGCATCCACCCTGTCCGGCCAGGTAAAGGCCCACAACTTCACCGCGCTCGCCCACAAGTACCCGAACGCCCGCGCCGCCGCACTGGCCGACAACAACATCCCCGAAGACGTCTACACCACGCTCATCGACCAGGTCAACGCCCATTTGCCACTGCTCCACCGCTACGTTGCCCTGCGCAAGAAGATTCTCGGCCTAGACGAACTGCACAGCTACGACCTTTACGTTCCAATTACCGGTAAGGCCCCACTGTCTTACACCATCGAGGAGGCGAAGGCTGAGGGCGAAAAGGCCCTGGCCCCACTTGGCAGCGACTACCTGTTGCACGTGCACCACATCTTCAACGACCGCGTGATTGACTTCGTGGAAAACAAAAACAAGCGCAGTGGCGCGTACTCCGGGGGCTCTTACGACACCGACGCGTTCATCCTGCACAACTGGCACGATTCCCTCGACGCGCTGTACACCCTCGTGCACGAAACCGGCCACTCGGTACACTCCGAATACACCCGCAGCACCCAGCCGTACATCTACGGGGACTACCCAATTTTCGTCGCCGAAATCGCTTCAACCAGCAACGAAGCACTGCTGACGGATTACCTGCTCAAAACACAAACTGACCCCAAGGTGCGCGCGTACGTGCTGAACTACTACCTGGACGGCTTCAAGGGCACCCTCTTCCGTCAGACCCAGTTCGCCGAATTCGAGCACTGGATTCACCAGCAGGACCAGGCCGGCCAGCCACTGACAGCCGACTCGATGTCCGATTACTACGGCGATCTCAACGCCAAGTATTACGGTCCGGCCCTCGAGCGTGACGACGCCATCAGCCTGGAATGGGCGCGGATTCCGCACTTCTACTACAACTACTACGTCTACCAGTACGCGACCGGCTTCGCGGCGGCCAACGCTCTGACCGACCACATCATTACCGGTCAGGACGGCGCCGTCGACAAGTACCTCGGCTTCCTGAAGAGTGGCTCGTCCAAGTTTGCCATCGACACGATGAAAGCTGCCGGCGTGGACATGACGCAGCCTGACTACCTTGAGGATGCGTTCAAGGTCTTCGAGCAGCGCCTCGATGAATTCGAAGCACTAATCACCAAGTAAAACTAACGTCCCGCACACCTTTGAACTCTGACGGCGTGCGGGACGTTTTGTCTTTGGCGTACAATGGGGGTAAACAAAAAGGAGGATGACGCCATGCAACGTGTTGGTTTTATCGGAACGGGCGTAATGGGCACCGGCATTATTTTGAATTTACTGAAGGCAGGCTATGAAGTCACCGTGTTCAACCGGACGCGGGCACACGCCCAGCCGGTGATTGACGCCGGGGCGCGCTTTGCCGGCAGTCCCGCGGCCGTCGCCGCTGATGCGCCAATCACCTTCTCGATGGTTGGCTTCCCCGCCGATGTGGAGGACGTCTACTTCGGCGAGCACGGGATTCTCGCCGGGGCCAAGCCAGGCAGCCTGGTCGTCGACATGACGACCAGCACGCCGACGCTAGCTAAGCGCATTGCCGAAGCGGCCGCTAAAATCGGGGTCACCGCCCTCGACGCCCCCGTTTCGGGCGGCGACGTGGGCGCCAAAAACGGCACGTTGACCGTGATGCTGGGCGGTGCGGCAGAAGTATTGCCGCGGCTCCAGCCCATTTTTGACGTCATCAGCAGCGCCGTGCATTACTTCGGTGATGCCGGCAGCGGGCAGCACGCCAAGATGGCCAACCAAATCATGGTCGCCGGCACCATGACCGGCCTGACCGAGATGCTCGTGTACGCCAAGGCGGCGGGCCTCGACCTGGACGCGGTGCTGGCAACGGTTGGCGGCGGCGCGGCGGCCAACTGGTCACTCACGAACTACGGACCGCGGATTCTGGACGGCGACTACACGCCCGGCTTTTTCGCCAAGCACTTCCTGAAGGACCTGCGCATTGCCCTGGATGAGGCGGACAAAATGCACCTGGACCTGCCGGCAACCGCGGCGGCCAAGCAGCTGTACGAACAGCTCGTTGATGCCGGCCACGGCGACGATGGGACGCAGGCGCTCGTTCAGCTGTATTCGGCGTGGACTAAATAAGCACTGAACTTAAAAGCGGCGTACAACCGGCAATTTGCCAGTCGTGCGCCGCTTTTACTATAGCTGAATCTGCATCGTTTCCAGTGCCCCCAGCGCAGCGTGCACCACCAGGTCCGCCCCGTCGCGGGTGATTGGCACGGACAGCTCCGTATAGCCAGAAGCCGTGCGCGTTTTGACCGTTGCCGTCTTGGCGGTCACCGGCCGGCCCGGCTGCCAGCGAATTTCCGTGTAACCGTCCAGGCTGAAATTACCGAGCCACAGCGTTTTGCCGGTATCCATGAACATCACGTTCGGCATCTTGACCAGGTAATCCGCCCCGCCGTTCTCCAGCAGCAGCTTCTGGAAGAGGTCCTGTTCGAAGCTGTTGTAGTGCGCCTCCCAGCCGTACTTCGGGTCGCTGTTGAGCGGCAGGACGAAAATGTGGCCGTCAATGGCCGTCACCACCGGCCCCAGTTCATCCCCGAGCTGGTTGCGAGCCACACTCCACGTGACCACGTTCGCGCCGTCTTCGTAATCAAGGTTGAGGTAATCCCCGACGTGCTGAAGCAAACTTGTCCGGGCCGCCCGCACGCCAGCCAGCGTGCGCTGCTGACTATCCATGTAGGTTTGGTGCCCGCTGCGCACCGGCTGCCAGGTCGCTGAGCGCACGTGCAACAGGTCAGCCAGGTTGCGGTCCAGGAGCACCTGCACGCTGTCCCCATCCAGTAGCACGCGGTTGCTACTCAGCAACTTGCGCACCGCCGCGTCATCCAGGTTGCGCAGGAACTGGCCGCTGATGGCGAGGGTTTGCTTGCTGAACTCGGAATCCGCGGTCCACGGCGTGATCTTAGTGCTAAATCCGTACATACCAAGCAGGCTCGCCCAGTGGGTTTCTTGCGGCAGGAGATCGGCCGGCTCCACGCGCTCGTCTGAGTGAACGGGTGCTCCCGGTGTGACGCCGCCGCGAATGGCCCCGGGGGCAAATTCGGTGTGGATGGTGGCCACCGAGTTCTGGTTAACGAGCACCTGCACGCCGCGAATCTGGCTCATCTGCAGGCGCGACTCGGTAATGGCGCTAAGAAACGGCTTAGTGCGAGCGAGCATGTCCGCGTAGCCGTATTCGTCAACAACCCCGTTGCCCATCATGTCGAATAGATTAAGCAGGATGCCCCGCGCACCCACCAGCGCCGCCGTCTCAATCTGAAACTGGGTGAACCTGCGGGACTTGGCGAACGGTGAGTACATGTAGTTCTCTAGTTCCGGCAAAATCGTCGCCGCATCCCCCAGATAGGCCGCCGTGGTGCGCGTGTACTGCGTAAAGACGCGGCCGTAGTGGTTCGGCGCCAGCTCGTTGTACGCCGGCAAATGCGGCCGCGCCACCCAAACGTGTTCGGTGCCGGCCAGGGCGTTAAAGAGGCCCGGCCAGTCGCGCCCCTCGACGGCGTGCCAGTCGGGGAAGGACGTCATGAGCGCCACCTTGGTTTCGGGGCTGACGGCGTGCACCGCCATCTCGATGCGCCCAGCCACGTGAATCATTTCCTGGCGTGCAACGGTTAAATACGCGTTGCGCTCCGGACTTGGCGCCCCCGCTGCCAGCAGGTTGTGCACGAATTCTTCGCAGGATTCGGTCACACCCATTTCGCGTGCGTACAACTCCATGTGCCGCTCGCAGAAGCAGGCCAAACGCAGCGGCGTGTGGTTGTAGTGACGAAAATCGTCTTCGAGCCACAGCTCCGCCGGGTGCAGCCGCGCGAACTGGCCGTAGCAACTTGCCATGTAGTCCACCCACTTCGGGTCAGCCGGACACGCCATGGCCGCTGCGTGCTTCCCGTCCACGTCCACCATCGTGCCAAAGCCCAGCGCTTCCGGCACGGTCGGTCCGCGGTCGCTGTGCATGATGGTCGTCCACGGGTTGAGGCTGGTCGTCACCCCAATGGCCGCCAATTTTGCCTGCACCGGCTTAATGGCATCGAGCCACACCTGCGTCTGGTCGCTGGTCAGGTGCCCGTTGTTGAGCTCTTCAGAATTGATGAAGAAGGTCACGTTGTCAATCTTGGCATCCCGGCAAAACCGCAACAGCGTCTCATCCTTCTCCGCCGTGTTGAGCCGCGGATCCAGCGTGTAGCGCAGTGAATAGTAAAAACTCATAACGTCCTGCTATATAAAATGCGGAAGAATGTCTTTTTGACACCAATAAAGGTTTATATATTTCCTTTCTTGATTTACATTCTGCATTTAACTTAGTCCCGTCTACATTGGTATTCCCACTCCGATAGACATCTTCATGACATTGACCAACTCTTGAACTTTAAGGTATTAGCCATACCCAAAATGATTAATTAACTTGCGCGTATTGAATCAGATTCTCTACGGCATTTTCATCACGACGCATCTGTGCTCCGCACTTGTAACACACATATTCATTATGACCGGTGTGATGCTTCCGGTTGCCCGATAAGCGGACTTTCTCGTCACCAGTCTTAACATACCCACAACGACAACAACGCTGCGTACTAGGATAGAACTGGTCCACCAAGACCAACTTCACCCCGTTCCACTCGCACTTGTACTGCATAATCTGCTTAAACTGACCGAACATCGACCGGTGAAGATTCTTCGCCAGATGCTTGTTCATCCGCATGTGCAGATTGTCCAAGTCCTCAATGGCAATCACGTCATTATCTCGTACCAATTGTGCAGTAAACTTGTGCAGAATATCCGCTTGAATTCGGGTCACTTTTTGATAATCCCGCTTCAACTTGGCTCTCGCTGAGCGGTAGTTATTTGACCTGAAATTCGTTGGATTAGCAACACGCTTACGTGCCAATAATCGTTGATACTTGGTGATGCGGCCATACAGACTGAGCAACTTGGCATTCATCGTTGAAACGGATTGATAGCCATTAGCGCCCTTGTAATCGAATCGTGCAACATTGGCATCAACGCCAGTAATTTGTTTACCGGTCTTCTGCTCAACATTTTCATTGACCTCAATTGCCAGAGAAACGTAATAACCGTCTGCCTCTTCTACCACGGTCGTGAGTTTAATCTCACCCGACCAGCGTGGTTTCTCAGCCAGACGAATGTCAAACCAATCCTTTGTTCCACGCGGCTTGTCCAAGCGTAATTTACCGTCAATAATCTTGGCGCGGTCAGTTTTGAAACTGTTCTTCGACCGCTTCTTGGACTTGAATCGTGGGCGGGCATGGTTAGGCATTTTGGGGTTGAAATAGTTCTGCCACCCCTTAGCCAGGTCACTAACTGCTAACTGTAGTACACGCGCCGATTGTTCAAATTGCCAATCCTGTTTGTTATTGACCAGATCGTTACGCACCTTGCGTTCATTTGGTCGTAGCGATTTATCCGCCATCAATACGGATTCGTCGTACATTTCATTCCAAATCTCAAGCGCTTGGTTGTAGCAGTAACGTCGATAGTTGAACAGTTGCGTTAAGACGATGCGCATCGTTGCGTTGGGATACATTTTGATTTTATGTGTCTTAATCATTTAATTCACCGCTACTGGTTGAAAGATGGGACTACTTCAGTTCTTTGTCATTTTCGATTTTGCTTTCATATTTACGCAAGCCGTAGATACGGCAACTGAAATCGTGAATAATACTGATTAAGTCTTGTGTCATTTCTTCTTGAGGCGATAAATCTGGGTTGTTTAGCACCACAATTTGGGTGTTGAACTTATTGGCTAATTGTTCAAACCAGTCGTAGCCGAAACGAACAAAACGGTCCTTATAAGTTATATACACGGTGTCAACGTTGTTAGCCATGATTTGGTCTAGCAATTCATTCCAGTGTTTACGCTTATAATTCAACCCGCTACCAACATCCGTAATCACGTCATCCAGGATTACGCCCTTACCATTGGCATACTGGCGTAAAAAATCAACTTGTTTCTTCAAGTCATCTTTCTGCCTGTCATTCGATACGCGTGCGTAGGCCACTACTTTGTGGCCATGTTTCGTAGTTTCGCCAATGTAGGTGCGATACTGTTCTTCGGTATAGTACCGCCTGTTTTTAGGATTACGAAAAGCTGGCAAGGTGCCATCTTTATCCCATTTCTGCAAAGTTTTGACCGTCACACCAATGCGTGCGGCCATTTCGTTTGGTTTGAGCATGAGGGTGCCTCCCACTGAATTATTGCACCCTCATTATACCTTGTTGTTACACTTTATTCCATATTTACAATTGCAGTTTCAGTCCTCCTCAAAATTGCGTGTGTCGCTACCCCAAGTCTCGAATAATTGAACCGTTTTCATTGTAGCATCCACCGCGCCGGCAAACGTCCGCGTGCACAAAAAAAGCCCACACCGTGGTACTTGTGCAGACCTTTACAAACGTTTTTCATTCTCTGAGTGGGGTTCAACATCAATAAAGATGATATCTCCTTGCTTCGTATAGCTATTCACCATTTAAATCTCCCTACCTACACGCATTCCATCAAGATTACCAATAGTTTTCTTATCTGCCTCAAAGTCATGGTGCTTAACCAAATCAGTATTCCAAATATTCACGTGCTTTGGTTTCAAGACCAAACTACCATCAGCTTCTTGGAAAATTTCCAATTGAGTTCCACTGACGATTTCAGCCGATGAAGGAATTGTAACCTTCATAAAGTTTCCAACCTTGCCAACCGTGAACGTGCCAAGTGATTTTAGTCGTGATTTCTTAGTAGCATCCATACAAGCACCTCCATTTATGTATATATGCAATATAGACCGAATCAGGACGCATATACAAGGCATAAACACAATGGCCTGCAAAAAGACCAATCATCGCTGATTGGTCCTACTACTGTGTCACACAGCACACTATTACTAACTAAAACATGTCTGTTTTGTCGAAACAATCAGATATTTTTGCTTTCCCGACAGCCCTAACTACTTGGTGAGGTTCCGGTACCCAAGTGCGCCAACGTAAAACAGGCATTCCACCACCGCGATGAAAAAGGTCACCGGCCAGTTGGTGTAGTAGCCCAGCGCGAGCCCGGCCCACACCCCGATGAGGGCGGCGGCCACCGAGATCACGAGCATCTGCGGCAGCGTTTTGCCGATGTACTTCGCACCCGCACTCGGCAGCGTCAGCAGGATGAACACCAGCAGGCTCCCAACAATCTGTGCCCCCGTTGAGACACAGATGGCCAAAATGACGAGGAAGTAAATCGAAATCAGGTTCGTGGGCAGCTTGTGCGCCTTGGCCCCGACCGCATCGAAGCTGTCGAACGCCAGGTACCGGTAGCTAATCAGGACGGTGAGCAAAACAAAGCCGGCGAGAACGACCAGTTGCATGATTTCACCACGCGAAATGCCGACGATGCTCCCGAACAAGATGGTTTGGGCGTAACTGGAGCTCGAGCTCGACAGCGCCAGGAACAAAATCCCGAGGCCTACGAACAAGCTCGACACGGCCGACGTGGATGCCTCCCGCCGCGACGCCTTGGCGGACATGCGGCCCACCGTCACCGCGGACAGAATCGTGAACATCAGCATCCCGTCCAGCGGCGGAATCCCGAGGAACACAGCGAACGCGGCGCCCGCAAACCCAATTTCGCTTAACGTGTGCGCAAGGAACGATGTGCCCCGCGCCGTCACAAACACGCCGACAATGCCCGAAGCAATCGCGATAAACGTGCTGGCCAGGAAGGCGTTTTGCATGAATTCGTAATGAAACATGTTAATCCTCCTCTGGGGTTTCGACAATCCCCCGCAACTCTTCCGGCATCTGGTCCGGTTCCATGTTCGCAATCGGCTGCAAAAAGCCCACCCCGTTGTCCAGCAGCAGGAACTGATCCGTGTACTCCTTGGCCAGGGGCAAATCGTGCGTCACAAACAGAACGGTCAGGTTCAGCTTCTGGTTGAGTTCACGCACGAGGTCCATGAGTTCGACCTTGACGTTCACGTCGAGGCTGGCCGTTGATTCGTCCAGAATCAGGAAGCTTGGGTCATCAATGAGGGCCTGCGCCAGGTACGCCTTTTGCTTTTCGCCCCCGCTGGCCATCCCGAGCTGGCGGTTTTGCAGCGAGAGGAGGTGCGTTGCATCCAGCACCTCATCCAGTTTGCGCCGCTCAGCCGCCTTGTGCCACGGCAGCAAACTCCCCAACTGGCTCAGCTGTACGAACGAGCGAATCGACAGGGGGTACTCATCGTCAAGGTTGCGAAACTGCGGCACGTACCCAACCTGCACGCGCGGCTTGTCCCGCCAGTTAATGTGGCCACCCGTTGGCTGCAACTGCCCCATCAGCAGGCGAATCAGCGTGGTTTTCCCCACCCCATTCGGTCCAATGACGCTGGTCATGCTGCCGGGAACTAGTTCAAAATTAACGTTGTCGAATAACTTGCGGTCGTGAAACCCAAATTGCAGGTGATCCACCGCTAAAATCGGTTCAGTCATAAAACTCCTTTTGCAAAACGTCCCGGCGCAACCCCAAGCGGCGGCACCGCAAGCTACTTGTCGTCCTGGTCAGGTGCCTGCGCCTCAGCTTCTTCTGTCTCTGGTTCATCGCCCATTTCGTTAACAGCGGAGAATTCCATCGTCACCGTCTTGGGCCGGTCCTTAATAATTAAGATGTACCCGTGACCGAGAAATGGCTTCTCGCCGGTAAAGGCAATCGGGAATTCCTGGCCAGCCGCCGCATCCCCCTGCAGCAACATCGCGTAAAACTCGTCGTCGGTGAAATCGTCGGCAAACACCACCGCGACCGGCGAACTCACGAGCGCCTTGTTTTTGGACATCAACGTGATGATATCCCAGATGTTTTTCAGTACTGCCTCGGGGAAAACGTTAGCGACGGCATCACTCACCCGGCGCTTCTTGGTCAATTCGTACATGTTAATTCCTTTCTGTGCGCATACGCACTTACACAATAGCTACATTCTAACAAAAATCGGCGGTGGATAACACCGGACACATTTCACCCCAATGCCGGAAGCCCCAGACACAAAAAAGCGCCCGATCCGCGGACCAAGCGCTTAGCCTTGTTTTATTTACCCAAAAGCCGTTTGATGCGGTCGCCCTCAACATCCGACACACCGTAACTGCGTTTGTTAATCGTGACGATGTAGTGCATCTTGCCGTCCTTGCCCATCGACTGCTTTAGCTTCTCGATGTCGGCCAGGTCGCTGATTTTCAAAGACACCTTGTGGCTCTTGCCGTTAATTACTTCAATATCCATTACGTTCTCCTTTGGCTGCGCATCATCGCGCGGCCCCTGCTTACTGCTGCTGCGGAAACACCCTAATCATAGCACGGGCTTAGGCGTGAATCCAAAAGCGGGAGCGGAAATATTGAAGGCAAAGTCAGCTTGGGGGTGTCTTTCTGAGATTAGCGGGCCAGCCGAATTCAGGTTACTTGTTGTATTCCTTGATTGTGGCAGTTAACAGCGCGGATAGGCTGATCCAGAAAATGGGACTGACGAACCTCTCGAACGATTGACTAACCCAACCAAAAACGTAGCCGATGCCGTCGATGAGGACCACCAGAATGTTGATGAGTAGTAAACAGACGATTAGCTTCTTTTTCATTTTCCCACCCCGTAAACACGCTCAATAATTGTGTAAGAACATGCGTTGTGCTCATTGTAGGGCTTTTTTAATGGTTATACAACATTATTTTACACATAAATTCGTTATTGATGGTTGCTCGTGTTTGTGACATCGAGGCTGACTAACAGTACTTTGAGCGTATGGTTCGAAAGAGGAAGTATCTTCGGGCTGTCGCCTACGAGTTAAGTGTCCCTAACGCGCAAAGCACGTAAGGGACGAAAGAGGAAGTATCTTCGTTCGCTGCGCTCACTACGAGTTAAGTGACTCTAACGCGCATAGCGCGTAAGAGTCACTAAAAGGCAACGGAAAACCGTTGCCCCATAGACACCCATGTGGGTCAATATTTGCTATTTTGGAAGGGAGTTACGTCAGCTGATGACCCACACTCTTACTTTATCAAGTGATAAAATCTGCGGCAGAGAATTTCCGATATTTGGTATGTTTAATTTAGTTATCACCGTTTATTCGCAAACGTGGCCAGCAAGTGCGCTTTGCAGTAGACTGGGCTCAAGCAATTATTCCAGTTTTGGAGGCACACATGAACTATTTACAACTCAACCAAAGTGACGGCATGCTCCTAACCGCCCTCATTATTAGTGGTGGCGCCCTATACTTCGCCCAAGTATTTACCTGGTGGGTCTACCTTGTCATCATTGTTGCCCTGATTATCACCTTTTACGCCGGCAAATTAGCGACCAAAGAGCAGGCCAAGAAGTCCCGCTACTAATCACGCGTCCAGAATATAGAAAACCCGTAGCTGGTTATTGCAGCTACGGGTTTCTTTAATCTCTTGGTTTAGAATCCAACCGTGTCCGGATCGTCCGCCAAACCAGCGGCGCCATGCAACCCATCAATCAGTTCCATGTCGTGGTGGCTCAGTTCGAAGTCGAACAACTGGGCGTTTTCTTCAATGCGTTCCTTGTGCACGGACTTTGGCAGTGGCAGGAAGTCGTGCTGCAGACTCCAGCGCAGAACCACCTGAGCCACGGACTTGTTGTAACGGTCCGCAATCTTCTTCAGGGCTTCAATGCCGAAGATTTTCCCAGTGCCAAGTGGGCTGTAGGCTTCGTTCAAAATCCCGTGCTTGGTGTCGAACTGGGTTACTTCTTCCTGCATGTCACTTGGGTTCAGGAACATCTGGTTGACCATCGGCGTGGTCGTCGCCGTCTTGAATAGTTCCTCAAGGTGCTTAACGCGGAAGTTCGATACCCCGATGGCACGCGCCTTCCCGGATTTCAAAATGTCTTCCATGGCGCGCCAGGTTTCGGCGTTTGCTTCCTGCCAGTGGTCGCGAGTTGCCTTGGGGTTGCCCCAGTGAATCAGGTACAAATCAACGTAATCCGTGCCGAGCTTCTGCAGGGATTCGTCGATGCCGCCGAGCGCGGACTTGTAATCGCGGCGGTTGTTCCAAAGCTTGGTGGTCAAGAACAGGTCGTGGCGGTTGATGCCACTCTTCTTAATCCCGGAGCCGACACTTTCTTCGTTGCCGTAAATCGCGGCGGTGTCGATGTGCCGGTAGCCCGCAGCGATGGCGTCCATCACGGATTTTTCCGCAACTTCGCCACTAGGTGTTTGCCAGGTACCAAAGCCAACGATGGGAATTTCAACCCCGTTAGCGAGCGTGTAAGTATCTGTTAATTTGGTCAAATGTGCCATGTTTCCTCCTTATGTTGGGAACAGTCAGGCAAAACGCGCCCGGATTCCCGACTTAACGACGATAAAAGGCTACCCGAGAAAGGTAACCCCAGTGACAATACTACACATTCACTTTAACACAAGATAGCGGTTACACGCATCACATCATCACCTATTGGCCGTGACAATCAGCAAACACTGTCCCTAGTCATATTATGGGTTTCGGCGATTTGCTTTACAGTTTGCATCGATGATGGACCGATGCTTGAATTTGTCGCTGAGCCGGTCACTAAATCAGTCACCAAGATTCCTTCTGAATTGTTTTATATTATTAAAACTGATTGTTTAGATTTCTTTCGACCTAGTATTAGACTTCATAATACTATGCCCGTAAGAACATCAGGTGCTTTGTTAAATAACGTAAAATGAAAATAATAAAAGAAAACTTGCTAGATGGGCTTTTCAAAAGTGACTTTTAAAAATGCCACATCTTTTCATAAAATCGCTTGCATTGAGACTAATCAACCTGATATCTTTGATTTAGCGTGTTAACCGATAGTGCGACAGTCCTAACTACCAGCTGAGCTCCAAAAAATAAAATAATTGGAGGTGCTGAACTATGTCAATCACCAAATTTAGCTACGCCCTGTTGAGCGCCATGATGCTTGCAGGTGCAGTAGCCCGGTCGGATATTTGAAGGACGCTTTAGACATAATGGAGGGACTTACCAACAAATCGCTAAGTAAGTTATTCTCTGTTGCAAATGTAGCCCTACTTGCTAAAATTATTGGCATGACTTTGGTGGAGTTGGGTTACGATTCTATACCAATGGGGTTAGTAGCAAGCGTAGCCGCAGCATTGCTAACCTGCTAAGGGGGCTATTGTTATTGCTTAAAGCATTTTCTCACTTACTAGTAATAGGCTTGTTAGCTGATTTGGTCTGTGTAAGGTATTACACTTTAAATGATCCATTAGGGAAGAAATCCATAATTGCGATTATTATACTCGTCTTGTTGGGACTGGCTTGGTGGTGTATTACGTAAGGCTGCTGCCAATGGATGGGGGTTGAAGATGACCTTAACCATTGATTCATATAATCCTACGAGCACAGGGATGGTTTGGTCGATTTCTTATGTTAAGTAGGGTGTGCTAGTTTTGGTGAGGGTCAAATTTCGAAAGGTTGTTGTGAAATCGTGATTGGCATAGTGAGTTCATATTTCATTGAATGGCTCTGGCAAACTGCATTGCAGAAACCAGCAGTTACATTCGCAACTGTTTCGGGATTAACAATTGTTATAGTGACGCTAGTGTACAGACGAGACATGTTAAAGCTTTTAAAAAAACGTTTCAGACGTTGATGATAATATGTAGTGCATTAATGTTTGAGTGATAGTCATTAAGGAGGCCTCAAAATGAGACGTTCAAAAAAACATTGGGTTCGTTTAGTTGGAGTAGCACTGGCGATTTTCCTTCTAAATTGCTATAACGAAAAAGGATTTTCTTTTAATATTGAGGATGCGGGTGTTCAGTATGGGCTATTTCTGGCATTAACAGTCATTGCATGCGGTTCATTTGTTCAACCTCTGATTTTGGCAGTGGCTCAATATTTTCGTAAGCGTAAAATGTACAATTAAGTAAAGCATTCGACCTAATTGGTCACTCTACGCAGTCTTCGCCACGTCAACGTTTATGACGCCAACTTTGTGATTTTCAATCGATCTAGTTTTAAAAGCCCGCAGCTGCGGGCTTTTTGTGTAGCCCGATTTTGCGAAACTTAACGATTTAGGCGCGTCTATTTAGCTGCCGTAATGGTGATAGACGTGCTGCCTAATGCAGTGGGTTGGTCGTCACAGGAATTTTTTAATTTCCACTAGATTTTATAGTTGAAGTGCTGGATAACCTTTTTCTGCGTGCTTCGATTTCGGCCTTGGCTTCTGCTGAGATTGAGCCTGTTGGTGGCACATATCCTGGCTCTGCCCAGTCAGGCAAGGGTTACAGGTGTCTATCGATTATTTTGAACAATCTCCCCAAAGTGTATATGAAAAAGACGCAGCCGCAACCCGGCCACGTCTTTTGCCTGATTAATCCAGCTGGCGGCCCTGGGTTTCGACCCCCCAGGCAACGATTGCACAAACCGCAATCAGCAGCGAGACCGCAAAAATGCCGAAGATTACGGGGAAACCAATCCCCTTGGCCACAAGTGAGCCAACGAGCATGGGCCCGACAATCCCGCCGATCCGGCCAACGCCGGCAGCCATCCCGCTACCGGTACTGCGCACATCCGCGGGGTACTGTTCGGGGCTGTACGCGTACAGCGCGCCCCACGCACCCAGGTCGAAGAAGGACAGGAGTGCACCCCAGACGACCAGCGCAACCACCCCATTTGCCATCCCGAACCCAAACGCGGTGATGGCCGTCCCAATGAGGAAGATGCTGAGCGTTTTTTTGCGCCCGATTTTTTCAATAATCCACGCCGCCGTGAAGTACCCCGGCAGCTGGGCCAGCGTCATGATGAGCACGTATCCAAACGAGTGGATCAGCGTGTAACCCTTCATCACCATGACACTCGGCAGCCACAGAAACATGCCGTAGTAGGAGAACACGACCATGAACCACACAACCCACAGCATTGCGGTGGATTGCCAGTGCTTGGCGTTCCACATTTCGGCTAGCGCGGTGAAGAACGGCTTCTTCTTGGCCGCCCCTTCAGCTGCGTAAACCGGCGACTCTTGCAGCCCTTCCCGGAAGTACAGGCCGTAAAGCGCGGTGGCCCCGGTCAGAACAAGTGCGATGCGCCAACCCCAATGCGGCATGACAAAGTACGCCACCAGTGATGATACCAACCAACCGGCCGCCCAGAAGCTTTCGAGCAGCACAACGCTCCGGCCGCGGTGCTTGACCGGCACGCTCTCGGAGACCAGTGTTGAGGCAACGGGCAGTTCGCCGCCCAGTCCGGCACCGACAATCAGGCGCAGCGCAACGAACATGGCGTACCCCGTCGAGAAGGCGGAGGCAAACGACCCAAGGGAGAAAATCAGCAGGGTGATGAGCAACACACTCTTCCGCCCAATTCGGTCGGCCAGCGCGCCAAACACGACGGCACCGATTGCCATCCCCAGCGAGCTGATGCTCCCAATCATCCCGACCGCACCCGCACTCAGGTGCCACTCGCCCTCAACCTGGGCAATGATGAACGACAGCAAGCCGACATCCATTGCGTCAAAGAGCCAGGCAATCCCCACCCCGGTGATCAGCCTGCTCTGGTGCTTCAACGTATTTTCCAATGTTTCCTCCAGCGGGGAATCGCCCCGCACGCAATATAATTGCAGAATATGTTGCCTCGCAGGTGTCATGACACCTCGGGCATAACATATAGTAAACAGGATTACGGCGATGGTGTCAAGACACCAATGACGACCAAAAAAACTCGCAATGATAGGCAAACCACCATTACGAGCGTTGATAACACATATTAAGTTCGGCTTCTAAGTAACCGACAGCAACAACTGAGCCTAACCCAGCACAATCAGGTAAGATCGCGGACCCGGAGACCAAACCCCAGAGCGCGGCGCCATTATTCGACCAAGAACCCGCCCTGGCGCAGGGCGTCCTTGATTGCCTTGAGCTGTTCCGGCTTCTCGTAGGCAACGGTGTGCATGTGGACCCCGGCCGTCAATTCGGACAGCATGTGCCCCTTGTTCTGCCGCATCTTGGCGGTGAACATGTTGATGTCCGCGTCGCTGCGAATCAGCAAGGCCCCGCGCAGCTGGCCGTACAGTGGGTGGTCGACGATAACGTCCTTAACCACGCCACCGTTGTGCACAATCCGCCGCATTTCATCGGCCGCATCCACGGGCAAATGTTTGCAGACCAAAAGCGCCTCGTTGCTGCTAGCCCGTTCATATTCATACCCACGTGGCGTGGCAACAATTTGCTCACCCAGCGCGCGCATTAATGCGACATCACCGACAATTGTTTGGCGACTAACATTGTACTTTTTAGCCAGTGCACTCGCGCTAATTGGCGCGGTTGCAGACAACAATTCAGCTTTGATTTGGGTCTGGCGGTGATTACTCATTATTCCCTACCTCCGAATTTTAACTATGCTCATTGTAACGCAAACACGCAGGTAGGCAAACAATAAGGACATTCCCCGCCATTAATGGTTGCCCGTGACAACTATCACCAAACAAAAAGCCGACCCGTACAGGCCGACTCTTGTGCATACGCAGCTTAAACGTTGCGCTTGCGGAAACTAAGGTATGCGATAAGGGTGAAGACAACCGTGTAAACCACCAGCCCACCAATCATTTCGGGGTTGGACAGGTACGTTGCCTTGGCAATATCCGGCGACTGCAGTTGCTGCGGCAGCATGAGCATCGTGAATGGATTCCACTTGACCCAGTGCCAGCGAGCAATCACCATAAGCAGCAATGTTGACGCCATGCTAATGAGGAAGTAGCCGACATAACCGCAAGCAATTGCCGCGGCGTTCGTCTTGAACAGCGTCGACATGAGGAGCACAAAGCTGAGCAGCAGCAGTGCCGTCAGTATTTCGCCGCCCTGGCCAATTAGCAGATACTGCCATGCCGGCGTGCCCATGTACTTAGCGGCCAAATCAACCTGCGGAAAAATAGCGAATTTAATGGCAAAGGTTACTGCCAGTTCGAGGGCGAAGAGTGCCAGCATGTGCAGCACGACAACGCACACCTTGCTCAGGAAAACCTGGCTGCGGTAGAACTTGCGGTACAGCAACTGTTTGACCGTGCCGTACTGGAATTCCATCGAGACAATGCTGGCGGTGCTGGCAATCAGCACGAATAACGTCATGGATGTCCCAAGGAAGGTGCTTTGGAACATATCTGCCGGCCCGAAGATTTTGCCCTGCATCTTCGCGAGTGCAGCAATCCCGAACTGGACCAGAACAATGAGCGCCGCCCCAATCCAGGTACCCTTCTTGTGCACCAGCTTGAATAGTTCCTGCTTAATTAAAGTTCCCATTATTTCGCCTCCCCAGATTTAATCATATCGAGGAATGACCCTTCCAGGTCGTGCTTGACCTGGTTGACCCCAGTAATCGTCACGTTGACGTTGATCAGCGCCCGGAGCGCCTTGTCCAGGGAGTCCTCTTCCGTGAGCGCGATTGCAATCGTCTTGTTGCCCGGCAAAATTTGAATCCCCTGATTAATGAGGGCCGCCCGTGCGCCCTCGTCGTCAACCGTGTGGATGGTGAAGACCTTGGTCCCGGCGTTTTGTAGCTCATGCATCGTCGTCTGTTGCACGATGCGTCCGCCGTTTAGCATCAGCACGGTGTCCGCCAGTTTTTCCAGTTCACTCAAAATGTGGCTGGAAATCAGGAAGGTGGTGCCGCCCTTGGCCAGACTCACGATGACGTCACGCAGGTTCTTAACCGCCTGCGGATCAAGACCGTTCATTGGTTCGTCGAGAATCACCAGTTTCGGCCGGTTCAGCAGTGCCTGCGCAATGCCCAGCTTCTGCTTCATCCCCAGAGAGTAGGACTTGGCCTTGGTATCGATGTAGCCGCCCATCTGCATGGCCTGAACGACCCAGTCAATCTTCGCCTTCTTCACCGCCTTGGTCCCGGTCACGAACAAGTCAAGGTGCTGCCGCCCGGTCAGGAACGGATAAATCCCGGGGTATTCGATCAGTGCCCCGACATTATCGAGTTCCTGGTGGCTGGTAATGCTGACGGCATGGCCAGCAATCGTCACTTCGCCACCGTTAGTGGTTATGAGGCCGAGTATCGCCTTCATGATGGTACTTTTCCCGGCCCCGTTCGGTCCAACGAGGGCGGCAATGTGCCCCGTTTCAACAGTGAAGTCCACACCGTTTAGGACCTGTTTGCGGCCGAAAAACTTGTGTAGATCCTTCACCTTAAGTTCTGTTGCCATAAAAATCCTCCTCACCCAACACAATCATGCTGGCACGTCCGTTAGTGTTTGATGCGCTCAACCACGCTCGCAAACGAAACGTCCGTACCCAATAATAGCATCAGTGCCGCTGCACCAATTGTCGTTATAATTGCCATGTTGCTCCTCCTTGGGCCAACCGCGTGCGGCCGGCTTACGTAGTACTGCACTGTTAATCAACACGTTAACGATACCATGCCATTATGGGTGAAAAAATCGGTCAAAAGTACCAACAGACAACCAAATTTAGTTATTTTGCCGTAGATAGTTAATAGGTGATGGTAAATAGTTGCTCCTGCTCACCCAAATCGTTGTCACCAACACGAATGTTGAATTCTGGGAAAATGCTACCCCGCAGCTCGGCGACCACGTCCGCAACCGCCTTTTGAATTGCCATCATGTTTTCGTTCCGCGGGTAAAAGTGGAGCCGCGCGTAAAACTGGCTGCGCGGCATCACAATTTCACGGTCTGGCCGATCCATCCACATGATTAACCCCACGACCTGCTGCGCGCGGGGCGACAGGTCGCTAACGGCCAGCATTTCATTTTTATCCATCATTGTTGCCTCCATTCCGAATTAGTCCTCACTGCTAGCCTACTACAGATATTTGCTGGCGGCAGCAAAAAAGCATGCACCGGCAAGTCCCCGATACATGCTAACTATCATCATTAGAACCGTAATCCCCGGCTCGGCCGAGCCGCCAGCACAAAATTCACGATCCCGATTGCACCGGCCAGAATCAATGGCCAAGTTACGTCCGTCATTGACCCCACCGCAATCAGTACCGCCGGGCCGATAAGCGTCAGTATGAGCCACAGCGGCGAAATCCCCGCATCCCGGTAGCGCCGCACGTGGAGCGAAATCATCGGCACCAGGGTCACAACGCTAAAAATTCCCGCCACAATAATTGGCCCCTTAAGCGTCGCAACAGCGGCGGCCAGTTTTGCCCCATTGCTAATTGCGCCGAACGCCGCAAACATAATCCACACGTAAAGCAGCAACGTCAATAGCCACTGCCACAGCATCACAAACCAGTATTCGCGCCGCGTACTATTGTCCATGAAGTTCACGTAATTTTTGAAAAATAGTACGGCAGCGCTGAAGAACCCAACCTTCTTCTTCATAAATATCCCCATTCCCAAGATAATTCACGATATACACCATTTTAGTTATCGTACCATATTGAGAGCGTTATCTCTGTCACATTTGGGCAGAAAGTTAATCATTTTTCTGAATAAGTGTTAGCAGGCTGTGCTGGTAATCATTAAATTGACGTATATGCAAAATTATTAGTACTGCTGGCGATGAAGCGGCTCATTAAGGCCGAGCACTTAACTGCTTCGGGCCCTGCCCTCTGCAGTTAAGTGCCGCTACGCACAAAAAAAGCCCACGCAGATTGCAAGCAATCTACGTGGGCTTACGCACAGTTGTAAACAACCGGGTCCATGAACTCCACAATCCAGAGGGACCACCAGCACCCGCAATCCGGCGGGTAATGCGCACTGGCTGCAACTTTCACACGTTAAAACGTGTTACTCGACTCATCGCATGGGTTAAGTGTAACGCACGGAGCGGCTTTCAGCAAGCGAGACATTTGGCGCTACTTGATGGCGCAAAATGTACTGACTTTTCGTTACATTCTACCTGCACGCTTGTCTGCCGCTTCCTCCGCCGCGTCTTCTTTGCGGTGCATTCCCCAACGCGGGCGGGTGATGTCGCCAAACAGCTGCGCGAACATGAACCCAACCGCGATTGAACCGGCGACCATAATCACGCGAACCAACAGCTGTATTCCCTGGTCCATGTCGTTCGACACGAAGGCCCGCACCGCCTCGTAAGCCGTCGCACCGGGCACTAACGGCACCAACCCGGGAATGTTGAACATGATCACGGGCATTTTCTTCCACCGCGCAAACAGCACGCCGGCAATCCCGATGGCAAAGGCGCCCAGCAGGTTCCCAATGAGCACCGACACGCCCGCCTTGTAGAGCAGCCAGTAAACAACCCACCCGAGCATCCCCGCGATGCCCGCGCAGTTGAGCCCCCGCCGCGGTACGTTGATGCAAATTGCAAAGGCGACGGTGCTGGCGTAACAAAAGCTAAATTGAATTAATGCCTGAAGCCAGAAGTTCATCACAGTCACCTACCCCATCGAAATCACAACGGCAATCCCAAACCCAATGGCACTGGCGGTCAGGATGGCCTCCATCCCGCGCGCCATGCCTGTCAGCAGGTGCCCCGCGAGCAGGTCCCGAATGGAATTGGTAATCGCCACGCCAGGCACAAGCGGCATCACGGCCCCAATCAGAATATTGTCGATGTTGTGGCCGAGCCCAAGCCGGACGCCAAGCAGCGCGGTTAACGCCAGCGCGAGCGAACCAGTCAGCTCACTCACAAATTTTATCTTGGCCAAATGCCGGACGTACACAGCCACCGCGAAGCCGACCGCACCCGCAACGCCGGCGAGTGGAATGTCGTACCAATCGTATTGCTGCGTGAAGATGACCATGAGCAGTGCGGACAAAACCGCCGCCCCAAGTATTTGCATCCACATGGGGAAGTACGGAATGTTGTTGTCCAGGTGTGCCAGCGCCGTGTGCAACTGACTCAGCGTGATCTTGTGTTCCGCAAACTGCCGCGACAGTGAGTTGACCCGCGCAATCCGTTCCATATCGATGTCGCGCGTGCTAATCTGCCGCAGCTGCATGTACGGTTCATTCCGAATCCCAGCAAAGATGCCGGTCGGGGTGGAGAAAATCACGGCATCATTTTCGCCCGCGTTGTTCACAATCCGCGTCATGGTGTCTTCCACGCGGTACATTTCGCTGCCGCCCTCAATCATGATGCGCCCCGCCAGCAGACACGTATCTAGCAATTCATTCCGATCCACCACATTACCCCCAAATCACCGGGCAAGACCCACAGCAGGCACTATGCCTCGCGCGCCAGAACGCCCTCCAGATACTTCCGCAACTTGGCCTTAGGGAACGCCCCGGTAACCTTCTCGACGGCCCGGCCGTTTTGAAAAATCACCATCGTCGGCACGGACTGCACCCCGAACTTGGCCGCAATTGACTTGTCGTCATCGACATTTTGCGTGATGACGTGAAGACCAGGTAGTTCCTTTTCCAGTTCAACGAGCATTGGACTGAGAATTTTGCACGGGCCACACCAAGGCGCCCAGATGTCCATCACCACCGTGCCGGACTTGGTTAGCTCTTCTAAATTATCTGCAGTAACTTTGCGTGGCATAATTACCCTCCGTCTTGTGAATTCAACCAATTATAACAAAGTCGATGCGACTAAAAAACAAGTGTTCCCGGTCATTTCGCGCTTTCCGTCACCAAAATCACCAACCAGCTGGCGCACTGCGGTAGAATGAAAGTGATAGCGCAAACATTAAAGGAGCGTGACTGCCATGACCAACTACAGGATTTCCTCAACTACTGATCAAGATGCATTTTACGAATTATATCTATATGCTTTCAACCAAACACACTCGGTCCGCCGCCGTGCATTTTTCGACGCCCGGTTCACGCATGCAAACAATTACGGCATCCACGCCGATAACCAGCTGGTCAGTGCCCTGTACAGTCTGCCGTTCACCGTTAACTTCGGCGGCACCGAATTTTCGATGGCCGGAATTGGCGACGTTTGTTCCGCGCCCGAATTCTCCGGGCGTGGTGGCGCCGGAACGTTAATCAAGGCCGCACTGAACGACATGTACGCAGACGGCACAACCCTATCCTATTTGGCGCCGTTCGCCTTCAGTTATTACCGGCGCTTTGGCTACGAGCAGGTGTTTAACCAGATTCACTACGAACTTAGCACGACCGCTTTGCCCAGTTTCCCGCGCACCACAGCAGGTGGTCACGTCACGCGCAGCCCGCTAGCCGCGGAGCTGCCGACCGTCAAGAAAATCTACGCCGACAATCAATCCGCTGCGGGCGGTTTGGTCCGCGCCGATTGGTGGTGGCATTACCTAACGCTCAAGCACGACTGGGACGTGGGCATTTACCAAGATGCTGCCGGCAAGCCGACCGGTTACGTGATTTACGAGCGGACTAATTCCGCGCTGACGGTGAAGGAACTGGTTGCGCCGACTAGTGACGAATTCACGGCGCTGCGTCAATTTATCCTGAAGCACGGCAACAGCTTTGCGGCGATTACCTATGACGCGCCTAGTTTGGAGTACGGCGGTGACCTGTTTCCCGAGCCGGATGCCGTGACGGCCACAATCAGGCCGTACATGATGGCCCGCATCGTCAACCTGGCTGACTTCATGGCCAAGTATCCAGGCAAGATGCCCGCTGCGCCGATCACCTTAGCTGTGACCGACCCCGTGCTTACTGCAAACCAGGGCACTTGGCAATTAAGCGCGGCCGGTTTCATCAAGCAAGACGATGATTTAAGTCCAGACGCGGACATCACGCTAGACATTCAAAATTTAGTCAAACTACTCTTTGGCGCTCAACGCCCTGAAACATTAGTACGCAGCGGTGAAATTACGGCTAATTCCGCCGCTGTTAGTGCACTAACAACACTCACTGCTGGTAAACACCCAGCGCTAATCGACTACTTTTAATGTTTAGGAACAGTTAGGAAGATTTTCCTAACTGTTTTTTGTTGATTTTGGCCAACCTCTTCTTGAACAACAACCGGGCCTGTTACCTAGTTTATATTTATTAGCGCAAAAAATACGACAACGAACGTGCGGAATTTGCCACTATTCGTTGTCGTATTTGCGTGCATTTATTTTACCTGCTTGTGCCGATTACGTCTGAGCCGAATGAGGAGCACGCTTAATGGGTAGAACCAGATGAGGGCGAGAACGCCCACCATCACCCACGCAACCGGTGGGTACTCACCGCGCAGCCAGTAGTGGGCTTGGGACGGTGACAGCCGCAAGACGATGCCAAATATTCCCAGTAGCAGGGGGAAGAGGTAGAAACCGAGGTTGAGCACGTGATCGCCGTTCCGGTAGTAGGCATAGGTAGCCAGGAGTAGTAGGAGCACAATCACGATGACGCCGCTGGTACCCGCGAGCCGTACCCGCAGCGGCGTATGGATGAACATGTTGGCGACAATGAGTCCGCCGGTGCCGACACCGAGTAGCACGAACGAGGCGTACAAATAGAGCACGGGGTGGCGACTGAAGACCGAGGTGCTGAACATCCAGAAAAAAATCAGGATTAGCAGGGCAAGCGGGATGCCCATCAGCACAAAGGTCCCGAGGTCGACTTGTTCGTCGGGAAAGAGGAGTAGCGGTACGAAACTAACGGTGCAGTAGAAGGCCACACATGCTAGCACTAGCCGCGTGATGGCTTTGCGGTCGTTAGGGATGGCCGCCAGAATGTCTTGGGTGACCTTGCCGGGGTGGGGGCCGAAGTACTCCAGCGCGCTCACACCGTCGCCCTGCGCATCAATCATGTCGTTGAGGATGCTCAATAGTTCGCGCTCCACCTGGTCGCCATCTTTGAAGAAGCTGCGCATCCGCGTGTAAATCAAGATTTTGCTGTAGTAAGTAGCGTTGTCCTTGGTGAGTAACTGGACACGCTGATTGATTAGTGTCACTAGCTTTTGCTTAGTCATTCTGCTCATCCTCCAATGCCATAACCTGGGTGACGTTGTGTTGTAGATTGTGCCAGTCGGCGATGAATGACTGCCGTTCGGCCTGGCCGGTGGCGGTGAGGTGGTAATACTTGCGCTCGGGGCCATCGGGGGACTGCTGCATCGTGCTGGCGATGAGTTGCTTGCGTTCCATTGTTAACAGTAGCGGGTAAATGGTGCCCTTGGGGACGTCGCCGAAGCCAAAGCCAGTTAGTCGCTGCATGATTGCGTAGCCGTACGATGGCTCGTCGTTCAGGATGATGAGCAGGCAACCCTGCAGTACCCCCTTGAGCATTTGGCTGGTGTTTGTTTGCGCCAAGGTGACCTCTTCCTTCCTACTAGTATGCTTTACCAACTAGAATATACCACCCACCTGACTGGTATGCAATACATACTAGTGGAAAATTGGCAATTAATCTTTTTGGCCGCCTGTAATTATTGGGCCAATTCTTTCGTTGCTTTTGCTACTTAGTAAGCGTGTTTGTGGCTCATTGATGAGACCATGCTTTAGGAGCTGATTCACCTTCAGAAGGAGCATTCGCAATGCCGATTGAACCGTCACCTAACAAAACGTGGTGCAGCTGCTCGTTGACCTCGTTAATAATTCCAGATGTTTCTGGTTCTGCATCTTAAGTGCAACAAAAAAGAGCCAACCAGACAATGTCTGATTGACCCTTTTACTGAGCGTGGCAGCTTCCTACCCTCGCAGGCAGTTTCCCACCAACTACTATCGGCGTAGAGAAGCTTAACTTCTGTGT
>NZ_RRYD01000061.1 GCF_004010095.1 Lacticaseibacillus hulanensis | reverse complement strand
CCAAATAGAAAAGACTCACAGCCTGAGTCCTTGTACAATGAAATCACCACAAGATCATATACAAGGAGAACTCGGCTATGAGTCCGTACAAACATCTTACCTTAAAAGAACGTGAAACGATACTGTTGGGAATCAATAATGGATGGACACAAGAAGCAATCGCCAAGAAAATTGGCCGTTCTAAGAGCACCATTAGTCGCGAAGTGTCTCGTAATGGCGGTTGGGAAAACTATTCCGTGGCAGACGCTCATGCCCGTTATCAGGACGTGCGACAGGGTTGCCGGCGCCATCGCATCCTTGACCGTCCAGAAGTACGCGAACGTGTAATCACCTACATCATGCAGTATCATTGGTCTCCTGAACAAATTGCGGGACGCCTGCGACATGAAAAGAGTACGATTCAAATCAGCTATCCAACGATTTACCGCGGCATCTATCGCGACAATCTTGGGGTGCCATTAAAGAGCCGTGGCGCACGTGGTATTCCACGTCTGTTGCGGCATCGTGGCAAAACCCGCAAAGTGAAAGGAACCATCAATGAGCGGCGGGGTCGTTTCAACGATGTCCCGTCAATTCATGAACGCCCTGTTTCAGCGGAGAAGCGTAGTTGGTTTGGTCACTGGGAAGGCGACACGGTCCGAGGCAAGACTGGCCGCTCCGCCCTTGTCACGCTCGTTGACCGCAAGTCACGCTTCCTTCTATCGATGCGCGTTTCAAAGGTCAACGCAGATAACGTCAAGGACGCAATGGTCGCGCTGCTTGGCGCACAACCAAACAATCGCGTGAGAACTGTCACTCCAGACCGAGGGACCGAGTTTGCGCGTTATCGCGAGCTGGCTCAAGAACTGAACACGAAGGTCTTCTTCCCTGATCCTCATGCGCCACAACAACGAGGAACAAACGAGAACACCAATGGGCTTATTCGCGAATACTTTCCAAAGAACACGGACTTAGACTTACAAAGCGATGAAGCAATAAAAGCCTTCGTTGAGCAACTGAATAACCGACCACGCAAGGTCCTAGGCTGGAAGACGCCATCAGAAGTTTACCTGGGTAAAAAGTTGCACTTGAGTTGACAATTCGTC
>NZ_RRYD01000060.1 GCF_004010095.1 Lacticaseibacillus hulanensis | reverse complement strand
GCATCTGGCCGGTCTGAAAGCAACGTTTGGAGCGTTGCGAATACTGACTGAGCGGAGAAGTTGGTGATCGATGCACCACGAACAGACCGACCCAGTTTTCGGCTCGACGCACGACCTATTCAGTTATTCAGTTCAGGTTGCCAACTGATGGACTTCGTCCATGAGCCGACTAAACCAGTTCTTGTAAACATAGTTAGAAGCAAGATGAATCACCACACGACGGGCGTGCCAAGTAATCCTACCGGCGATGTGAAAGAGACTGAACCGTAGCGAGGAGATGGTTGAACGACGGTCTTCCGAGACAAAGAGCTGTTTAAAGAGCTGAACCAGGTTATAGGCAATACCGGTGATCAAGGCTCGTGCAGTGTTCCGTGCAAAAGTTGAGCTGTCTGTTTTGTCAAAGCCAAACCCGCATTTCAGCTCCTTAATTTGGTTCTCAGCATTGCCCCGCTGTCTATAGGTCTTGAACAAAGTCTCTGGAGCCTCGGAGGCCAGGCTGGTCACTACGAATGCGTGGTTCCAGGGAACTAGCTCATCTGCCGTATGAGTAGAACATACGATAACACGGCGAGCTTTACCCCATGACGCGGCCTGATACTTGAATTCGTGGTAGACGCATTTGCTCTCTTCATATTTTGGAGGGCAATCCACTAAGGCCGTTTCTGCCAGCTTCCCAAGCTTTGAATTTGCCTTGAGTCGAACCAAAAAGTCGACGCCATGTGTGTCGCACATCTCGTAAAATTTTGGCGCAGCAAACCCCGAATCGCCTCGAATGATGACGCTGGTGCTTTGAGGGAGCGCCGATAGGCGCGAAAAAGTTGTCTCGACGAACTTATCGGCTTCCTTGCCGGTGTACTCATTGCCAGGGCGCATCAAGGCGTCTAAGAGCAACCCGGACTCTTGATCAAATACAACCTGAGGGTGATATCCATAGGCCATATAGTGAGCGTTGAAGGCGGACCGTTCTTGATTACCGAAAGTATCACAATGCGTTGAGTCTATATCCAGCACGAAGCGGGATTGACCACTAAGACGGAAAGCCAAGGCGGCTACTTGCCAGATAAGCTTCCGAAAGTCATCTAGGTCGGCGTCTTCAAGGCGCTTGAAAAACCGTGAAAGTGAGGGCTGTGAGACTAGCCGAGAGCTACCCAAGGTGGCCGCCAGTACGGGATCACGTTGCCAGTCATTGGCACTACTGTCATGTAAATACCCGGCAACGTCGAGCAACAATTTTTCCAAGAAGATGTCGATCATCGAGGCCTTCCAGAATCGTCGTTGGTCTGGTAACTTGAGGCACTGATTGGCAAGTTGCCTAAAGTTGATACGATGAAGAAACTCTTGGAACAAAACGAGCCCGGCGTCATTTGAAAGTTGACCGCCGTCGGCGGTCACAGTCACATTGGTATTGCATTGCAGGGATAAGCTGGTTAAAGTTGAGATGGTGTGAAGCCTCGCTTTCGTGATGGTTTTTGTCGACTTAACCTTAGCATATAGGCGCACCCAATGGGTGAAACACCAAAGCAGCGCAGTCCCGTGTGAATCATGGGATT
>NZ_RRYD01000006.1 GCF_004010095.1 Lacticaseibacillus hulanensis | reverse complement strand
TCCGGCTCCAGACGACCGCCACAGCGTCCACGGCGAAGCACACCCGAGGCCCAGCCCGGACCCGGAGGCCAAACCCCGCAACGCGGAGCCTCCCTCCTACTGGTTACCTACACCAAGAGCTGACACTGCCGGACACCGTCACCGGACTGCCACCGTGCATTTTGGCGATAGGTTCAGACATTGCTGACGTTTGCTGTTATAATTAATCTAGGGTTTTTTAGCAAAGGGAGGCGCATTAAGTGGCAGTAGTGGCTAAAGTAGTCGTGGATGTTCCCACGATGCAGACGAACCAGCCGTATGATTATGCGGTTCCCGCCGAACTAGTTGACCAGGTTGTTCCCGGTAAGCGTGTTGTCGTTAATTTTGGTAACGGCAGCCGGCGCGTAATGGGCATGGTCGTTGGCCTGCAGGAAAGCGCCGATTTTGCGGGTGAGCTCAAGACAATTGAGTCGGTGCTCGACAAGAAGCCAGTCCTCAATCAGGAGATGCTCGAGCTGTCCCGCTGGCTCGCTGATGATAGTTATGCGTTTTGGATAACCTGTATCCAGACCATGTTGCCCAGCGCGCTGCGAACCGAGACCAAGATGCTGAACAAAAAGCAGACGGTGGTCGACAAGGGCCGGGCCCAAATGGTGGACTTTGTCACGCCGATTCTCGATCAACCCGCGTATGCGGACGCACAGGCACACGTGCGCAAAAACGCGCTGCGCCAGTTGCACCTGCTGCAAGCGCTCAGTCAGGGGACAATTCCCGAAGAAGGTATCCGCGTCACGCAGCTGGAAAAGCAGCTCGAGATTGACCGGACAACGATTAATAAGGCCGTTCAGCTCGGCTGGCTCAGCCTGCAGCAACGCGAGATATACCGCACGCCGTATGCGAGCTTGGACGATTTGGAGCGGACGCAGCCGTTAACGCTCACCCCACAGCAGGTGCAAGCCTATGATGCTGTCACCAGCTCGATTGACGGTAAGGAAGATAAAACGTTCCTGCTTGAAGGGGTCACTGGGTCCGGGAAGACGGAGGTCTACCTGCAGCTGATTGCCGAAGCCCTGAAAATTGGGCGGACCGCGCTCATGCTCGTGCCGGAAATTGGCCTGACCCCACAGATGGTGGCGAACGTTAAGGGCCGCTTTGGCAGCAAGGTTGCCGTTTTGCATTCCGGTCTTGGTAACGGGGAGAAGTTCGACGAATGGCGGCGAATCGCGCGCGGTGAGGCCCAGGTGGTCGTTGGCGCGCGCAGTGCCGCGTTTGCGCCACTGCGCAACATTGGGGTGCTCATCATGGACGAGGAGCATGAGGCCTCGTACAAGCAGGAGGACAGTCCGCGCTACCACGCGCGCGACGTCCTGTTGTGGCGGGCTAAATACCATAACGCCCCCGTCGTTCTCGGTTCGGCGACCCCGAGCCTGGAGTCACGGGCGCGGGCGGAAAAGGGCGTGTACGTCGGTCTGCGCATGCCGGAACGCGCTAATAATCAGCCGATGCCGCCGGTGCACATTGTTGACATGCGGGAAGCGGAGCTGGATGATCAATCCGGTGATTTTTCCGTTGACTTGCTGGATGCACTGAAGAAGCGGCTGGAGCGTCACGAACAGAGTGTCTTGATGCTCAACCGCCGCGGTTTTTCGTCATTTGTCATGTGCCGGGAATGCGGCTACGTGGCCAAGTGCCCAAACTGTGACATTTCCCTCACGCTCCACCTTGATACGCACACACTCAGGTGTCATTATTGTGGTCATGAAGAACCAGTGCCGCGCGAGTGTCCTAGTTGCCATTCCCGCAAGATTCGTTACTTTGGGACCGGGACGGAAAAGGTCGAGCAGACGCTGCACACGCTGATTCCAAAAGCCCGGGTTCTGCGGATGGACGTGGACACCACGAGGCGCAAGGGCGCGCATGGCCGCATCCTCAAAACCTTTGGCAACCACGAGGCCGACATCTTGCTTGGCACGCAGATGATTGCAAAGGGGCTTGATTTTCCCGACGTTACCCTTGTTGGGGTGATTAACGCCGACACCGCCCTCGGTCTGCCCGACTTTCGGGCCAGTGAGCGGACGTTCCAGTTGCTGACCCAGGTTAGCGGCCGGGCTGGGCGTGCGGATAAGGCGGGGGAGGTCTTCATTCAGACCTATAACCCCGATCACTACGCCATTCAGCTGGCTAAACACCAAGACTACGAGCGGTTCTTCGCCTACGAAATGCACATGCGGCATTCCGGTGGTTACCCGCCGTACTACTTCACTTTCCGGCTGACCGTTAGCCACGAAGATGAGGACCAGGCAGCAAAGGCAGCGTTTCGGCTCGCCGACATGTTGCAGGCAAAACTCAGCAAGCAGGCCGTAATCCTAGGTCCGACGCGCGGGGCGATTGCGCGGCTTAAGCGCCGGTATTACTACCAGATTGTGGTGAAGTACAAGCGCGAACCAAATCTGACCGCAACGCTGCAAGAGATGCTGCAAACCACGCAGAAGAGTAGCCGCAACGGGTTCCAGATTGCCTTTGACCGGGAACCGTTGTCCTTCGTTTAGATAGAGATTAGTTAGGTCCAGGTGCGGTCGATGCGCCAGCAACGCAGCCGCCAGCTGGACAGTTAAAAATTTAGGAGTGAAATATTTGACCTCAGTTATTTTTATGGGTACCCCAGAATTTGCCGTGCCGGTGCTTGATGGCCTGGTCGGGGCGAATTACGATGTGCAGTTAGTGATTACCCAGCCGGACCGTCCGGTTGGGCGCAAACAGGTTCTGCAGCAGTCGCCGGTTAAACAGGCGGCGGTGCGCCACGGCATTAAGGTGCTGCAGCCAGAAAAGCTCTCCGGGTCCCCGGAGCTTGCAGAAGCCATCGCGCTGAACGCGGATCTAATTGTCACTGCGGCTTACGGGCAGTTCTTGCCGACCAAGTTCCTTAATTCCGTCAAGATTGCCGCCGTTAACGTCCATGGTAGTCTGCTGCCGAAGTATCGCGGTGGTGCGCCGATTCAGTACGCTATCATCAACGGTGATACCGAAGCTGGGGTTACCATTATCGAAATGGTTAAGAAGATGGACGCCGGTGACATGTTCGCCCAGGCTAGCATCCCGCTGAGCCGCGCTGATGATGCGGGCACCGTGTTCGAACGGCTGAGTCCGGTTGGGCGCGACCTGCTTCTTGCAACGTTGCCGCACATTATCGACGGCACAGCAACGCGCACGCCGCAGCCGGAAGACCAGGTGACCTTCTCCCCAACCATCAGCAAGGATCAAGAGCACCTCGACTTCACCCTTACCGCCAAGGAAATTGACCAGTGGGTGCGCGGTCTGCGCCCCGCAGTTGGTGGTTGGGTGCAGTTAGGCGGGCAGCGGACCAAGTTGTGGGCCGTAACGCCGCTTGACGAAACGACCACTGCAGAAGCGGGAACACTCCTGCGGTCCGGGAAGCACGAACTGGTGCTGGCTGCCGGCAACAAGACTGTGCTGAGCATCGATGAGCTGCAGCCGGCTGGTAAGGCCAAGCAAACAGTAACTGCATACATGAACGGCCTGGGGCGCAAGCTTGAGGTCAACACGAAGGTGATTGATTAATGGATAAAAATAACGCGCGTCTGCTCGCCGTTAACGTTTTGACTCGGGTCAGTAAGGGGAGCTACTCCAACCTGACCCTGGATGCGACCATCCGCAAGGCCAAGCTGGACTCCCGGGATGCCGGTCTGCTCACTAACATTGTCTACGGGGTCATTCAGCACCAGTTGACGCTTGACTACTACCTGAAGCAATTCGTGGGCAGCCGCAAACTGGATGACTGGGTCACGGTTTTGCTCCGGACGGCCATTTACCAGATGTTTTACCTGGACAAGGTTCCTAACCGCGCCATCTTCTTTGACAGCACGGAAATCGCCAAGAAGCTGGGTCACGTTGGGATTGCCAAGTTTGTAACCGCGATTCTGCGGCGCATCGACCGGGAAGGCGTACCCGACCTGGGTCAGATTAAGGACGACATTGAGCGGCTGTCGATTGGCAGCAGCACGCCCGAATGGATTGTTAGCAAGCTCATCGACCAGTACGGCATGGACGAGGCTAAGGCGGTGCTGGAGGACATTAACCACGCACCACGCGCGGCCATTCGCCTCAACACCACGATTACGGACGCCGACGACCTGACCTTCCGCCTCGGTGAGCAGTTTGAACTGACCCCGAGCGCAATTTCGCCAGTAGGGCTCACCGCCGACAGTGGCCATTTGGCACTCACCCCTGAATTTGGTGCCGGCTATTACACCGTTCAGGATGAAAGCAGTCAGCTGGTGGCACCAAGCATGCAGATCAAGCCGAATCAAAAAGTGCTGGACGCATGCGCCGCACCTGGCGGGAAGACGACCCACATCGCCCAGTACCTAGACCCGAAGCAGGGCGGACAGGTGGTCGCACTTGATTTGCACCCACACAAGGTGAAGTTGATTGAGGAAAACGCCGAGCGCTTGCAGCTGGCCGACCGCGTGCACGCGCAGGCACTTGACGCACGCAAGGCCCTCAAGACGTTCGGTGCCGAAAGCTTCGACCAGGTCCTAGTTGATGCACCATGCTCAGGACTCGGGCTGATGCGCCGGAAACCAGAAATCAAGTACGAGAAGACGCAAACGGACGTCGACAACCTCACCCGCGTGCAGGGCGAATTACTGGATGCGCTCGCACCAGTCACGAAAATTGGCGGTCGGCTCACCTACAGCACCTGCACAATTGCTAAGGAAGAGAACGTGGATGTGGTTGCGGCATTCTTGCAGCGCCACCCCGAATATCACCAAGAGGAAGTATTTACCGACAAGCATCTGCGTAAGAATCACGCAGCGGCCGGCTTGCAGCTATTGCCAAGCGATTACGGCACTGACGGGTTCTTCATCGCCAGTTTGGTGCGGACGCGGTAACGTTCACGGAGGTTATTATGGAATTTGCCTATCGGACAGATGTAGGCCAAAAACGTGCGGATAATCAGGATTATGTTGGCTTGTTCAAAAACGAGGTCGGCGCAACGCTCGCCATCGTGGCTGACGGCATGGGCGGTCATCAAGGTGGCGACGTCGCTAGCGAAATGGCGGTTTCCCACATCGGTTATGCGTTTGAGAAGACCGCAGCGACCGACATTGCAATTGCGGCCAAGTGGCTGATTTTTGAATTGCAAAAGGAAAACGACCTGATTTTGGCGCGCGGGCAACAGTTTTCGGACTTGACGGGAATGGGGACCACCATTGTGGCGGTGCTCATCCTGGCCAACCGGTTTGTTGTGGCCAACATTGGTGACTCGCGCGCTTATCTATACCGGCACAACCACCTGGTCCAAATCACCGAGGATCACAGTCTGGTCAACGAACTGGTGCGCAGCGGTGAATTGACGCCAGAAGAGGCCGAAAACTTCCCGCGCAAGAACGTCATTACCCGCTCGCTCGGGGTGGCGCCGGATGTTGATGCCGACGTGAATATTTACGACATGATGAAGGGTGACATGCTGCTACTGTGCTCGGATGGTCTGACCAAGACCGTGCCCGATGCCGCCATTGCGGATGTTTTGGCCAGCAATGAGGAACTTGGCATTAAGGCCCAGGTCCTGATTCAAAAGGCCAACGACGCGGGTGCGCCCGACAACGTCACGGCACTACTAGTCAACGCAAACGGGGAGGATGACGATAATGATTGAGCCAGGATCAATACTAGACGAACGTTATCAACTCACCCAGACCCTGGGCGAAGGCGGGATGGCCAACGTTTACCTCGCCCACGACCTGATTTTGGACCGGGACGTGGCGGTCAAGGTGTTACGCCTTGACCTGCAGAATGACCCGGACACCCTGCGCCGTTTTCGCCGGGAAGCCATGGCGACCCTTGAACTGTCACACCCGAACATCGTTAACATTTATGACGTCGGGGAAAGTCAGGGCCAGCAGTACCTGGTCATGGAGTACGTCAAAGGGACCGACCTCAAGAAGTACATCGCGCTGAACTTCCCAATTCCGTACGCGCGGGTCATCGCCCTGATGACGCAGATTTTGAGTGCGGTCCAAACCGCGCACGACCACCACATCATTCACCGGGACCTCAAGCCCCAGAATATTTTGGTGGACGAAAACGGGACGGCCAAGATTACCGATTTCGGGATTGCCGTCGCGTTGTCCGAGAACTCAATGACGCAGACCAATTCGCTACTGGGCTCCGTGCACTACCTCTCGCCCGAACAGGCCCGCGGCAGCATGCCAACCCGCCAGAGCGATATTTACGCCCTCGGGATTATTCTGTACGAAATGCTGACCGGGTCGGTGCCGTTCGAGGGTGAATCGGCGGTGTCGATTGCGCTCAAGCACTTTCAGCAGGAGATTCCGTCGGTCCGTGACTTCGACCCGCGGATTCCCCAGGCGCTGGAGAACGTGGTGCTCAAGGCGACGGCGAAAGAACCAAGCCAGCGCTACACCAGTGCCAGCGCGATGAGTGCCGATTTGGCGACATCGCTGGATGAAGCGCGCGCAAATGAGCCGCGCTTTGTGCCGGATGCCGGGGTCGACATGGACGCCACCAAGGTAATCACGCCGGTTGCCGTCGCCGCGCTGCATAACGGGGCGGTCAAGATTGATGATGAAGCGGAGGCGGACACCGAAGAGCGCACCACGAAGCCGAAGCCAAAGAAGAAGCGGCGCTGGCGCAAGCGGTACACTTACGGGCTGATTCTGGCCGCGGTGGTGATTATCGGCGCCGTTGTCCTGGCGATGATTTGGCCGAACGGTGATGTGAACGTGCCGAACGTTGTGGGCCAAACACAGGCCCAGGCAACAGCAACGCTGGAGTCGAAGAACTTGAAGGTGGGTAAAATCACCAAGAGTTACTCGACCAAGTACAAGAAAAATGATGTCATGCGCACCAACCCACAAGTTGGTCTCAGCGTGAAGAAGGATTCGGCCGTTGACCTGGTTGTCAGCAAGGGCATCAAGAAGTTCACCATTGAGGACTATGAAGGTCAGGTGTACGCGGACGTCGCGGCTAGTCTGCGCGAAAAAGGATTCAAGGTGAAAAAGCGGCCGGTGCAGAAATTAGATGCATTCAGCGGCGAAATCCTGTCACAGACCCCGGTCGCGGGCACAAAGGTTAATCCGAAGAAGACCACCATCATCTTGACCGTGGCGAAGGTCAGCGAGCGGGATACGGGCGAAGGTGTTTCGTCGGCATCTAGTTCTACGCCTAGTCCCAAGGTGGACGAGAGCACCTCGTCCAGCGAGGAACAAAAGCCGTCAGAAAGCAGCAGTTCCAGCAGCGAAAGCACGCAGAAACCAGCAAAGCCGGATGCACCAAAAACTAGCTCGTCCAGCGCTAGTTCTAGCAGTAGCACCCAAACGCCAGCTACGTCGTCATCGGCTTCCAATGCATCATCTGGAAATAACTAACAGTTAGTTGATGAATTAACCCACCCAATTGGAAAGGGCTTGCAACATTTAGCCAGTCGGCATAAACTAGGCCCATGGGTAATTAACGTATACATGATGAGGCGGCCCGAGTTGCGGGCCGCCTTTGTCTATCCGCCAAAAGAATAAGAGGTAAGAATGGAAGGTCGTATTGTAAAACAGATCAGCGGCTATTATGACGTCGCGGTTGGCGAACAGGTAATTCGCACCCGCGCCGCCGGAAATATGCGCAACAAGAAGCAATCACCGCTCGTCGGTGACTGGGTCGAATTTACCCCAGCAGATGACCAAGGAGAACTCGGTTACCTGACCAAGATTAAGCCACGGATGAATTCACTCGTCCGGCCACCGGTGGCTAACATTGACCAGGCGATTCTGGTGACGGCGGCGGTGGAACCAACGTTTAGCACCAACCTGCTGGACCGGTTCCTGGTTTATCTGGAAGGTAAGCACATTGAACCACTAATCTACATCACCAAGACCGATTTGCTGAATGACGAGGACTACAAGCATTTGGCCGTTGTTCTGGACGGGTATGCTGATATTGGTTATGAAGTGCATGCACCGCGCGCCGCGTTTGCCAAGAGCACACTAAACGCGCTCAAGGCCGGATTTGCGGACAAGCTGACCATCTTCACGGGCCAAACCGGGGCGGGGAAGTCCACGCTGATTAACCACCTGGTTCCGGGGCTCGAGCTGGCCACTGGCGAAATATCCAAGAGCCTCGGGCGCGGGAAGCACACAACCCGCGCGACGTCGCTCTACCGGGCCTACGATGGTCTGATTGTGGACACACCCGGATTCTCCTCACTTGGCCTGCTCGATGTCACCCTCGATGATTTGCGCCACCGGTTCCCTGAGTTCGTTGCTCTGGCGTCCGGCTGCAAGTTCCGCGGCTGTGAGCACATCAGTGAACCACACTGCGCCGTTCGGGCTGCACTCGCGGCGGGGGACATCATGGAAAGTCGCTACGATAATTACCTGCAATTCCGGGCTGAGCTGAAAAATCAGCGGCCCGTGTACAATAAAAAATAAGCTCCGTGCACCAAGATCCGCACGGGGGAACATGGCTGGCCGCTAGTTAGTCATGTTTGTTGGGAGGAAACTATTATGCAAATTGCACCATCAATTCTCAGTGCTGATTTTGGTAACTTAGCGGAGGCGGTTCGCGTTGTCGATAAGGCGGGCGCGGGCCGGATTCATATTGACGTCATGGATGGGCGATTTGTGCCGAACCTGAGCTTTGGCCCCCAGATTGTGGAGGTTCTGCGGAAGGTGACCGACTTGCCGCTTGAAGTCCACCTAATGGTCCAAAATCCGGAAAAATGGGTTGAACCATTCGCGGCGGCCGGGGCGGACATCATCATGGTCCACGTTGAATCAACGCCGCACATTCACCGCGCGCTCAGCTTGATTAATCAGAGCACCGCAAAATCCGGGGTCGTGATTAACCCCGGCACGCCAGTTTCCGCCATCGACATGGTGCTCCCAATCGTCCAGCAGGTACTGGTCATGACCGTTGACCCCGGCTTTTCCGGGCAGCACTTCATTCCCGAAAACCTGGCGAAGATTGACGAACTCGTCACCATCCGCGACCGCAACCCCGAATTAAACTTTGAGATTGAAGTCGACGGTGGGGTTAACGAGGACCGCATTGCCGCCGTTGCGCGTTACGGTGCTGACGTGGCTGTGGCTGGATCCGCCGTTTACGATGGCGGGGATGCCGCGGCGAACTTGGCCCACCTGAAGGAATTGATTCGATGACCACGCTCAACCTGATGGCGGGGGGCCCCACGGATAACCTGCCCGCAGATTGGCAGCAAACTCCCGGCAGCTGGGCGGGCATCGACCGCGGCACTTTGCGCCTGCTTCAGTCGGACATCACCCCGATATTTTCGGTTGGTGATTACGATTCGCTGACGGACAGTGAGTTCGATGAAGTGGCAACAAGCGTGCCGCAGCACCGGCGCTTTCCACCCGAAAAAGATTTCACGGACACCCAGTTGGCCCTGCTGAAAACGCAGGCGATGGGGGACGTCGACGCCGTTAATTTGTTCGGCGCGACGGGCGGCCGGCTGGATCACGAACTGGCCAACCTGTACCTGCCGCTGGCCGAAGATCTCGCGTTTTTGACGGACCACCTGGTGATTCTCGATGCGGGTAACCGGTTGGAATACCTAACCGATGGGCAAAAGTGCTTTGCGCCCCGCAGCGATTACCGCTACTTCGGGGTGGTGTGCCTGACGCCGGTGGTGGATTTGACCATCCGCGGCGCCAAGTACCCGCTGACAAGATGGAGCAGTTCGGCACCGTTTAGCTGGGCGTCCAACGAATTCGTGGGCGCAACGCCGATTGATATTACGGTGGTAAAGGGAACACTGGCACTGATTTACAGCCGGGATCGCCGCGGCCAAAAGACCTTTAATTAGGCCGGTTCCCGCAAAATTAGCGGCAAGGGCCAACAAATTAAGTAAGTTTGACAGTTATTTGTGGGTGTCAAGGGTTTTTACTTTGCATTATGCTTGCAAAGCGTTCCGCCGTGTGATAAATTGGTCAAGTGAATTAATTCGAGGGGTACCTTGAAACAGCAAGGAGGTCAAACTGATGGCAGTTGACGTTATTACAGGCCGGCACACAACGTTCGGCAACAAGCGTTCCCACGCTTTGAACAGTTCTCGTCGCACTTGGAAGGCCAACCTTCAGAAGGTGCGTATCTTGGTTGATGGTAAGCCAAAGCGCGTGTGGGTTTCCGCTCGTGCACTTAAGTCAGGTAAGGTTACGCGCGTCTAAGCGCAGATGTAGTAGAGGTGAGATAGCAACCTGGCATAGCCAGCACGCTAACTCGCCTCTTCTTTTTTATTCGCTGGTGGCCATTTGCAATTAAGTGTCTGGTTGCGGCGTTAGAATCACCCGCGCGCGGCCATGTGTTACACGACAGCGTGTTGTAATGCGGTGCATTATGGTAAAATAGTTGGGATATAGTGTATACACAACGGTACGGACGCGTACCCGGTGATATAAGGAGGGACATCATGGCGGTCAAAATTAAAACCAAGTTCGGCACCATTGATATCGATAACTCGGTTATTGCAACAGTTGTCGGTGGTGCGGCGACGGATATTTATGGGATTGTTGGTATGGCCAGCAAGAACCAGATTCGGGACAACATGAACGACATCTTGAACCGTGAGAACTACTCACGCGGAGTTGTGGTCCGGCAGGAAGATAACGGTGTGAACATCGAAGTTAACATTATTGTTGGCTATGGCACCAAGATTTCTGAGGTGTGCCGCAATGTTCAGGCGAAGGTGAAGTATAACCTTGAGACGATGCTCGGACTCACGGCAAATGCTGTGACCGTTATTGTGCAGGGCGTACGGGTCATCGGGGATTAATCCCGAAGGCTTGGTTTAGGAGGTCAATTTTTTTGAAAGTTACGGAAATTACCGCTACCGAATTCCAGAATATGATCCGGACAGCGGCGCACCGCATTAATAAGAATGCCGAGTTTGTCAACTCACTTAACGTTTTCCCCGTGCCCGATGGTGACACTGGGACCAACATGAACCTCACGTTCCAAAGCGGGGCGAAGGCGGTGCTTGAAAGTGACGCCCAGAGCGTTGGGGAATTGGCCCAGAAGCTCGGTAAGGGACTGCTCATGGGTGCGCGCGGGAACTCTGGTGTTATCAGTTCCCAACTGTTCCGCGGATTCGCGAAAAACGTTGAAAAGAAGTCTAGTTTAACCGCGCAGGATTTGGCTGATGCCCTTGCCCACGGTGTGGAGACGGCTTACAGTGCCGTGATGAAGCCCGTTGAGGGGACCATCTTGACCGTGGCGCGTGAAGCTGCCAAGGCCGCGATGAAGAAGGCTGCCGGCACTGATGACGCTGTCGAAGTGCTTGAAGCAACGGTGAAGGCGGCCAAGAAGGCTCTCGCGAAGACACCAGACTTGCTGCCAGTACTGAAGGAAGTCGGCGTGGTCGACTCCGGTGGCCAGGGCCTTGTTTTCATTTACGAAGGATTCTTCGACGGTCTGTCCGGTGAGAACACCGAAGAGGCATTCGTACCCGACGACAACGAGATGGATGAAATCGTGAACGCCAACCACCAGCAGGGTGCCCAGACGCAACTGAACCCTGACGATATCGTGTACGGTTACTGTACCGAAATGATGGTTGGCCTCGGCAAGAACGGTGCAACCAAGACGTTCGACTACGATGCCTTCCGCAACTACCTCAGTCAGTTCGGGGATTCGCTCCTTGTTATCGCTGATGAAGAAGTGGTTAAGGTGCACGTGCACACGGAGCACCCAGGAACGGTCTTCCGTTACGGTCAGCAGTTTGGTAGTCTCGACAAGATCAAGATTGACAACATGCGCCTCCAGCACGAAAGCATCATCGAACGTGCCGAAGAAGAGGAAAAGGCTAAGCCGCTGGAAGAATTCGGCGTTGTGGCCATTGCCAGTGGTAAGGGTGTTGCCGAACTCTTCAAGAGCCTCGGTGTCACCTACGTGCTGAGTGGTGGTCAGACCATGAACCCAAGCACCAACGACATTTTGGATGCAATCACGAAGGCACACGCCAAGAACGTGATTGTGCTGCCGAACAACTCCAACATCTTCATGGCTGCAGACGAAGCGGCCAAGGAAGCACCAGTGAACGTTGCCATCGTGAAGAGCCGGACAATCAACCAGGGGATGACCAGCTTGCTGTCCTACAACCCTGAACGGAGTCTGACGGAGAACGCATCCGAAATGACGGCTGCGCTCGCCAACGTTGTGTCCGGGCAGGTTACCCAGTCCATCCGGAATAGTACCATCGGCGGTCTGGAAATCCACGACGGCGACTGGATTGGCATCATTGATGGTGACATCAAGGTGGCCACGAGCGACCGTTTGAGTGCCACCACCGCAATGATTGACGCGATGATCGACGAAGATTCCGAAATCGTAACGCTGATTGTCGGGGCTGATGGTTCCGAGGAAGAAGCAGAGCAACTGGGTTCAACGATTGAAGACAAGTACCCTGAAATCGAAGTTGAAATCCACGACGGTGGTCAGCCACTTTACCCATACCTGGTTTCCGTCGAATAAAAAGGGGGCGGGGAGATGCCACTGACAGATTCGGTGACGGAGCTGCCCGGCGTTGGTGCAAAACGGGCCGAGGGGCTTGCCCAGCTTGGCATTGTGACGGTGAAGGATGTACTGTTTTACTTTCCCTTCCGTTACGATGACCTCAAGGAGCGCGACCTCGAGACCGCCGTTGATGGTGAGAAAATCACGATTAAGGGCACCGTTGTTGCGCCGCCCGTGGTTAGTCGCTTTGGGCCGCGCAAGACGCGGGTGAACATCCGCATGCGCGTGCAACACGCAATCGTGATGGTGACCTTCTTTAACCAGCCTTGGCTCAAGGACAAGTTCCATGAAGATCAGGAGGTTGCGGTCTACGGTAAGTGGGATGCCAGTCGCAGCAGCCTTTCCGGGATGCGCGTTCTCGCCACCCAGGATGCGGACAGTCCGGCGCTTGCTGCCATCTATCCGCTCAATAAATCAGTGCACCAAACCTTCCTCATGGGCCTCATTAAAGAGGCCTTTGCCCGTTATGCGGGTGAAATTCAGGATGTGGTGCCTGCAGCCATCCGCACTAGGTTCAAACTGCTGGATGACCGCACCCTAGTTGAATGGATGCACTTCCCGCACACCGCAAAAGAAGCCGCGGCGGCGCGGCGCAGTGCCATCTTCCGTGAGTTCTTCCTGTTTGAATCGCGGCTCCAGTCGCTGAAGCACCACGCGGCCCAGCCGGCAAACGGGCTTGTCATTCCGTTTGACAACGCGCGGGTGCGGGATTTCATCAGTACCTTACCGTTCGAGTTAACCACCGCCCAAAAGCGCGTGGTTAACGAGATTTGTGCGGACATGCGTCGCCCACTGCACATGAACCGGCTCCTCCAGGGGGACGTTGGGAGTGGGAAGACCATCGTGGCGGCAATTTGCATGTACGCCGCGGTGACCGCGAACTTCCAGTGCGCCCTGATGGTGCCGACCGAAGTTTTGGCCGAGCAGCATTTTGCCAAGCTGACCAAGTTGTTCAAGAACCTGCCCGTGCGGGTGGCACTGCTGACGAGTTCGGCAACCGCGGCGGCCCGGCGCAACATCCTGGCCGATTTGCGCGGGGGCGACATCGACATCATCATCGGCACGCACGCGCTGATTCAAAAGGACGTTGATTTCTCTGCCCTCGGCCTTGCCATCATTGACGAGCAGCACCGCTTCGGGGTTAATCAGCGTGATTTGCTCCGGGACAAGGGATTAAAGCCCGACGTGCTGGCCATGACCGCTACGCCAATTCCGCGGACCCTGGCCATTACGGCTTACGGGGAAATGGACGTGTCCACGATTGATGAACTGCCGGCTGGTCGCCACATGGTCAAAACCGAGTGGCTGCGCAAGAACCAGATGGGCCACGCCCTTGACGCAATTCGCTCGGCGGTGGCTGATGGGGGGCAGTGCTTCGTCATTACGCCACTCATTGCCGAGTCCGAGAAAATCGACTTGCAGAATGCGGAGGCGGTGTTCGCGGACCTGCAGGCACAACTGGGCGCACAGATTCCGGTCGCACTGCTGCACGGCCAAATGAAGCAGGAAGAAAAAGCGGACATCATGCGCGCGTTTGCGGACAACGAAACCAAGGTCCTTGTGTCCACGACGGTCATCGAAGTCGGGGTCGACGTGCCCAACGCAACGCTGATGCTGATTCTAGATGCCGACCGGTTTGGCCTGGCGCAATTGCACCAGCTGCGCGGGCGGGTCGGCCGGGGGACCAAGGCCGCTCGCTGCATTCTGGTCGCGGACCCAAAGACGGAGCAGGGTATCAGCCGGATGGAGGTCATGACCGAGACCACGGACGGCTTCAAGGTTGCGCAAAAGGACCTGGAGCTGCGTGGTCAGGGTGATATCTTCGGGAACAAGCAGTCGGGGATGCCCGACTTTCGGCTTGGCGACCCAGTCACCGACTTTAACGTGCTTGACGCGGCGCAGCGGACGGCCAGTGAGATTTTCACGGTTGATCCCGAACTTAACGAACCAGAAAACGCGCCACTCAGGGCGGAACTCGCGCACCTCACCGCGGTTAACGGGACGCTGAACTAATTACCACGCGGCGCACCGGATTGCGGGTTGCGGGCAAAGTTGACGGTTAATGCACATTGCACACTTGCAGCGGGCACTAACCATTTTTTCAGGAGGAAAGACATGAAGATTGCAGTTGACGCAATGGGCGGAGACAACGCGCCTAAGGTTGTAATTGAAGGGGTGGAACGGGCCCGTGACGAACAGTCCGGTCTTGAATTTATCTTGTACGGGGATGAGGCGCAGATTCGCCCGCTGCTGAGAAGTGACGAGCGCATCACCATCGTGCACACCACCGAACAAATCGAGATGAACGAACACCCAGTCAAGGCGGTGCGGCGCAAGAAGCAAGCCTCCATGGTGCTGGCGGCAAATGCCGTGAAGAGCGGTGAGGCAGACGCGCTGATGTCCCTTGGGAGCACCGGGGCGCTGCTTGCGGCCGGGCTGTTCATCGTCGGCCGCATTCGTGGTGTCGATCGTCCCGGCCTCATGCCAACTTTGCCATCCGTTAATTCCGATAACGGGTTCGTGATGATTGATGTCGGTGCCAATGCGGACAACCGGCCAAACCAGCTGTACCAGTACGCGGTTATGGGGAACTTCTACGCCAGTGACGTGCGCGGGATTAAGAATCCGCGTGTGGGCCTGCTCAACAACGGGACCGAAGAGACCAAGGGCGACGAGCTGCACCAGCAGACCTACCAGATTCTGCAAAAGGCGTCCGGACTCAATTTCATTGGGAACGTTGAATCATCCAGCCTACTTGACGGGGCGGCCGATGTTGTCGTGACGGACGGCTTCACCGGGAATGCGGTGCTCAAGTCAATCGAAGGCACGTCGCACACGCTGCTGCACGAAATCAAGGCGGCCATCATGAATGGCGGCATTTCGAGCAAGCTGGGCGGGTTGCTCCTGAAGGGCAGCATCAAGGGGATTGTCGACAAGTTCGATGCCTCCCGTTACGGCGGGGCCGTGTTGCTGGGGCTGAAGTCACCAGTGGTCAAGGCGCACGGTTCGGCCGACGCCACGACCGTCTACTACACCGTTTTGCAGGTTCAGGCCATGGTCGAAAACGGGACAATCGCCAAAGTAATTGATTATTTCAATGAGCATGGTGTTGATAACGCGACCACGGTTGAATAAATAACGCTAATTGCATTAGAATAACGCTCATCAATATTTTTCTTTTGCTCTCCGCGTAATTGTGGTAAAACTAAGTATCAGTTCGGAATATATGAGGAGGATTATCGTGAACGAACAAGAAATTTTCGACAAGATTGCTGCGATTCTGCAGGATCACTTTCAATTAGCAGAAGGTCAGGTAACCCGGGAGCTTAACTTCAAGAAGGACCTGGACGCAGATTCGATTGACATCGTGGAATTTGTTCTCGAACTTGAGGACACGTTTAACGCCGAAATTCCGGACGAAGACGCCGAGAAGATTCAAACCGTGGGCGATGCGGTCAACTACATTGCTGCACACCAAGGCAAATAATTGCAAAATTAATTCAGTAAGGGACGTTCGCTTCGGCGGGCGTCCTTTTTGTTTGGTGCCGGAAGTGGGCAGCGCACGTGAGGGGCCGCCGCGAATGTCTGTTTTGTTCGTTTTTGGCCCTGAAAACCTGTATAATAATAAAATGTGTAAGTATGTAGATTGCGCAAATTGATTATTTATCTGGGCCGCCTGAATCTCGATGGTTCACCGGCCCCAAACCCAAGGAGGTTTATGATGGTTGTAGCAGAATTCGTGAGTGAACTGCGCCGGAACTATGGAATTGAGTTCAAGGACCTTTCCATTCTTGACGAAGCGTTCACCCACTCCAGTTACGCCAACGAACACCGTGAGCTCGGGATCAGCGACAACGAACGTCTAGAATTCTTAGGTGACGCTGTCCTCGAGCTGACTGTGTCCGACTACCTGTACCGCAAGTTCCCCCAGTTACCTGAAGGGGAATTAACGCGGATGCGGGCGGCCATCGTGCAGACGAAGAGTTTTTCGTCGTTCTCGCGTGAGGCGCATTTCGACAAATACATTAAACTCGGTAACGGTGAAGAAGCGGCCGGGGCCCGGCAACGCAACACGCTGCTTGAAGACCTGTTTGAAGCCTTCTGCGGGGCGCTGTACCTCGATCAGGGGCGCGCGGCCGTGATTAAGTTCTGTCAGCAGATTATCTTCCCCCGCATTGATGCCGGTGAGTACCGTGGTATTAGCGACTTCAAGACCGCGCTGCAGGAAGAATTGCAGCAGGACGGGAACGCCGATATCCACTACGAGCAGGTCAGCATCACGGGGCCCGGGAACGCGCGGCAGTTTAACGTCGACGTTTACCTCGGCAGCCAGCTGCTTGGTAGCGGAAGTGGAAAGAGTAAGAAGCGTGCTGAACAGGCTGCGGCACACGCAGCGCTGGTTGGCTTAGGTGTGATTAGCTAGGTAGGTTAACGGATGCAACTGAAAGCATTGACGCTGAACGGCTTCAAGTCGTTCGCGGACAAAACCACAATTGAATTCGACCACGGTCTGACCGGCATTGTCGGCCCGAATGGTAGTGGGAAAAGTAATATTACCGAAGCGATTCGGTGGGCACTCGGTGAACAGAGCGCCAAGAGTTTGCGTGGCGAACGGATGGGTGACGTGATTTTCGCCGGGACCGCCCAGCGGCCGGCGCTGAACCGGGCCGAGGTCACGCTCACATTCAATAACGAGGACGGCTACCTGAAGAACCAGCCGGCCGAGGTGACCGTTACGCGGCGCCTGTTTCGCAGCGGTGAAAGTGACTTCCTGATCAACAACCAGCAGGTGCGCCTGCGCGACGTGGTGGAGATGTTCATGGATAGCGGCCTTGGTCGCGAGTCGTTCGCGTTCATCTCCCAAGGACGCGTTGAAGCCATTTTCAACAGCAAACCGGAAGATCGCCGCGGGATTTTCGAAGAAGCCGCGGGCGTGCTCAAGTACAAGCAGCAAAAGGGCAAGGCCGAAGCCCAGCTCCAGGAAACCAGCGATAACCTGGCCCGCGTGTTCGACATTGTCCACGAGCTGTCTGGACGCATGGACCCACTGGCGGAGCAGGCATCCATTGCCCAAGATTACGAGCAGCAGACCAAGGAGTACAAGACGCTCCACCAGCAGCTTTTGGCCCTTGAGATCCGGGACATGGGCAAGCAGCAGGAGACAACCCAAATTCAGGCAACGGCCACCAAGAAGCGCGTCGGCGAACTGAAGGCGCTGATTGCAAAGCTCGAGGCCGATTCGGATGAGCTCACGGCAACGCAGGCCAAGACCGAGGACGAATTAAACCAGGTCAATGACGACCTGCTGGCCAAGTCAACGCAGCAGGAATCACTCAACGGGCAGGAAAACGTGTCTTCAGAGCGCACCGAGAACGCGAACACGACGGTAGCCGATTTGAACGACCAGCTCGAACGGGCCCGCAGTGATGCCAGTGCGGCAGCGGCGAAGTTAGTTGAGCTCACGGCCAAGATTAAGGGGCTGGATGGCAGCATTAAGACCCTCACTGGCCAGCTGGCGGAATTAGGCAACGCCGCCGTGACGCCGGAAGAGCTGAACACGAAGATTGATCAGCTGCAGGCCGACTACATCGAAACGCTCCAGGCGCAGGCGGACAACCGCAACGAACTTTCAGCCCTGGAAAAGGAGCAGCAACTCTCTTCCACCCAGCTTAGTGCCACCCAATCGCGGTTGGCTGAACTTGATGGGCAAAAAGACCAGTTGCTGGCCAAACAATCTGCCAGCAAAACTGCGGAAGAAGCGGCCCGCGGTGCATACGATGCGGCCCAAGCTGAAGTTGCTGCGCAAAACGCGGCCGTGACTGCGGCCAGTCAGGATTTGCAGAAGGCCACGGCGACGTACAATGACCACCGCGGCCAGTACATGCGCACCGAGGAGCGGCACAAGACCCTCGCCGAGATGGCGGACGATTACGCTGGCTTCTACGGCGGGGTGCGGACCGTGCTCAAGGCCAAAAGCCAGCTAACGGGCGTGGTCGGCGCGGTCGCGGAACTCATGACGGTGCCGGTGCAGTACCAAGAAGCACTGGATCAGGCCCTTGGTGGCAGTTTGCAGTCCATCGTGACCCGTGACGAAAACGCAGCGAAGGCGGCCATCAGCTACCTGAAGCAGCGGCGTGGCGGGCGGGCCAACTTCCTGCCGATGTCCGTGATTCGCCCCCGCACGTTGCCGCAAAACATTGTGGCAACACTGGCCAACCAGGCCGGGTTCGTGGGGGTCGCGGTTGATCTGGTGCAATTCAAGCCGGAATTAGCCAACATCATGGGCAATTTGCTCGGTAGCCTGATTGTGACCGATAACCTGGACAACGCGGTGAACGTTGCCCGCGCGACCGGCCACCACTACCGGATTGTGACGCTCGACGGCGATATTTTGAACGCCGGGGGCAGTATGTCCGGTGGTTCCAAGCAGCAGGGCAAGTCCAGTCCGTTAGCCCGAGCCCAGGAAGTGCAGCAACTTGCGACCAAGCTCACGCAGATGCGCGAACAGCTGACCATCGAGGAACAAAACCTTGATGACCTGAATGTCGTGTACAGCGCGGCCCAGGCCAAGATGACTGCGCTGATTACCAAGCGGGACGAGGCCAAGAATGCACTGCAGACGAGCCAGGGGGATGCCCGCGTACTCGACGAGCAGCTGCAGAACCTGGCCCGCCAGCGCGCAAACCTGGAACTCAGCATGCCGGCCGGCACCGTTGACCTGGCACAGAAGCAGTCTAATCTGCAGCAACGCGGCCAGGAGCTGGTGGCTAAACTTGCCGACTTGCAAGCGGCAACCGATAAGCTCAAGCAGCAGCTGGCGGACGTGAATAGCGCCGCCGACTCGCGGCAGGAACAAAAAGCCAAGGTTCAGGCCGAACTGGCGGTTGCCAAAAACGACCGGAAGACGGCGCTGGCGCAGCAGGACCAGTGGCAAAACACCAAGGTCCAGGCAACAAGTGACATCGCCAAACTGGAAAGCCGAATTGCCGACATTCACGAGGCCGCCCAGCTGACCCAGCAGGACCGGGAGCAGCGCAAGGAGACCTTGGCGCGCCTCAAGAAGGAAATCGCCGCACTCAAGGAGCGGCAGACCACGCTCACGGCGGACAAGGCTGACATGCGCACGCGGCTGAGCCGGATTTCGGCCCAGACCACCACGACTTACACCGAGCTGCAAAATGCGATGAGCGAATCCGAAACCCAGCAGGTCACGCTGAGCCGGTTAAAGCAGAATTTGACCACGCGGCTGGATACGCTGCGTGATGAATATGAAATTAGTTTTGAAGCGGCACTGGCCAAAGTGCCACAGCCGGAACCGGATCAACCGCAACTGCGCAGCCGCATCAAGCTGCTGAAGCGCGGGATTGACGAACTTGGGCCGGTTAACCCGCACGCCGTGGCCGAGTACAAGGAAGTCAAGGAGCGTTACGACTTCCTCACGAAGCAGCAGGATGACCTGAACGCGGCCAAGGAGCAGTTGCTCGGCACCATGTCCGAGCTGGACGATGAGGTGCGGGCGCGCTTCAAGGAAGTCTTCGATGCGACCGCCAAGGCGTTCACGGAGATCTTCCCCCAGATGTTCGGGGGCGGGCACGCGGAATTACGCCTGACGAATCCGGATGACTTGCTCACCACGGGGATTGAAATCATCGCGTCACCGCCGGGCAAGAAGCTCGTGCGCCTGTCCCTGCTTTCCGGTGGGGAACGCGCGCTGACGGCCATCACGTTGCTGTTTGCGATTCTGCGCGTGCGGCCGGTGCCGTTCTCCATCCTGGATGAAGTTGAGGCCAGCTTGGATGAGGCCAATGTCGACCGGTTCGGCGCCTTCCTGCAGCACTACTCCAGCTCGACCCAGTTCATCGTCATCACGCACAGACGCGGGACGATGGTGGCCGCGGACGTCCTTTACGGGGTGACGATGCAGGAATCCGGGGTTTCCCGGATGGTGGCCGTCTCGCTGGATGAGGCCGTTGAGGCAAAAGTCAATGAGCAACCAAAAGCATCGAATTGACGCTAGACGTTCAACACTATACTAATGGAGGCTGATTATGGGATTTTTTGACCGCATTAAAAAAGCATTCGGGGGCAAGGACGAGACCGCCGAGACCGAAAAGTACGACGCCGCCCTCGAGAAGAGCCGCGACAGTTTCGGTGCCCGGCTGAACAAGCTGTTCGCCAACTTCCGGACGGTTGATGAGGATTTCTTCGATGACCTTGAAGAAACCCTGATTGGCGCCGACGTGGGTTTTGAAACGGCCGTTAAAATCACGGACGAGCTGCGCGAAGAAGTGAAGCTGCGCAACGTGAAGGATGCAAGTGAAGTGGCGCGCGTCATCGTGCAGAAGCTGGTTGACCTCTACGGTGAGGCCGGCAAGGATGAGGACAACAGCCTGCACTTTGCACCTGAGGGCCCGACCGTGTTCCTCTTCGTTGGCGTTAACGGTGCCGGCAAGACGACGACGATTGGTAAACTCGCCAACCGGCTGCACAAGGAGGGCAAATCCGTGCTCCTGGCCGCGGCGGATACGTTCCGTGCCGGTGCGATTCAGCAGCTCCAGGTATGGGGTGAACGCGACGGTGTGCCCGTGGTTGCGGGCCCTGAAGGTGGCGACCCGGCGGCGGTTGTTTACGATGCCGTGATTCGCGCCAAGAAGGAAAACGCCGACGTGCTAATTGTGGACACGGCCGGCCGGCTGCAGAACAAGGTCAACTTGATGAAGGAGCTCGCGAAGATTAAGCGGGTGATTCAGCGTGAGTTGCCGGAGCAGCCGGCTGAGGTGCTACTCGTCGTTGACGGGACCACCGGCCAAAATGCGTTGACCCAGGCCAAGGAATTCAACCAGACCACCGAAATGACGGGATTGGTGCTGACCAAGCTGGATGGCTCCGGTAAGGGGGGCATCGTGCTGGCCGTGCGCAACGAGTTGCATATTCCGGTTAAGCTGGTCGGTCTGGGCGAAGGTATTGATGATTTAGCTGATTTTGACCCAACCAAGTTCGTTTACGGCCTGTTCAAGGGCCTGATTGATGCGCCAGAACCAGAGACAACTGAGGAGGATAACGATTAATGAGTTGGCGTGATAGTTACGACGCTAAATTGCTGGATGCTGTTGACCGGGTGGACAAGAAGATTGCCCCTAAGTTAGCAGAGATGGATGATGTGATTCTCGAAAACCAGGCGAAGGTACTGCGGGCATTCCAAGACCACAACGTTGCCGAAAGTGACCTGAACGGTTCCACCGGTTACGGGCACTACGACGAGGGTCGCGACAAGCTCGAGGCCATTTATGCCGACGTCCTTGGCGGCGAGGACGCCCTGGTGCGCCCCCAGCTGATTTCCGGCACGCACGCAATCGGGGTGGCACTGCTCGGACTCGTGCGCCCTGGGGATGAGATTGTTTACATCACCGGCGAGCCGTACGACACGCTCCAGGAAGTCCTCGGGATTACCGGTGACGGCATTGGCAGCCCCAAGGAATACGGCATCGGCGTGGACTGGGTTGACCTGCTGCCAAACGGGGATGCAGATTTGGACGCCATCAAGAAGCGCGTAACGCCGAAGACCACCGTGGTGGCCATCCAGCGTTCGCGCGGTTACGCCACCCGTGATTCATTCACGGTGGCCAAGATTGCCGAGATGATTAAGGCCGTGCGCGAAGTGGCGCCGGACACCTGGATTTTCGTCGACAACGCGTATGGTGAACTGTCCGAAACAACCGAGCCTCTCGATGTTGGCGCGGACCTCATGGCTGGTAGCTTGTTTAAGAACGCTGGCGGTGGCATGGCCAAGACCGGTGGGTACATCGTTGGGCGCAAGGACCTGGTCGAACGGGTCAGTTACCGGTTCACCGTGCCCGGTTTGGGTGGCGCTGAAGGGGCAACTTACGGCGCGCTCGGTGACATGTTCCAGGGCTTCTTCATCGCGGCCCAGACGACCGGGAACGCCATCAAGGGGGCAATCTTCGAGGCGGCCCTGCTTGAAGAGCTCGGCCTGGATGTTGCGCCGAAGTGGGACGCACCACGCACCGACCTGATTCAGACCGTCAACTTCGGTAATGCGGACGACATGGTGAAATTCGCCAAGGCCATCCAGCACAACTCGCCGGTCGACTCATTCGTGACCCCAATTCCCGAAACCATGGCGGGCTACGAAGACCCCGTCATCATGGCGGACGGCTCCTTTGTTCAGGGTGCGACCATCGAATTCTCCGCTGACGGCCCGCTGCGTGCACCATACACGCTGTACCTGCAGGGTGGCTTGACCTACGCACACGTCAAGCTCGCCATCATTGGTGCGGCGGCAGACACGTTCTTCAGCGATGACAAATAACCGGTTTTGCGGGCAGCGCACTTGGGCTGCCCTTTTTTTGACGGCGGTTTGATTGTAAAAGGGGGCATAGCAATTGGATCAGGTGACAATGCTGAAGGCGAGTCTGGCGGCGTACCAAACGGATGCGGATAAGCCGGACAGCTTCCTCATCGCTAAGCGGCTGCCGGAAACGCCGGCGCTGGGGAACACACCAAGCGCGAACTGGACGGTCGAAAATCTGGACGTGGTGGCGGCAATGGCGCGCTGGCAGGGCCGCGTCGGCGTGATGAACTTCGCCAGTCCGACTAACCCGGGTGGCGGCGTCGAATACGGCGCTAGGGCGCAAGAAGAAAGCATCGCCAAGTGCACGTACCTGCTGCCGGAGTTGCGCAAGTTTCAGAGCTGGTACGCTGCGAACCAGGCTCACCCGAACGATGGACTGTACTCGCCGGCGGGCATCTACACGCGCCACTGCCGGCAAGTGTTTGACCAGGGTGGCCGGCGACTCGAGCCGCATTATGTGGACGTGATGACGATTGCGGCACCGAACCGGCGGGCGTGGCCGGACCTCACCGAAGATGTCTGCCTGCGTGACATTGAGGTGAAGGTGAGCCAGACACTGCGCGCGTTCAAGGCAAACGGCGCGCGCAAGTTGATTCTGGGTGCGTTCGGCACGGGCGTGTTTGGTAACCCGGTGGCCCCAGTCGGCGCAATCTTCGGGCGGCAATTACGGCGCAGTGAGTTCAACGGCGCCTTTGATCAGGTGGTCTTTGCCATCTACGACCGTGATGATGCGGTGCGCAGCGAATTCAGGCGGGGGCTGGTCGCCAGCGCGGCGGATTAAGGCTAATAGATTGCGCAAATTTGCGTAAAAGAAGAATACGGTGAAATAAAAATTAAAAAAGTAGTTGACGTTTATAATTTACCGGCGTATAGTTCACTGCATACCCACGACAGGAGTGTTAAATTATGAACAAACGAATTTCGACACAGCTGAACAATTATTACTACGGCTATTACGGATAGTGGGCTTGCACATGGGTGCGGGCCGACGCTCGCATCCATGTGGCCGTTTGATTGATATGCAATCTGCAATCATCAATACCACATGGGGGAATTACTCACATGTGGTATTTTTTCGTCAGAAAGAATGTGGCCAGCCATGGTGAGTGATTCTCGCCATGGCTGTTTTTATTCTAATCACGCATTCATTCTTGGAGGAAAAATTATGAAAAAATCTTTGTTCACCATCGCCGCCGTCGCATCTGCCTTGCTACTTGCAGCCTGCGGGAAACAGGCTGATGCCAAGGAAGGCAGCAGCCAGACCGTTAAAATCGGGATTTTGCAGCAGGTCGATCAGGCCGCACTCGATGACACCAAGAAGGGTATCGTCGAGGAACTGCAGGCCAAGGGGTACACCAAGGCCAAGATTAAGGTGCTGAATGGCCAGGGGGACCAGACGAACCTGAACCAGATGAGCCACCAACTGACCAGCATGGGCAACAACGTGAACATCGCCATTGGTTCCGCGGCGGCTCAGGCCATGGAAAAAGCCGGCAACGAGACGCCACTACTGTTCTCCGCCATCACCGACCCCGTTGCGGCCGGCTTGATTACGAAGGCGAACCTGTTGCACCCGAACCAGAACGCGACTGGGGTCACCGTCCTCGTCAACGTCAAGATGCAGCTTGAACTGCTGCACAAGATGTTCCCCAAAGCTAAGAAAATCGGCATGATGTACGACGCCGGCGAACCCAACGCCCTGGCCATCGTCAAGCTCGCACGCAAGGCGATGAAGCAACTGGGAATGACGCCGGTTGAGATGACGGTGGCGAACGCTTCCGACGTTGAAGCAACGGCGCGGGCTCTGGCCAAGAAGTCAGACGCCTTCTTCATTCCGAACGACCACGTGGCGGCTGTCGGGATGAACACGATTGGTAAGGTCTCAACCGAAACCAAGACGCCGGTTGTGAACACGGACCCAACGATGATTCAGTTCGCGGGCGTGGCCACCAAGGGGGCGAACTTCGAGGACATCGGCAAGCAGACCGCCGACATGGCCATCAAGGTGCTGAAGGGCAAGAAGGTTCAGGACATCCCAGTTGAAGGTCCCGCCAAGATTCACCTGGTGATGAACAAGAAGCGGATGCAGTTCTTCGGGGTGAGCGCGGACGTGCTGAAATAACGCTCCCTGCGAACTTTTTACACAAGTACCGCAAAAAAGGCCCACAAAGCGCTGTGGTTACGCCGTTTTCAGATTGGTTTCTGGCGCTAATGGTGGTAAAATGACGTGTACGAACGGTACAAGAATGAGTAAGGGGCGGCCTGCCAAGCGTAACGGGTCGCCCCTTTTTGTGTGCCGTGAGCTTGCCCGGCCGCGGTTTGCCCGGGTTGAACGTAGCTTATTTCGGGGAGTAACGCTGTTGATGGCGTTTTCATGAGCTTAATCTTCTAAAGTTCACATTTTCGTCAAATTTGGGTGGTTAACTGTGTAAGTTAGCATTTTCACGTTAGGAGACAAATAATAATGGAAGCACATAAAAAGTGGCATCTTTCGCAAAGCTGGCAAATCGCCATCGGCCTGGTGCTCGGGGTCATCCTGGGCACTGTATTCTACCAGAACCAGACCGCAATTACGGCCATGGCCAATATTGGGACGATGTTCATTAACCTGATTCAAATGATTGTCCTGCCAATCGTGGTGACCTGTCTCACCGTGGGGATTGCGGGGATGGGCGACGTGAAAAAGCTCGGGCGCGTCGGGGTCAAAACCCTGGTTTACTTCGAGATCATCACGACCATCGCCATCATTCTGGGGCTGATTATTGGTAACATCTTCCACCCCGGTACGCTGGTTGACATTCACGCACTGAAGGCAACGGACATCAGCCAGTACGTTGCCAGCGCCAAGACCGTGGCCAAGGACGGCGGGATGTGGAACCTGCTGATGGGGATTATCCCGACCAACATCTTCGCCTCGCTGAACGCCGGCAACATGATGCCGATTATTTTCTTCTGCGTCATGTTCGGCCTCGGGACCGCGGCACTGGGCGAAAAGGGGAAGATTATCATTGATTTTCTCGATGCCGTTTCCAAAGTCATGTTCAAGGTGACCAACTGGGTCATGAAGACCGCCCCAATCGGCGTGTGTGCCCTGATTGGTTCCACCATTGCCCAAATGGGGCTGGGTGCACTGAAGCCACTTGCTTACTTTATCTTCCTGGCCTACGCCGCCTTTGCCCTGCTGATTGTGGTGGTGCTCGGAATCGTGGCGCGCATCTTCGGTCTGCGGATTAGCAACGTCTTCCGCGTGGTGAAGGATGAGGTCGTCCTCGCGTTTTCGACTTCCAGTTCCGAAACCGTTCTGCCGCGGCTGATGGACAAGATGGAACGCTTCGGGGTTAGCCGCAGCATGACCTCCTTCGTCATTCCCACCGGCTACTCGTTCAACCTTGATGGCGCGGCGATTTACGAATCACTGGCGGCGCTGTTCCTCGCCCAGGCGTACAACATCAACCTGAGCATCGGCGCCCAAATTTCACTCGTGCTCGTCCTGATGATCACCTCCAAGGGGACCGCGGGTGTTACCGGGGCCGTGTTCGTTGTGCTGCTGGCAACCATGTCCACGATTGGCGTGCCGACTGCCGGGCTGGCGTTCATCGCCGGGGTTGACCGCATCATCGACATGGGCCGCACCGCGGTGAACGTCTTCGGGAACTCACTGGCATCCATCGTGGTCGCCAAGTCCGAGGGCGAATTCGACGAGGCCAAGGCGGAGGCCTACCTCGCGCAGCTGCACAATGGCGGCGCGGCCGTTGCCACCCATGGGGATTAATGTCGCGTTAGTTTGGAGGAAGTAAACAATGCAAAAGGTGATTGTCCCAACTGTTGCGGATGAATTGACGGATCATTATCTGGCCAAGCACGGCTACGAGGTATTGACGTGCCCGAATCCGGGGCCGGACGAAATCTTGCAGCTGGCGCCAGATGCTGCGGCGGTGATGATGATTAGCAAGAAGCTGCCCAACACCATTTATGACCAAATGCCTAAGCTCAAAATCCTGGCGCGGCGTGGGGTCGGCTACGATAACATTGACGTGAATTACGCGGCTGACCGCGGCGTGTGGGTGACCAACACGCCGGGTGCCAACGCGCATAGTGTGGCCGAGATGGCGCTGATGGACATGTTGCTGCTGGCGCGGAACTTCCCGCAGGTTGACCGCAAGACCCGGGCGAACGACTGGGGCGGCGCGTACAAGCTGCTCGGCCGCGACCTGACGTCGGCCACCGTCGGCATTGTCGGGTACGGAGCCGTTGGGCGGGAGGTCGCCAAGATGCTGCACAGCCTGGGCGTGTCCGTTTTGATTTACAACCGGACGCCGCGGGAATCCACGGACGGAACTTTTGTTGACTGGGATGAGTTATTTAGCAAGTCCGATTTCATTTCGCTGCACCTAGCCGCCAATGCCGAGACGCGGCACGTGGTTGGGGCACACGAGTTCGCGCTCATGCAGCCGACTGCCGGACTGGTCAACCTAGCCCGCGGCACCATCGTCGACGAGCAGGCACTCATCAGTGCGCTGACCAGCCACCAGATTGGCGGTGCCGCGCTTGATGTCTTCGAGCAGGAACCACTGCCCGCGGATTCACCGTTGCTGAAGCTACCGAACGTTGTGCTCACCCCGCACGTCGGGGCCAACACAGAGGAAGCCAACCGGCAGATGGCGCTGATTGCGGCGCAGGAAATCGACCGGGTGCTGTCGGGGCAAAAGCCGGAGCATCCGGTTAACCGGGTGTAAACCAGATAGAAGTAAAGGGGCGTTGACGGATGGTCGGCGCCTTTTTGTGTGGCTGGTGACAGCGGGTACATCTACGTGCGTTACTGCTATTACCACGGTGTCCAGTTTCCGACCGCCATCCTGGCATCCGGCGCGGGGCCGTTTTTCGATGGCAACAGGTTTACGACAGCTGCTGAGGCGCAAACTGTCGGCAACATGCAGAAAGAGGAGTGGAAAAGCTTCGGCGAGCATGCTTTAACTACTAGTTAACCAAAAAAGCGGGCCAAATATTTCCGCACCACGACACCGCTTTCCATGTGTTTGGTATACTGAACCCAAGTCTTTAATTAGGAGGTGCCGCAATGCAGTACGCAACCAAATTGCGAAAATTATTGCTCGGTGTTGGGCTAGGAAATAACATGAACCACCCGCTTGCTGGGTGGTCGATTCTGACGATGCTGTACCGTGACAGCGCAACAAGTAACGAGGCGTCGACGTTCGACTACATTATGCGGCGGTACAATTCAGAGTACTTGGATCAACAATCAGCGGAAGAGCCAGTGGGTAAGGGTGCGTTGATTAAAATCATGCATGTTTTAGTTGACGAGACGGATTTGGTGACAGTTAATTTTCGCCGCGTGCGGGTGTTTACGACTTCTGGCAAACGGACGCGGGTGAACAGAGATGTTTACCGGATTACCAGCGCCGGCATTGAATACATGCGGGCGATGCAGCAAGTGGTTGACGCGGACACCACGGTTACGGCAAATACTCTGCGCATTGGCGATTTTTGTACCAACCTGGCCAAACTGCAGGCGGCAGACCTGTCAGACACGACGACCCGCTTGTTTAATAACTTTCGGGATATGGTCGCCAATTTTGATGATGTGATGAAGGGCATGCACAAACTGGATGATGATTTGGCCAGCCTCACCACGAACCTGGCCTTCAACCATGAGGGAATCGCAGCTAAGCAACTGCGCTCGATGCTCATGGATAAGGCAATTCCAGCGTACGGCAAGATGATTGAGCGCGGCAACATTTTGGACTCGCTTGCCTACAACGACAGATTCATTGAGGCGGTTGCGCGTTCACAGCAAGGCAGTGACGACCTTAATGCCGACAAGGCCACCAGTGATGAACAGTCGCTGGTTTTGCGCGGCCAGCAAGTGCAGGAGTATGTCACCAGGCAGTTGCGGCGGCTTGCTGACAGCTTCGTCGGCGTCACGAATGTCATTGACCGAAGCATGGATTCGTTTTTTGCCCTGTATCAAACCATCGATGGGGCTCTCCAGATGCTGGGGGATGAGTACGAGCACGCACAGCAACAGAGCGTCGACGTTAAGGCATTAACTAACGAGATCGATCATCTTTTGCGGCATTATCAGTCAATCAAAATCCCAGTGGCAATTCCGCGCCATTTACCGTATGACCGCGATGTTGAAAACAAGTCTGATTTATTGCATGCGGCAGATATTGGCTTCGTCGAATATCATGCAACGGCGACCGTGCGAACAGCTGCTACTGAAGCGGATAATCCACCGGTTGTTGCGACGACGATTACAGCAAACAAAATGCAGGCGGCGTTTAAAGAATTCAGGCAACAACTAATGCCAGATGCCAATCACGTGGTCATTAATCAAAACGTCACTTTCACTACCACCAGAGCAAGAGATGAGGCGGTGCGATTGTACGCAGCAGTTAAATACAGTAAGTACGGCGCCTTTGCCGTGTTTGGTCGGCCCGTGGTGGCAGCGACTGCGTTAGGTGGGGGCCCAATTGTGTTAGATTGCGCCGGTGAGCAGTTCTCCTACCGACTGCCCCAGGGATTTGAGTTGACACTAAAGGCGGTTCCAAACAAGCGGGGGGTAAGGCATAGTGGCACCACTAACGAAGGATGAACAATTTATTGTCAATGAGCTTATTGACCGCGGGATATTCACACGTTCGGTTACGAGGCGCACACCAGCTAACCGGCAACAGGCCATCATGGCGCTACGCAAGACGCGGACGAAGGAGCGAATTAACCGGTACTTGTCGGATTTGCTTGGCGTGGTGCCCCTTGAGTTTCAAGGCAACCTCTTGCTGCTCGTGGGCGCCGACAGCCTCGATGCAAGTGCGGTACATGTACTGCTCGCGACGCTGCGGGCTGTAATTAACCAACCGAATGTTGAGGGGTCCGGTGATGATTGGATCATTGCAGTGCAGTCAACGTTAACGCAAATTTGCAGTGAGGTGACAGAACTATCACCAAGAGAGGCACTGCAAATTGTGCGTCGATTGTTTGTCGACCGGTGGCATTTGCTCACACCAGAAGTTTTGGCTGAACCAGATCCAGAAATGGGCCCGGATGCAGCCGCTTTTTGGAGCGTCGATGCGGATTTTACCAATATTGCGCGGTGCATGGTTGATGCGATTTCTCGCGGGACCTCTGACACGGAAGTTACGTCACTGCAGCGCCTCAATCGCGAACTTTTGACCAGGCGATACCTGAGCGCGGCCCAAAATCCCGAGTTGTGGGCGCTGCTTAAGGAAAACAAGGGCGCGGTTGCCGAAACATGGTCGGTATTACACCGGTTGACACTTGAAGTGGGTGACGGCTACGCATTGCTTCTGGATGAACAGCGCCAGATTAGCCAGTCCAAGCCTTACCTCATCGCGTTGTCGGTGGCGAAAGATCTAGGTGTAGGCGTACCGGCTGACCAACTTAGTGCACTGATTAAAACCAAACAGGCTGAATTATTTCCTGATGATAAAAGTTCGCAGGCATACAACGTTCGCGAGGCCATGAAGGAGTTCGATCTTGCTAACTTCCGTGGGGATAATGTGGTGCCGACAGCGTTGATGGTTCGGTTTGATGTGAAGCCAGTTTAATATGGAACGGAAAGGATACGTTATGCCACAATTTTTGACACCAGTGAGTTTTCATCTTCGTAACTTCAACAAATACCTCAAGCTGGATTTGAGTGCGTCTGAGCTTGGTAATATGACTTTGGTTGGCGAAAACATGGCCGGGAAAACCACGCTCGCTAACTGTTTCTTCCCAGTGCTAGTGGATGGCTCGATTACCACCGCCTCGTTTAATCCTGTTCGTGGGACTGAAAAGCTGGATTCAGACGGTAAGGCCCGGAACAGCAAACGTGAACCGCGTAACTTTGAGAGCATGTTACTAAGCTGGGGGCCTGGCGCAATGAAGGCCCGGACCGGGTACACGTACATGCGGATGGTTAGTGACGAGCGGCAGGTGATTTTGGGTATTGGTGCCTACCGCGGTGTCGGTGACACAAATGCGCCGACGTGGTGGTTCGTGGTTGATGCTGAACCCGGTGTGAATATTGATTTGCAGACGGTCACGGACGCGGGTAAAAGTCTAGGCCACAAAGAATTCATCGCGGCTAATGCACACTTGGGTGATAGCTTGCACATTTTTACGCGGCCGAATGAGTACCATGATTTTGTCGCTAGCCATGTTTATGGTTTCACCGAGCGCACGCAACTGGACCAGCTGGCAAATGCTTATCGACTACTTGCCTCGCCAATTCTGACTAGTGGTGGTGCGAAGTTTACGCCAATCAAGAAGGCACTTAAGGCTTCACAGGCGGGGATTGATCCCGACGTGATGAATGGCGCAGCAACCAAGGAACGGTTGGTCAATTCTCGCTCCGCATTGCTTTTCCGAATTCAGCGGGGAATTGAAAAACTGGGAGAGCTGCAGGATGAAATATTCTGGCGCAACCTCAACCAGCTGTCGCTCAAGCAGTTGGCAGAATACACTGACACTGGTGCAAGGCTGAACGAACAAAGGCAGATTGCTGCTACTTCGCAGGAAGCTGCGGACAACTATTCTAAGCAGCTGGTGACTGCACGCGAAAATTTGGGTAGTGCAACGGAGCGACTGGACACTCTCCGTGAAAAGAAGGTGCAGCAGGCGAGTGCCGCGGAACTGCGTCAATTCTTGCAACAGGAAATTGCAACCAAGCAGCAGACAATTGACGACTTTGTTCAGGCGGTCAAACGCTTGGTCACACTCGAAGGCAATATCAACGCAAACGCTGCTGAAATTCAGGACAACGAGCAAGCGACAAGTGCTCTGCAAACGGGTAGACTGCGCCAGGTGCAGGCAACACTGAGTACGCAGAGTGCACAGTTGACGGAATTAGCGTCAGCTATGGCTCAGGCGAATCTGGCGGCAACGGTGACGGCGCTCAAAAAGTATGTGCGAAGTATCGACCGGCACCTAACGACTTATCGGAGCACGGCCAAACTGATGGACACGCTTGAAGAAGATGTGGCGATTGTCTCGGGGATGCGGGTTTCAATGGATGAGCGCATTAACCAGCACGTGCAAATGCCAATGGCCAGTCACGTCCGCACCGTTTTGCACCAAGACAACCTCGAAGTGCACGAAGACGGTGCCGCGAAAATGAATGCGGAGTTTGCAAAATTACGCCAGAAGCAATCCGACCTAGTTGCGGCGCATCCTGACGTGCCAGTATATTTGAATGATGCTAGTCGGCTTAAAACGGTGCAGTCTGCAGTTAAGGAACTACAGGCAGTGACTGAGGACATCGACCATCTCGTTGCGCAAAAAAAGAACCTAACAGCCAACCAACAGCACCTTTTTGCCCAGCGGGAACAATTGGTTGGCGGTATGCACCGGGTGGATCTTTCTGGGCTGAAGCAGCAAATTAACAATGCGCAGGAGCGGCTAAGTCAGATTCACTTGGACACGCAAATTGACGAGAAAATCAATACGGCCAAGAAACAAGTGACCAACTTTGAACAGATGGTCACAGATTTGACCACCAAGAATAGTACCGCGGCGGCAAAGGCCCGTGCGGCTGTTGTCAGCAGTGACGCGTTGCAAGCACAGTTGACGGCCTGTGCTGATAAAATCATGGCCATAATTAAAATTTTGCAACCGTATGCTCCCGCTAATGCTGACTTGACTGATGTGACGGCAGTGACTACTTTTGTTCGGGAACACCGGTCTCGGGTGAAGAACGCAGACATCATGCAGCTGGTTGACCGCATTCGCCGCGTGATTCATGGGGATGGCGGGGACAACGACCGCTATGCACTCGATGTCCTGTTTGATGAGTTAGCCCGCACAGATTTGGTCAGCCGCCTGGATGAGCATGCCGTCAAGCTAACTAATGATGTGATTGGGGTCCATTTTGACATTCGCAAGGAGATTGAATACCTGAACAGGCGGGCTGCCGGAGTTGAGGAGGCCCTGAATGTTGCCAAAACTGCCAGTGAGCTGAGTTTGACCAACTACATGGTTGCTGCGGTTAACTTAATCAAGGAACAGTTCCGGCAAATTGAGGTCTACAACGCAATGCTTGCTGATGGGCTCAATCGCAACGGCGGGATTGCGCTGAAGGTCGAATTGCGGGCCAGCAGCGTTGATGCAGCGGTAATTGAGGAATCGATGAATGGGTTGTTAACCGACCGACCATTGCTACGTGCTGAGATTAAAAGTCGGATGCAGTTGCTTGAAAATGACGCTAAGCTCGAAAACGACGATGACACGTTTGCCGATGAAGTTGCAGAAAAGTTTGATGTACGGAACTGGACCGATTTCGTCGTGTTGATTCGTCGTGCCCACCAGGCTGACGATGCGTACGAAGAGGTTGACGATAATTTTGTCCAAGCTGCTGGGTCAGGAGCGGAGAAGGCTCAAGCCATGGTGCTCCCGTTGCTACTAGTACCGAAAATGTTGCTGCAACAAGCCACGCGCAAGGATGTCCCGCACCTAGTGATGTTCGACGAGTTTGCTGACAAGCTTGACCCAGACACAGCGCGGGCATTCACTAAGACCATTGCCAATTTTGGTTTTACCTTTATCGCCACGATGCCAAGTGGTGCGCAGAACAAGGTCCTGGCTGACGGTGTCACCAATGGTATTTATGAGGTAATTGCCCCAAGCGTCAGCGATAGGAACTTTCGGGTTAATTCGGTGGTTGAGGTCGGCCAGTGGGGGGATTTTGATGATGATTTCGTTGAGTGATGTTCCTGCCGAGTATGTCCGCCAAACTGGTCGACCGTTGCCGATTAATGCGGCCGTGTTGAACCGGTTATTCGCGGCGATTGTAGACGGTCAAGCATTGCCCAATCGCGGCCAGCAGGCAACTGATCTGGGACTAACAGCACATGCGTTAACTGATTCGCACGTGGACCCCAATTTGTACCACTATTACACGTGGGTCTTAACGCATGCATTTGCTGGGCGGCCCATTAATGAGGTGACAGCGAAGCTAATCGGCATGGCCTTCACTTCCGCGAACGTCTTTCAAACGGACCTGCCCCAGCCACTGACCATTAATCCGTGGCAGGAAGAGGCAATGGCGACCTTTCCGCTCGCACATATGCGGGTGGTGGTCCTGGAAAACAATGGGGTCTTTGCTTTGTTGCACCAAATGCACCCGCAGTGGCCACTGATACTGCAGAGTGGGAATGATTTTAATTCAACTTATGTAGCCCTGATTCAACAACTCGCCAGTCGCGGCTTGCACTACGCATATCTCGGTGATATTGACAGCAAAGGAATTCAGATGGCGGACCATTTCTGTGGATTGCTGGACCAGCCAGATACTGACATCATGGCGTTGCAGCCACTGGCAGATGTGAATTACTGGTTGGGCGCATACGGGCAACAGGATGTGAAGCGGACCAAGCGCCGGCAGGTTCAAGACCCAGTTCTTCAGGCACAAATGGATGCGGTTGTTGTTACGCAGCGATTTGTGGAGCAGGAACAGTTAGTCGAGGAGTACGAGCTGAGAATTGGACGGTGGCTGCAGGGATAAGGGCGATAGAGACACCATCGGCGGGAAGCTGGTGGTGTTTTATGCTGTAAACAGCGGCAGAAGGTGTAGGAATTGGACTCGAAACCAACATCAATCAATATGCTTTATTGACAGCCGGGTATCGCCAATACTCAGCAAGAACAATTGTTTAGGAGTATCAAGTGCATTGGCACAATACTATTAAATGAACGTGCATCTAACCACGAATTTTGTCGTCGCCTAGTTGCCTATACTGAAGTTGGAAGGCTTTAGTTGACCTAGGAGAATGGCACAGTAAAATTGGAGGAATATCATGAAGTTCAAGTTTAAGCGGTATTGGGTATTACTAGTGTCATTACTAGCTTTGCTCGTGATCACCGGATGTGGGGCTAAGAAAACCGCTAACAATGACAACAAGGGCTATGACACGGCTATTTCTATAGGTCTCAGTGCTGTTGCCGAGGATGACATGGATAAGGCCGTCACTTATTTTGAGACGGCCCTTGACCAGAAGGCTAAAGACAAGAAGGCAACGGTCTATCTTAAGCAGGCTCAGGGTTATCTTAATGTGAAGAAGGACGTTAAGAACGGGGAACTGAAAAAAGCGAAAGATAAAATCAGTTCACTGGTAAAAATTAAAAACGGCTCAGCGGCACTTTCACGTAAGCTAAAAGCCCTGAAGAAAGACGTTTCAGCCAAGTATAAGGAGTACACCGCTGTCGAAAAGCAGCTGCACGACCTAGAAGCAGCACTTAAGGCTAAGAATTATACACAAGCAAAGCCAATCGCCGAGGCACTGAATAAGATTGATTGGGACAAGAAGACCTACCTGAAGAAACTGCAAACTAAGGTTAAGCAAAGCACCGACGCTTATGATAAGGCTGCGGCGGTAGCAAGTTCTAGTACCGCAACCAAGTCAGCCAACAGCTCATCCGACAAGGCAACCAGCAAGGCAACCAACAGCAAGGATCATGCCGACGCTGAGTTTATGCGCAAGCTAATTGCCGATTCTGGTTTGGGCTACACGGTGGCCCAACTGGAAAAGATTCCGGACTCAGCGATTTTGGCTGCAACTAATAAATCAGACGCTGCAGGCGGTGACCCTAGTTATACTGGGTCGTTGCTGGCGGATCAGTATCCAAATATTCTTACTTCATCAGACTCAGATTCAGGTTCGATTGACGATGCAGATAAAGAGATTTGTGAAAACATGAGACAGAAAATGATTGATGATGGGTACAATGCTGACGATATCAATAATATTCCGGACAGCTTAATTATGAAGGCCATGGCGGGGGTAGGTAATGCTACAAATTCTGATTTGGCACAATCAGAAGAAAACGTTAGAAAACTAGCGGGCCTGCCTGCTCCTGACCCTGAATATTAAGCAACACGGATGTAGCGGCTATTATAGGCAACATGGCTATTAAATGTTACCATTCGTTCTCACCATGGTATTACTTGCCGATTTGATGAGCGAATGGATGAACCTAGCATTCAACAGGAACTTGTTGAGGGTGATTAAGTGACGTTTATCCAGTTCAATAATTCCACCGAGAGTTAACTCTGGTATACGTTAATTATTGGAGAAGATGGCACCGTCAGCTTAACCAACTGGACGGGATACATTCATGAAACGCTTGGTAACTGGAAGAAGTTAGAGACTGTTAGGTCGGGTTGTAGGTGAGTGGAATATGTCGCCATACGCCATTAAACCTCTGGTAAATCAGTCCTATAATTATCCATTGCTAAGAAAAACAGCCGGATGATATTCCTAGGCATAATTTAAAGAATAAGCTAAATAAAAGCTCTCGAAAAATCTCATCAATTTCGAGGGCTTTTTTAGTTCACTCGACTTCTAGAAAACAAACTTAATCTCGGCGATGATGGCGTTTTCTAAACATGTGCCAAATATGCTCTACTATGTGCCAAAATTTGATAGAATATAGTTTAGTACATATGAGGGAGGACCAAACCTTGGCAAAATACAGTGCTGGGATTAACAAGAATGGGTTTTGGCTCAATGAACTTGTGACAGTTGCAGAGATGCGACTGGATGGTGATGATTGGGCCGCCATTAAGTCCGCAATGGTTGATGACAATGTTTTACTCATTTCGTCAAGGCAACGGGCAACGCAAATGTATGGCGTCATGAACCGGCGCTTATCTTCATTACCAATGCCCATAGTTGATCGCATACCAACATTTGATCTGGATAGCCAGAAGATTATTAATTTAATTGCAATCATGAACACCGAGTTGCTCATAAAAACATTTGTTGTTGAGCAATTTCGCGATGAGTTGATTCTAGGTGACTCCACGATTGAACCCTATGAGATTCAGTCTTTCTTTGATCATCTGCAGGCAACTCATGAAGACGTTGCGCAGTGGACTGATCAAACCATTCACAGATTGAGCAGAACTATAAAAAACTATTTGAAAATGGCAGGTCTGGCCGTGGCCGATGGGGATAATTTGATTATTCAGCGGCCAATATTGAGTTATGAACTTGAATCATTATTACATGAGGAAGGCTACAGCGAGTACGTTACGGCGCTGACAGGCATGTAGGATGGATAAACTAACCGAAGATTTTGCGAAGTTACGAGATAAAATTAAGTCGCCCTCGTTTCAAGCTAACGAGGGGCTTTCTAACGAAGTAGGGTATTACATTTTTAGCTATGACCCTAGTCAGGAAATGCGAGTGCGTGAGGAAATCAATAATCTGATTCAAACACTGCCACCAATGCTTAATGGTGCATCGATTCAGGTTTTCGATTTGTTCAAAATCATGATGAGCATAGTCGATGAATTTGGTTATCGGAAGCAATTTGAAGAGTTTGAAAAACAGTACGGAATGACATTTGTCATTGAACAAATGGAACGATTGTTACGAATGAACAGTGAAAGCAATCGTATTGTGGAGTATATTCAGCAACATCTTAGACCTGGAAAAATAATCATATTTTTAACTGGAGTTGGTGCTGTATTTCCGTTGGTAAGAGCACACAAAGTGCTGAACACGATGAATCAAATTATTGATGAAGGTCCGGTTGTAATGTTTTATCCGGGAAATTATGACAGTGTACGGCTCGAGATGTTTGGTGAATTGAAGGATGACAACTATTACCGTGCATTTAGTTTGAATTAGGAATGTGTGACAGGGGGAACTATTAATGGAAATTAAAGATGTTTTTTTGAAGCCGATTGACCGCCACATCCAAGGGGTGATTAAGATTGGTCAAGACCAGGATAACGTCTTGCAGCAGGAGCTGGACGAATATGTCGTAACTAACGAGTTGCAGAATCTGTTTGCACGTTTTTTTAGTGCATATGAACGCAGTCTTAACGAGCCGACTGATGAAATGGGTGTTTGGATTTCAGGGTTCTTTGGATCAGGTAAATCCCACTTCATGAAGATTATTGCTGATGTTCTGGAAGATACTCCAGTTGGTGGTAAGAGGCCGGTTGAGTACTTTCAGGATAAGATTGTTGATCAGATGACACTAAATCAAATGGACCGTGCTGCAAGTGAGCCGACTGATGTGATTTCTTTTAACATCGACGCGGTGTCTAAGGCCTCGGCTAAGTCAAAGGACAGCGCAATTCTGGATGTTTTCTTGCAAGAATTCAACAAGAGCCAGGGATTGTCTGATACAGCTTGGATTGCAGATCTTGAGAGGCAGCTAATTGCTGATGGCAAATACGATGATTTTCAGGAATACTTCAATGCACACAACACGCACAACCTGGTCTGGAATCAGGACGGACGCGAACTGTATGCCTTTAATACCGGTGCAATTAAAGAGGCACTAGTTGCGTCTGGGTTTATGAATGCTGCGGACGCGGATGGATTCACGCAACAGTGGAATACACCATATCCGATGAGTATTGCTGAATTTGCACAGTTAGTTGCAAAGCATATTGAATCAAGCGGTCGGCGTGTGGTCTTTCTAGTGGATGAAGTTGGTCAGTTTGTTGGGGACAGTGTTTCCCTCATGCTTAATCTCCAGACGATGGTGGAACAACTGGGGATAGCAGCTAGGGGCAAGGCTTGGGTCATCGTAACGTCTCAGCAAGCAATTAATGAAGTAACGAAAAACGTCAATGGCCAGGACTTTTCTAAGATTCAAGGACGGTTTAAAACTCGTATCAACATGAGTTCCGCTAACGTTGATGAGGTTATTAGAAAGCGAATTCTGGCAAAGAATGAACCTGCGCAGCGGGCTCTAGAAACGGAATACAGCGGGAATTCGGCTTCTATTAACAATAGCATTGATTTTGACGGGGAAGTAACGCGCACGCGGTATACATCTGAAAAAAACTTTGCCGATAACTACCCATTTGTGCCTTACCAGTTCAACTTGCTTCAGGACGTGTTGACTGCGATTCGGACACATGGCTCTTACGGTAAGCATCTGTCAGAGGGTGAGCGGTCAATGCTGGCTATTTTCCAAAAGTCCGCAAAGGCAGTGATGCATGAACAGACAGGGATGTTGGTGCCATTTAGTTTGTTCTTTGATGGTCTCGACCAATTCTTGGATAACACACACCAGATTGTCATCACAAGAGCCCAGGAAAATGATGCAATTAACCCCAGCCATGAAGACAACCCATTTGCAGTTCAAGTACTGAAGACTCTATTCATGGTGAAGTACGTAAAGAACTTCAAAGCAACTTTGACTAATATCACCACACTGATGATTGACAGCATTGATTCAGATCGGGTTCAGCTACAGAAGAATGTCCAGAATGCTTTGAACATACTAATTCGGCAGAATTTGGTTGAAAGAAACCTTGGTGTTTACGTCTTTTTGACTGATGCTGAACAGGATATTAATCAGGAAATCGAAAATCAAAGTGTTAGCCCTGCTGAGGTTGCAGGTAAGCTTGGTGAGTTTGTTTTCAGTGGGAACATTATTAGGAATAAGTATTCATACCCGAAATTAGGCGGACGCTACACCTTTGCACTGAACGCCTACATTGACGATACACCAGTTGGGAAGACAAGCAACGAACTATCCCTGAAGGTTATCACACCCTTGCAGTTTGAGCTGGCTGATGAAACCATGCAATTGATGTACTCAGCAGGTGAAGGGGCTAAATCGGTTCTGATTGTATTACCATCGGGGCAAGCCGACCAAGAATACATTGATAACACTCGTCGTGCCTTGAAAATTGATAAGTTTTTGCGCTCGAATTACAGCAACGCCGATGCTGAATTTCAGCTTCTCAGTCAAGCACGCTCAGTTGAACGGACAGAACTGCAAGCTGAAGCTAAGCGACAGGTGACTAATGCATTGGAAAATGCGAAACTCATTGTTGGCGGTCAGTTGCTTGAATCCAAGCGTGATTTTGAGACGCGGTTAAAAGATGCCGAGCAGGCGTTGGTTGATAATAATTACCGGAATCTCAGCTATATCACCGCCGCAAAGGGCGAAAAGGATATCATGCAGTTGCTCGCTAGTGGTGACTTGGTCGAAACAAGTGAAAACGAGTTAGCGGTTAACGAAGTTGCAAACTACATTCAACGTATTAATCAGACTCAGGCGCACGTTACGCTGCATACAGTATTAGATCAATTCAAGCGTATTCCGTATGGCTACACAGAAGAAGACATCGAGTGGTTGCTAGCTAAGCTATATGCATCGAGCAAGGTAAAGTTGACGTACAACGGGGTTGTTGTTTCTAGGGATAAGTTTACGGATAAGGGAATTACTGATTTGCTGACCCGCAAGCAGAATCTTGACCGTGTGGAACTTCAACTACGAAAGGTGACCTCAGAGCGTGATTTGCGCTTATTCCGCGACATTGCGCGTGACGTCTTTAATAAGACGACATTTAGTTCGGATAACATTGATCAGCGGATTGTGGAACTGAAGGCTAAAATTACGACTGATCTGCATAATTTGCAGGATTTTGCCAAGAAAAATGTTAGATTCCCAGGACAAAATATTATTAGCAACGGAATTAATCTGCTGCAGCAATTGATTGAAACGAATGATACGGACACATTCTTTAGCAAGCTGCGGGCTATCAGTGATGAACTGCTTGATTGGCACGATGACTATGAGGATAGTGGTGTTTCTGATTTCTATATGAATCAATCTCAACAGGAAATTTGGAAAGCTGGTCTGACTGACCTGGACATCTACGAAGCTTCCAAGGAATTTATCGCTGATGACAAGTTGCAAAACATTGTGGCTGAGTTGACTAAGTTACTGCGGTCCAACAAACCGATGGGCAACACGCCTAAAATTGGGTCACTAGATAAAGAATTTGATACGCGGTTCAGTGAAGTATTTGACGTTGAGGAAGAAAAGCAAAATGCCGAAATTGAGCGAATTCAGGCAGACGGATTGGCGCGCTTTGACCGGGCTGTCGTAAGTGATGAGTACAAGCAGCACATATCGCAGTCATTTAAGAATGAAATTAATGAGATTAGAAACCGTAACGCTCAGGATATTGGGACTCTACGCACAAAATCGGACCGTGCTCGCACTGTATTAGACCGAAATTCACAGGATTTGCAGCGAGAGGTACAGCGTTTTGCCGATGAAGAATATAAGCGGACACATCCTACTACTATTACTGTAGTAGACCCGCAGCCGACGCCTACACCACAACCAACTGCTACGCCTAAACCTAAAACGAAGCCGGTTGCTACCACGAAGTATCTAAATTACGGGGAACTAGGAGCAGAACAAACCTGGGTATTAAAAGATGAGCAGGATGTCGATGCGAAGTTGAATGAACTACGCAAAATTCTGATTGCGAAGCTTGATGAGAAGGATACTGCCGGAATTGAACTAACGCTTTAGTTCATTGAAAGGATTCATGAATGGACAAACATGTAATTGAAAAGTTTGCCGTAAACGCGCGCAAACACTTGATTGAGGAAATTAAGTTACGCCTGGCACAACTCGGAATTGACGATAAGGGTGCTAGTGACAAAGAGGACCGTTCTACACGGGAGGCAGAATTTTACGCTAGGCAGGATCGGCCACTTACTGGGGATGAAATCTCCTGGCGTCGGGCGATTGTGGACCGGTTAAATAAAGCCGCTAAGAGTGACAAATGGTCAGTGGCATACAACGATTTAGTTGAGGAAGTGGCGTATACCTGGTTTAACCGAATCGTTGCAATTCGTTTCATGGAAGTTAACGATTATCTTCCCAGCCATGTACGTGTATTGTCATCTGCGGATGGGCGGAATGAACCCGACATTATGACCGAAGCCATGGCGATTCCTGATGACTTAGGTGGTTTTAGTGCGGCGGAAAAGCAGTTGTATGATGACGCTTGGGCAACGCAAGAACCTGCCAAAATGGACAGCTTGTACCGTATGTTGTTCCTAAAGCAGGTCGATGCCCTTAACCAGAATCTGCCGAAGTTGTTTGAGAATACTGACGACTACATGAAGCTTTTGTTCACCCCCAGCTATAACAACGGCGTGATTAAGGCGCTGGTGACGGATGTGCCGGAAGCTGATTTTGACGTGCAGCGTGAAGGACAGGTCGAAATTATTGGGTGGCTGTATCAGTATTACAATGAAGAACCCAAAGACGCCGCATTCAAAAAATCTAAATACACGCGTGCAGAGATTCCAGCAGTTACTCAGCTTTTCACTCCGGATTGGATTGTGAAATATTTGGTTGAAAATTCGCTTGGACGACTTTGGATTAATCGGCTAATTTCAAATGGTGACGAGCGTGAACCAGCAACAATTGCTAGTGAATTTGGGTGGGCATACTTTATGCCAGATGCAACTCAACCAGAACAGGTTAGCTTACACTTACGCGAAAATGATCAGCCCCTCAATGGGCTTACTTTGGACGAAATAACTTTTATTGATCCATCAATGGGATCTGGACACATTTTGGTATACGCGTTTGATGTCTTCTTGCAACTTTACGAATCTGAGGGGTATAGCCGACGCGAAGCTGCGTTAAGCATTGTTGAGAATAATCTTTATGGTTTGGACATAGACACTCGTGCTTACCAGCTCACCTACTTTGCATTGATGATGAAGCTGCGCCAGTATAATCGACGATCTTTGACACTAAATATTTCGGTGCATGTTTTTGATGTTCCACAGCTGAATTGGAGTCAAGATGACCTTGATTTAGTAATCAAAAGTAGCAATAGTGTAGGAAACAAAGATAATTTAATTAAGTTGATAACGATGTTTGAGTCTGGTGATGAACTTGGTTCGGTCATTAGTTTTCCAAAGAGTTTTGATTTACAGACGTTAATGAAAATTTCCAGTGATGATGCGGCTAACGGTCAACTATCGTTAGAAGCAACTCATTTGACCGAGTTACGAGGCGAACTGCAGCAAGCAATTACGGTTGCTCAGATACTGTCGGCACGCTATACGATTGCCGTGACAAATCCCCCTTATATGGGATCGGGTAAAATGCCAAGTGTACTCCAGAAGTTTGTGAAGAAGAACTATCCAAATAGTAAGTCTGATTTGTTTGCCGTCTTTATGGAACGGTTGCATGAGTTTACTGAAGGCGCAGGGTATTACGCAATGATTACTCAGCATCAGTGGATGTTTCTATCTAGTTTTGAGAATTTACGTGTACTTCTACGTAGAGACACCTTAATAAATTTGGCACATTTGGGAACGAGGGCATTTGAAGAAATTGGCGGCGAAGTTGTTCAGTCAGTAGCGTTTGTGTTTAAGAAGACACTTACTGATGATTATTTGGGTACTTATGAACGACTGGTAGACTTTGATTCACAGCAAAAGAAAGAAAATGCATATTTAGATGCGGTCTCAAACCCGCAAATTAATTATGTGTATCGAACTAACCAAACGAACTTTGAGAAGATTCCAGGAAGCCCAATTGTGTACTGGGCTCCGATATCATTAATTCAAGATTTTGTCGGTGGCCTACCCATGGATAAAGTTGTCAAACCAAAAGTTGGCCTTCAGACAGGTGATAACAATCGCTTTTTACGTCAATGGTTTGAAGTTAGTTTTGATGACATAAAATTTGATGCAACTTCGATTAATGATTCGGTCTTATCAAACAAAAAATGGTTTCCATACAATAAAGGAGGATCTTTCCATAAATGGTATGGAAACTACGATTACGTGGTTAATTGGGAACATGATGGACGTAAGATAAGAAACTTTACTTGGCCGGACGGCCGGACACGATCCGTTATCAGAAATCCAGATTATTACTTTCGTGAAGCGATAACCTGGTCTTTAATTACAAGTGGTGGATTCAGTATGAGGTATCGGGAGCCAGGAAGTATACATGATGTTTCTGGTATGTCTGCCTTTTCAGAAAGCCATGACCACTTGTTAAGAATACTAGGGCTAATGAATACACCGATTGGAAACTATGTATTTAAAATGCTAAACCCAACTATCAATTTACAGGTTGGTGATTTTACGAATTTTCCTGTATTAAGAGATGTTACTGATTCTTCAGCTCAAGACAGATTGATAAATCATTTGATAAATTTGGAGAAAAAAGATTGGGATGGTTTTGAAACCAGTTGGAATTTTGAGAAACTAAATTTATTTAACCATATTGCTGACCATAATCGAAATTGGACTGTTGAGGAGGCATTTAACGACTGGAAGAAAGAAGCTGATGACCGTTTCAATCAGTTGAAGGCGAACGAGGAAGAATTAAACCGTATTTTCATTGATTTATATGGTTTACAAGATGAATTGACACCGGAAGTGGCGGACAAGGATGTTTCAGTACGTCGTGCATGCTATGAACGTGATATGAAGGCATTATTGTCCTATTTTATTGGTGTCACGTTTGGCCGCTACTCACTAGATGTACCAGGACTGGCGTTTGCTGGTGGCGATTGGGATGCCAGCAAGTATACTTCTTACATTCCAAATACCGATGATGTGGTAATGATTACTGATGAAGACTACTTCGGTGATAATCGTGACATAATCAATCGGTTAAAGGAGTTTTTGACGGTAACGTTTGGCGAACCACATTTGCAAGAAAATCTTGAGTTCATTGCTGGTGCTCTTGGCAAGAAGGGGGACAATGCAGAGGCTCAAATACGCAAGTACTTCTTAGATGATTTTTATAAGAAAGACCATCTATCAACATACCAAAAGCGCCCGATATACTGGCAGCTTCAGTCTGGTAAGAAGAACGGGTTTAAGGCGTTAATGTATCTGCATCGTTATGATGAAAATACGATGGCGACAATTCGGACAAGGTACTTGCACCCACTACAAGCGGCGTACGAAAACCGCATCACTCAGCTTAGAAAAATGCTCGATCAGGGTTTAGATGGTCGGGATAAGATTGTGGCTTCAAAGGAGCTTGATAAGGTTCTTTCCCAATTAGATGAACTAGTTAAGTACGACCAAGTATTGCAACATGTTGCTAATCAACATGTGGTTTTGGACTTAGATGATGGTGTTCTTTTAAACCATGAAAAAGTACAGTGTGGCGAAAAATTACTGGCGCCACTCAAATAGATTCAATGCAAAGGCCCGTCGAAAAAATGTCGACGGGCCTTTGTTGTGCCTTGAAATGTGCCAAATTATAAATTATCTAAAATTGAAATAATTTTATCGTTATCTTGTTCTTCTAATTCTTTAATTACGTGCAGATATGTCGCTTGTGTCGTGGTGATGTTTGCGTGCCCCAAGCGTTTTGATACCGATAGAACGCTGACACCTTGATATAAGAGTACTGATGCGTGAGTATGTCTTAACCCGTGAAATGTGATTCTTGGAATGCCGAGCGATTTCAAAATTGAGGTAAGGGTTTTGTTAATTTCAGCACTGACAGGAGCTGGGGTGGTCGTTGCAAATATTGGTTTGGCAGTCGTGCTCATTGTAGCTGTATATTGCTTTAGTTTAATAAGTGTTCTTGAATCAACTGGGATTGTTCTGACTGATGCTTTGTTTTTGGTAGGTTTAAATCCGGTATGGTATTTGTAATCCCAGGTACGGTTGACGGTGACTGTGGCGTTGGCAAAGTCAATAGAATCTAATGTCAGACCAACAATTTCAGCGTAACGCATACCCGTTACAGCAGCCAAGTAGATAATCATTTTCTCCTTGTCTGCGGTATCGAGATTGTTTACTAATTTTTGCCAATCCGCGTAATTAAGGGCTTTTTGTGGGTGAATTATACTTCTACCAGTAATAACCGTTCTGCGTGTTGGATCGGTTAGAATAATTTTTTCATCAATCGCATCCAAGATTGCAGCACGTATTTGTTTATGAAAAGTTGCGACGGTTCGGGGCGCATGTTGACTAGCAAATTCATTGATTTTTTCTTGATATAGAGTCCGATTGAGTTCACGCAGCGTGATTGTTCCGAAAAGGCGTTTGATATGGCTTAAGGTGTTATTGTATTTTACTAGAGTGACCTCTGATACAGAATTTTCTTTGTATAGCTGAATCCATTTTTTAAAGTATGTGGATAAAGCTATATTCCCATCACGAAAGCTGCGTACATCAATATAGTTAGACCTGACTTGGCTTGCGGCCAGTTCCGCCTCAGCTTTTAGTTGGAAGCCTGACTTCCTTATTTTTTTGTACTTGCCGTCTAAATCTTTGTAGGAAATCTCATACTGCCACGACTCCCCACGCTTTCTATAACTAACCATTTTTTCCTCCTTGATTATCTACTTGCTACATTTGGCACCTTCTTGGCACAAATGTATTTTAAGATAGGTCGATTTAGGGGGGAGGTTGCTTATGGTCAGCAATATCTGTTAAAAAAGAAAGAGTGGTAAAATCCCATGACAGTTCAGACACGTTCCAATCGGCTCTAGTGAGCTTTATATTTTCAATAGATTTTTTCTCCGAAATATTTCTTATTTTTTTGCTTGCATTTAATACTGGAAATGTTTGAAAATTTCCTACTTGAAGACTTATTGTTGGATTAAGCATATTAAAAACATAATCACCAATCGGGGAATTCATTAGTCCCAATATCCAGAATAATGAACTGTCATTTTCATTTGTTATCGAAAAAGCGGACATTCCTTTAACGTCATGGATTGAGCCAGGTTCACGATAACGTAGAGAAAAATGTCCGCTATTCACATCAGACCAAGTTATCGCTTCACGAAAGTAATAATCTGTGTTTTGCGGCCGTGATCTTAGTTTGCCTTTATCATCTCTAAAATTTCTGATTTCACGTCCATCATGTTCCCAATTAACCACGTAATCGTAGTTTCCATACCATTTACGGAAAGATCCTCCCTTATTGTATGGAAACCATTTTTTGTTTGATAAGACCGAATCATTAATTGAAGTTGCATCGAATTTTATGCCATCGAAACCAACCTCAAACCATTGACGTAAAAAGCGATTGTTATCACCTGTCTGAAGGCCAACTTTTGGTTTGACAACTTTATCCATGGGTAGGCCACCGACAAAATCTTGAATTAATGACCTCGGTGCCCAGTACACAATCGGGCTCCCTGGAATCTTCTCAAAGTTAGTTTGGTTAGTTCGATACACGTATTTCAATTCTGGATTATTAATAGCATCAATAACTCGTTGCCGTTGGATTTCCATACCACCCTTAAAATCGGAGAGCTTAATGTAAGTACCCACATGTTCAGTACTAGAATTTTTAAGCACAAACGTGTTAATGGGAACCGTTGCTTCTTCAAAAGCCGAATATTCCATTTGTACAAGACTGGAAATAGAGAATTGATCAAGTATGGCAATTCTGAGGGCCTCGTAAGTCTTAATAAACATCCAAACAAATGGCGTCATGTATGCTGAGTATCCATTTTTCACTGTCATATTGACATTAATCCAAATAAACACCGAGAACATGTCCCCAGAGTACGCGTTGTAGTTTTTCTTCACGTAATCTTTTAATGGCTTGTCCATCCGATTCAAGTATGGCGGGTTAGTTACTACTACTTCAAACTTTGTCTGTAATACATTAACGATATCCACTACATCTAGTAGCTTCACAATTTTCTGATTTGTGCCAAAAATGTCTAAACTGGATGCTGCTAATGCAGAGGTCAGCTCATTTTTTAGCGTAGGTACGTCAAAATTTCGATTCAACTTGATTATTGACCCTAACATCCGCGCATTAGCGAAGTCGTTAGCAATTTCCGTTAAATCCTGCTTGATTGATGATGCCACTGCTAGTCCGTCAATATCTTCCTTGCTTATGTTGTCCGTGTCTTCAAATACGTAAATATTTGGCACAATATTCATCGTCAATGCTCGGCGGTGGTACTGCCGTAACTTCATCATTAATGCAAAGTAAGCAAGTTGATACGCACGTCGATCTATTTCCAGACCGAACAGGTTATGCTTGATTATGCTGATTGCAGCATCACGGTTTGAATACCCCTGTTCGAGGTACATTTCCATCAGCACGTCAAAAGCGTACACCAAAATGTGCCCTGAACCCATGGCGTTGTCGAGAACTTTAATCTGGTCAAGCTCAATCTGGTTGTCAGCAGGAGTTAATTCACCAGGTAAGAGGTAATCCAGTTTTTCGGCGATTGCCGAGTCCCCGTTGTGTTCCAAGTAGAAACGTCCGAGTGAATTGTCGACCATGTACCGTACCACCCAATCTGTGGTAAATAGCTGGGTTGCGGCAGGAATATCGCTCTTTTTGACTGCTCCACCATTAATGTTAACGACCGCATTATGGGGTTCTTCATTGTAATACTGGTACAGCCACCCAATAATTTCGACCTGTCCTTCGTGCTGCACGTCAAAATCAGCTTCCGACACATCCGTCACCAGCGCCTTAATCACGCCGTTGCTATAGCTGGGGGTGAACGATATTCACGGAATTTAATAGTCAATGGAAGTGCTGTCAGCTATACTAGAACTAGTATTTATGCGAGTAGAGAGTGGGTAGCAAGATGGCAGAATTGAATGTAGATGAAATAGTCGCTGGTTTGACGGCAAAATTTACCGATAGCAAGCACTTTGTTGTGTGGTACGACGAGATGGGGAGCTTTGCTTCGGACATTGACGAAATTGCTAGCCGATTACCAGATGGTGTCGAAGTCATCAAGATGGCAGAAGATGAACAGTTTCAAACCAAGATGAAGCTTACTGAAATCAATCGTGCCGGTGGGGCGGCTCTAGTATATTCGCCAGCTCCAGAACCGTCATTGGAGCGTAATTTTTTGGCGGACTTTATTCGCTTTGGGTCAAGGTACACTGCTGATGCAACAGCAATGCTTTTGGATCAGTTGAATCTGCCAAATTCCATGCGTCCATTTGTCTTGGCACAGCGCAAGTTCTTCAACAATAAACAGCGTGCCAGTGAGTTTGCACGGATGTATAAGCCTAACAATAAGCCTGAGTTGGTTGAGATGGCAGTATTGACCAAATCCAGTGAGGCCACATTGATCAATGTGCTGCAAACAGTCGCAACTTCGAGCATTGGGGATGACAACGATTATTTGCAGTTGTTCGCCAAGTATGAGTTGCTTGATGATTTCTGGGATATTGTTGACCAAGCATTTGTCTTCAACAACATAAAGCATGACCTGCATCAATTATTTGCAGGGCTGTTTTTAAACTTCGCATTTAATGAAGCCCAATTGGAATTACCGTCAAAATTAAATGCATACGCCGCGGAAAATTTGAATAATGCAGTGGCCTTTATTGAGCGCAGCCGGGACAAGAAGAGCCTCGATGAGACGATGCAACTACTCGCTGAGGAAGTCTGGCAGTATATTGGTGGCGCCACGATTTTCCAGCATGTTGAAATGGAGTCCTTGGTTAAGATCGATGCCTTTGCGCCTATTGATGAGACGATTATTAGTTGGATGGTTGGTCGCATCAAAGCCAGAGACTTTGGGGTAAAAGCGGGCCGACTTTCACTAGCCGAGATTGTTAATGTGCGTGTGCGGATGAATTTTGGGGATAGATACAAGGATGCATACGCGGCTATTCTCTCGGCTCTAGGTTTGCTCACTTCTAAAACTGAGTTACCACAGCGTGATTTGGCCGAACAGATAGAATGGTATACGGAATCTGGTTACATTAAAGATCAAACGTACCGTCATTTTGTTGCACTTGCGAATGGTTTGCCAGCGATGGAGCGGGAATTAGTTCGTGAGTTAGCTGGGGTCGTTGAAAGCCAATACATTAATGAATTCCTAACGCCAAGCATCCAGAATTGGGCGGAAGTGTACGCGGCAGATTCCGTCAGTCATGACGAGCAACAGCGGAATTTTTATCAGTACTATGTTGGCAGTAAATCCGATTCGCGTACTGTTGTAATTATTTCCGACGCCTTCCGGTTTGAGGCAGCCAAGGAGTTAGAGGCAGAACTTAACAATCAGGATATGTACCATGCTGAGATGAGTTATGCAATCACTGCTCTGCCGTCAGTGACGTACTTTGGCATGCCTGCCTTGCTGCCAAACCACCAGTTGGAATATGTTCAGGACACGACTGTGTTGGTTGATGGACAAAAGGCTAATACGGAGGAGGCTCGACGGCGAGTCCTGCAGCAGCAAAATCCTGCAAGCGTGACGGCACAGTTGGATGATTTTCGAATTAACATGAATTCAGATCAGCGAAAATCATTTTTGGCCGATGAGAAGGTCGTGTATCTCTATCACAACCAGATTGATACAACTGGTGAAAAACAGAAGCAGGAAGATGAAACGTTCACGGCCACAGCGACAGCAATTGACGAAATTGCTGATGCTGTGCGCCTATTACGGAATCTGAGCGTCCGTAATATCATCATTACTGCTGATCACGGATTTATTTATCGCGCCTCTCCGATTGACGAGGCGGACAAAATTGAAGTGGATGCGCCAACCGACCGTAAAGAACAAAGATACGCAATAGCAGCCGACCCAATCGAAGCTGTGGGTGTTAAGAGTCAACGGTTAGGAGAGCTGCTTGGCAATGACGATTCTCGCTGGGTGAGTTACCCGACTAGTGGTCGGATATTTAAGGCACCAGGTGCGGGGCAGAACTATGTGCACGGCGGGGCTTCACCGCAAGAGATGATTGTGCCCGTTTTGCAGATTAAGACACAATCTGGGAAGTCTCAGGCTGTCTCTGTTGAACTTACTGATGTTACAAGTGGTGCTCACCGAATCACCTCACGTGAAGTCATCGTACGTTTGAATCAAACTCGTGCAATTAGTGAGATGGTTACGGCGGCGCGTTACTCAGCTGTTTTTGAGGACGCGCAAGGAACACCAATATCTGGTGAGATTCAGATGAATGTGGACAGTCGAGATATCAATCCAAGCAATAGATTATTCACACGACGTTTCACGCTGGCAGATCAACCGTTCGTTAATAAGGAAACGTATTACCTTGTTTTGAGAAACTTGGACAATAATACTGAAACGAAGTACCCATACACGATGGACCTAATTACGGGAGGAGGTTTTGGCTTTGACATCGGATAACGAACATACAGGTGATGTAGGAATGAACGCACAGTATGATTTGCTGGATAAACTTCAAGCCAACTTCCCGGGAAGATTCGTGCGTAAGGACTTAACCTCCCGAATTAAGGAAGGGGCGAACGTTCCAACCTATGTACTGGAATTTTTACTTGGTCAATATGCAAATGGCTCAGACGAGGATCAGATTGAGCGTGGGGTAGAAAGTGTAAAGAAAACGCTCGCCAACAATTACGTGCGTCCTGACGAGGCCGAGAAGGTTAAGTCGAAGATTCGTGAGTATGGTGCATACACGGTAATTGATAAGCTGACGGTAAGTCTAAATACAGCTGAAGACCGGTATGAGGCAGCGTTCAGTAATCTCGGTATTCAGCGAGTACCAGTAGACGAGGATTACGTTAAAAGGTATGAACGGCTCCTGGTTGGTGGCATTTGGTCAATTGTTCGTCTGAGTTATGACCACGAAGGTGAAGATTCCTTCATTATCGACAGTTTGACGCCAGTTCAAGTTCCATACGTCGACATGAACGAGATTTACGATGGTCGTAAGCAATTCACTACAGACGAGTGGATTGCACTTATCCTGCGTACTACGGGCATGGAACCCACGCAGCTGACTAGGCGTGAACAATGGCTACTTGTTTCCCGGCTCATTCCATTTGTTGAGAATAATTATAACCTGGTAGAACTTGGCCCGCGCAGTACCGGGAAGTCGCATGTCTACAAAGAGTTATCGCCTAATTCCATTTTGGTTTCAGGTGGACAGACGACCGTCGCAAACCTGTTTTACAACATGAGCTCACACAAGGCCGGGTTGGTCGGACTGTGGGATGTTGTTGCCTTCGATGAGGTGGCTGGAATTAAGTTTAAGGACAAAGACGGCGTGCAAATCATGAAAGATTACATGGCATCTGGTTCCTTCGCTCGAGGCCGTGACCAGATTCAGGCTTCAGCGGGGATGGTATTTGTCGGTAACATAGATCAGAGCGTTGATGTGTTGCTTAGAACATCCAGTTTGTTTGACCCATTCCCAGAAGCAATGGCAACAGACACGGCATTTCTTGATCGCATTCACAACTACTTGCCAGGTTGGGAAGTACCAAAGTTTAAACCCAGCCACTTTACTAGCGGGTTTGGCTTCATCACTGATTTTTGGGCTGAGGCAATGCGTGAATTGCGCAAAATATCCTATGGGGATGCCTTTGATGAATACTTCAACTTGGGTACTAACCTGAACCAGCGGGACACCATTGCCGTTCGTAAGACAGTTTCCGGGATGATTAAGCTCCTGTATCCAAATGGTGAGTTTACCAAGGACGAAGTTGCTGAAGTGCTTGAGTTCGCCCTTGAAATGCGGCGGCGAGTCAAGGAACAGCTGAAGCGCATTGGCGGGATGGAGTTCTATGATGTCAATTTTTCCTATATTGACAAAGATGACCTCAACGAGAAGTTCGTGTCAGTGCCGGAGCAGGGTAGCTCAACCCTGATTCCAGCTGGTACCCTTAATCCAGGTCAGGTTTACACTGTCGCGTATGATGACACCAATCGAATTTGCCTGTTGAAGCTTGAATCACAAGTTACCAGTGGTAACGGCAAGCATGATTGGACAGGTACTGGCCGGAGCCATGGAGCAAAAGAGGCAATGGACACTGCCTTTAAGTTCCTTAGTGCAAACTATCGGTCGGTGGATCAGCGTATTAATCCGGGCAAGAACGATTTTGTGGTGAACGTGACGAACCTGAACAATTCAGCTTCATCCGCTCACCTTTCGCTCGCAACCTACATTGCGTTAATCTCCATCGCGACAGGGCGGCCAGTACAAGATCAGATGGTAATACTGGGCGATTTGTCAATTGGTGGGTCTATCCAGCGGCCTGAAAATTTGGCTGACACCTTACAAGTAGCGGCCGATTCCGGTGCCAAGAAATTACTCATCCCAAGTGCGTCCATGGTAGATATGGCCACAGTTCCAAGTGATCTCATGGGAGCATTTACTCTTGTTATGTATAACAGCCCTGAAGAAGCGGCGTTCAAGGCTTTGGGTGTTCAATAACCAATCTAATCACCGGCAATTTCGTATAGTTGCTCGGTGATTTTTTCTTCAAATCAGCTATGGTAGCAGCAGCTCTGCACAAATTAGGAGTCAGAGCGTCCATAAAAGTTTGCTGATATCTATATTTGCGCGATAATTGTACCGAAGACTATCACGACGTTGCTGCCAAATAACTTTTTATGAAAGCGTGTAGTTCTATGACAGATTGGCACGAATTAGCAAATCAAAAGCGCATCACCCTCGCCCGCCCCGATGCCGACACCCCCAACCTCCTCCACCTAACCGGCAAAAAGTTCGGCGACATCCGCTTCAAGGGTAACCAGCTGAAGGGGATGACGTTCCTGCAGGACGGTGCGCGGACATTGACGCGTTTGTTCATCAAGGAGGACGCACTGCCGCCCGCGCTGATTAAGAAGTTCGAGGACCGCTTTGACTACAAGTTTGCCTCGGTGACCGAGGACGTGACCTCTTGCCTGGTGCGGAGTATGGTTCCCGACGCGGATTTTCCCTGCGTCGCTTACCAGTTCGCCGCCGTCGAGGAGAACGGCAAGGTCATCACCGGTGCCACTTCGCCCAACTATGTCCGCGACGGGATGCTTGAGGTGATTCTGGCTGACCTAGACCGCAACCCGGTGCCGTATTACCACTATCGCGTCACGCCCGCCGAATTCGAGGAGCGCATTGGGCGGTGCAGTGACAACGCGCTGGTGCTACGGAACATGACTGAATTCTACGCACGTTATGGCGTGCCTGCCGCGCAGGCGCAGCGGTTCATCGTGCAGCAGGCCGGCTTTGATTTGCTCACCGGCAACATTGACCGCAAGCGAAATTACGCCAATACCATCTTTCTTGCCGAAACCGCCGACAAAGTGCTGCCGCTGAACTTCGACTACGGGCGGTGCCTGCAGAGCATGTACAACGACACGGCCGACAAACGGTTTGCGTCTGGCGCGGAAACGCTCGATGACGAGTTGGTGTCCATGTACCTAGAGGACTTCTTCAACGACTGTGGGGGCATCCTCGGGTGCAGCCGCGATTACGCGACCAACGCGCAGTTCATTGTGGCCCATGGTTTTACGCCGTTTAAAGTTGACGTTGCCCGGCTGCACGCCGAGCTTGCTGCGTGCAGCAAGCGGGTGACCGCAGTCCGGGCTGAACTACGCTACTTTGTGGAGCTCAAGTCCCAGCTATTACTCGGGGCGTTGCGCGATGCGCGGAATCAGCAAATGTGGGAGGCGGTCTAATGCGCATCATCTTCAAGGTCTCGGGTAAGCCAATCATTGCAATCACCACGGATGTCCAGAATACCAAGTTGGCAGAGGTTAACATCTACAATCCGTTGCTGGCCGAAATTGCCTTTCCCAAGGTCGTCAATCACCCGACGATTGCAGATTTGGTGGTTATCTTGCGCAGTTATGCTGACCTCGAGGGGCAAAACGTCAATCTTGACCAGATTGTCGCGGCGACCGGCGGCAGTATTCCCTATATCGAGTTTCGGCAAAATCTGAGTGTAGAATTTGTATAGAAGGAGTCGGCAGATGCCGGCTTTTTTGATATTTAAGATACCTGTTTTTGCATAAATGTAAGGTCTTTGGCAGCGGTTGCATTGTTATAAATAATTTGGTATTATGTATCAGCTCCAAAGCATTCATTTAGTCCAGTTGCTTTTGTACTTGCACACAGAAAGGCGGGGTTAATGACGGCAGAAGAATTTATTTGTGGTAACTGCGGGAATCGACTAACGGGGGAGGAATCCTTCCTGGTTTTTTCCGACTGTACCTTGATCTACACGCAATGCACGGTGTGTCGGCAGTTCGTTTTCCTTGAAGTGGCGGCTGAAGTCGATAACCAGAAGCTGCGGCGGAAACTTTTTTACAGCAAGGCCGGCGATGACATGCTGACCATTACGTACAAGATTAATAATCGCGAATTGCCGCGCGAGGTCCGGATGCAGGCGGTCAAGGCCATGCGCATGCTTTTCGACAACTTTGCCGAAGACGACTCACTCAGCGAACTGACCAAGATTTATCTGGCCGCACCGTCGACAAATAATCCGCTCGGTTACGATGCTAATGAGGCGACCAAATTCATCCGGGCCTTTCACGCAATGTTCCGCCAAGACGAGAATGTCCGCTCCGAAATCAACGTTGACGCGGCGACCTGGCTTCAGCAGCACCGCCTCGACGTTACCCTGACGCAGGCCAGTCTTGCGGATCAAAGCCGCATCAATAACCCGTTACTGATGCTGGTGGCGGACCTATCAAACAACGCCAAAGTCAATATTCCTAACCTGGGAGGCGAGAGTATGGCGAATGAGAAAAATGATGATGAAAAAGCAGCACTGCTTGGCGGTCCGACGACGGCTGCGGTCATGGCGACGACCGCGCGCATGTTCAACAACTACACGGATAATAGTGGCCAGCTGATTAATTTTGCGCGCGTCACGGAAGAGATGGTACCCCAAAAGCCGTCACTGATTGAAGCGACCGCGTATAGCTTCTTCCAGAACCACCCGGCCGCGGAACTGGTTCTGCCAGGTCCCGAAGGCATGCAGTTCTTCGCTGAAGATTCCAAGAAGCTGCAAATGATTCTCGCCAGTGATGCGCGCGCGACGGTGGTGATTGCCACCAAGTCAAAGCTGGCTTACGAGCTGTTTCTGACCCAGGTGGCCCGGGATTTGGCCACCTCGCCACTGCCGCAGCTGCGCAATGTGAGCCTGCTCAACGTGAAGACGAGCACCAACTATCGGTTTAATCCGCACCTGCGCTATGTGATGCAGATGCTGCCTGGGAATACAGGTGATGACAAATTGATGGCGCCAAAGTATGAAAGCCTGCGCCTGATGACGGGCAACGACCAGCCGGTAAATGGGCGCCTGTACAGTATCGTCAAGTTCCCGCTTAGTCCGCTATCGGTCGACCTGGTGGCATACATGCTGCACGCATACGCGCCGCGGTACGAGCGGCACCACAACGTCGCGTTCACGGACAAGGCAATTACGGCCATCGCCAGTGGTTCCCGGACGATTTTGGCTAAGGCCCTTGACCCAGAAAAGGCGCTGCTGCTGCTGGACCAGGTCGCCGCGGTTTGTTCGCCGGGCACGGGTAAAGACGTTGAGAAAGTGATCATTGATGACGATGCGGTGCAGAACGTGTTCGCCACGCAGTACCACACTTTTCCAACGTCAGTCCTGGACCGCGGCATCGTGCGCGGGCTGGAAGCAAAACTGAATAAGCAAGTCATCGGGCAAAAAGATGCGGTAAAGTCGGTTGCGAAGGCGATGGCGCGGGCCAGCCTCGGGTTCAATAACCCGAATCGGCCAATTGCCTCGTTCCTGTTCGTCGGGCCAACGGGGGTCGGGAAAACCGAGCTGGCCAAGCAGCTGGCCCTCGACCTTTACGGCAGTGAAACCGAATATATCAAGCTCGATATGTCGGAGTTCGCCAATCCGCAAGATGGAATATACAAGCTGATCGGTGGTGCGCCTGTTTGGACGGGCAGTAAGAATGGCGGGAAGTTAACCAACGCCTTGGCTGCGCACCCGAACGCAATTGTCTTGTTTGACGAGTTTGAAAAAGCCTCGCCGGACGTGCACAACCTCATGCTCCAAGTTCTCGATGAGGGCCGAATCACCAGTGGGTTAGGCCAAGTTTTCTCCCTCAAGTCGAACATCCTGATTTTCACCTCCAATGCGGGGATGGAGAGCGCGGATGTGGTTGCCGGCTTTGGTCAACAGAATGCCGAGACCCGGTACGTCTTCTCCAAAGACAAGTTCGAAGAGACGTTCCCGAAAGAACTGCTGAACCGCTTCTCTAGCATCGTTGAATTCCAGCCGCTCGCAAAATCTTCGCTGAACGAGATCTTCGCAATCAAGATGCGGCGCTACTACAATTTGCTGGCAAAGCAGGGCATAAGTTTGAAACTCGATTCAAAGGCCCAGCAGCACATCATTGACCTGGGCTACAACCCAGACATGGGGGCGCGGCCGCTGGAACGTGCGATCGACGATGCGCTGATTAGCCCAATTGCGGATTTGATGCTGGCAAACGATGCCGTTAAGACTATTACCGTGACGGTGGGCAAAAGTGGCAAGCTCAAGCTGACCGCTGACAGTGGTGTGCCAAAGCCAACGACCGACGCGGTTCTGTATGTCGACGGCGCGTATAACCCGAAGACAGACACGTACGCATACGGCGCCGTACTAACGACGAAAGGTAAAAATACGGAATTAGCGGGCGCAGGCCATGACAAGACGAAAACAGGTATGCGGGATTATGGCCCGCAACTGGATGGTGTCCTTGCTGGATTGCACAAGGCCATCGAGTTCGGTATTACCGAGATAACGATTGTTTATGATTACAACGGCGTAGAGGGTTGGGCTGCGCGAGACTGGCAAGCTAACAACCCAAGTAGCCAGGCGTACAAAAAAGAGGTGCTGGATCTCCAAAAGAAGATTAAACTCTACTTCGTGCACCAAGGCGGCGCCTCAACTGGACTTAAGCGGCGCGCAAATCAGTTGGCGAAGAATGTTGTCGGTTTACACGGTTAATCAATTAGCGACTTTCAATATTAATTAATTCATTGGTCCTGCAGTTGCGCTTAGGTGCGGCTGCAGGGCCTTTTTGGTTTGCTACGGGAAGAGAAGATTAGCTGTTGAAATTTCACCGTTTGTAGGATAATGAGGCTAAAGAAATTCTCTTTGGCTGGAAGTTGGTAATCATGATTTCCATTTTGATTGTCAGGCTCTTCAGCTTGCGGTAGTTACACAGTTTAATTCTTCAGTATGAGGTGAAGTGTAATGACAGTTTATGTAAAAAAAACAGATTTCCCAATTGAGGCAAACATTAATCCATATACTGCTGCACTCGGATTTTATCTGCGTGGAGAGCAAGTTGTCTGGTACCATGACCAGGCAGAAATTCCGCGATTAACTGCTGACGATGTTGTTGTTGACTATGTGATGGAGACGCAGATTTTTCTGGAAAAAATGGGAATTATTGCGCCGCACTTTGATTATCCTGAGTCCTTGCAACCTTTCATGGGGCGAAACATTCACCAAGGTACAATTGGACAGATTGTTAACCATCCAGAAAATTGGGGTGTCTTTATTAAGCCAGTTGATACCGAAAAATCATTCACGGGTAGGGTGGTCAAATCCGCCCATGATTTGATAGGTATCGGTGCCCAAAATCAATTTCCAATTTGGATTAGTGATGCGGTTGAATTTCTTGCAGAATGGCGGGCGTTCATTGTCCAAAAACAAGTTGTTGATGTGCGCCCATATCAGGGGGACTATCACATACATTTTGATGGCAAGGTTTTAGATGCAGCAGTCAAAGCTTGGCAGAGTAGTCCCATAGCATATAGTTTAGACATTGGTGTAACAAAATCTGGTAAAACATTAGTGATTGAAGTTAATGATGGCTATTCACTTGGTTGTTATGGCCTGAATCCGTACAGTTACGCCATCTTTTTGGAAAAAAGGTGGCACGAGATAACTGCTCCGTATTTCGCGGTTAATGACAGCTTTGTTTTAGGCTAGTTGTCTCTAATATAGGGAACCAACGTTGTGCGATTGTGCCCAATCAGAATGCTAAAATCGAGTGTATTCGCGTTAAGGAGAGAGTTAATTCGTGATTAATTACAAGAAATACACCGGCAATCACCGCAATCAATATTTGCGTCTCCTCTTAATCGGTGATGAGGATGCAAGCAAAGTCCGCGAATACATCAATCAAGGCGCTTTGTTTATTGCTGAACAGGATGAAAAGGCCGTGGCTGTTGGATTGATTATTCCAGCAACTGAGCGTGCTGTTGGCGAACTCAAGAATATTGCCGTTGATCCGCTGGTCCAGGGTCAAGGAATCGGAACCAGATTGATGGCGTACATGTTTGACCAAGTTCGTGATCAGTATCGTTCCATCTTGGTGGGCACAGGGGATGCTGATGTGCAGAATATTCTGTTTTACCTTAAAAATGGCTTCCGCTTTTCTGGAATCAGGCATAATTTCTTCGCTGATTACGAAAAGCCGATTATTTCTAATGGCGTCGTGCTGAAGGATATGGTCTTGTTGACGAAGAAGCTGTGAATGGCGCGCCCGTAACGTTTGAACTGAGCATTTTAGATACAAAGAAGGGCAGGCTCGCGGTTAAATACCGTAAGCCTGCCCTCTATGGTTTTTGTGACAGAAGTAACTAACTATTGAGCTTGCTCAGTATCCTCGGTGAATCTGGATACTAGCCTTCATGGCGCCGTCCGAGTCGAATCCCGCCGATTAGCATCATTCCTGCGAGTATTGCGACACCCACAGCGGTAGCGATGTTGTTCTGCCGGTTACCGGTCTGCGGAATGGCACTGCTGTGCGTTGATGTGCTCGAACCGCCAAATGTGCTTGGTAGTCCCGTCCGTCCGCTGCTCGTCACGCCGGTGAAAGTGTCAGCCAGTGGTGTGCTGCTACTACTAATGACACCATTAGTCCCACTAGGTGAGGTGAACGTTCCGGTGTCTGGTAGTGCACCGATTGTACCGTCATCAGTTGTTGACCGGTTACCAGTTGGTCCATTCGTGTTGGCAGTGTTAGTCGTGTTTCCGGTAGAGGCAGTTCCGTTACCAGCTGGTTCATTGGTATTGGTCGTTGATGGCAGGGTACCAGTTGTGTTGGTAGTGTTGCCAGTAGTCCCGGTAGTGTTGGTAGAGTTTGTTGGATTGCTGGAAGATGAATTGTCATCGCCAGCAGCCCCGGTAGTGTTGGTAGAGTTTGTTGGGTTGCTGGAAGATGAATTGTCGTTGCCAGTAGTCCCAGTTGCGTTGGTAGAGTTTGTTGGATTGCTGGAAGATGAATTGTCATCTCCAGTAGTCCCAGTAGTGTTGGTTTGGTTGCTGGAAGCTGAATTGTCGTCGCCACCATTCCCAGTTGTGTTGGTAGTGTTGGTTTGGTAGCTAGAAGGTGAAGTTTCCTTCCCGGAAGTCCCAGCTGTGTTATCTGTGTTAGTCGTCGTTGACGGCAGGCTGTCAGTTGACCCAGTTGAGCTGGCGGTGTTGGTCGTGTCGCCTGTGGTTGCCGTTGAATCTCCGGTTGTTCCAGTAGTGTTGGCGGCATTAGTCTGATCCCCAGTGGTTGCGGTTGAATCAACGGGGGCTCCAGTCGTGCTGTTAGTATTAGTCTGGTCTCCGGTAGTTACTTTCGTATTGCCAGTTGTCACGACCGGACTCACAGTGTTGGTTGTGTCCCCGGTGGTTAATGTCAAATTACCAAGTTCATTGGTGTTGATATTACCAGCATCTGGGTTCAGGCTACCAGATGGGTCAGCAGCATTGTTGATGGTGTTGGTCGGGTTGCCGTCATTTGATGTCAGGTTCCCGGTTGCCCCAGTAATGTTGTTTGTATTCGTTGGGTTACCATTGGTTGCTGTTGAACCGCCAGTCGTCACGGTCGTGTTGTTGTTAACTGGGGTGTCGGTAGTTGCTGACTGACTGTTGGTTGGATCACCATTGAAGATATTGGTGATGAAGTTGTTGATTGTGGTACCAGCCGGTTCGGTGGTGTCACTTGGTTTTGTCTCGTCCGTTGGCTTAGTGTCATCCCCAGGTTTGGTTTCGTCCGTTGGTTTGGTGTCATCGCCCGGTTTTGTTTCGTCTGTTGGCTTGGTGTCATCGCCTGGCTTGGTCTCATCGGTTGGCTTTGCGTCCTCGTCAGCCGTCAACGTGATGGTGTAATTGCCGGTAACGGAGTGGTCCTTGCTGTCCACAACGTTCAGGGTCACGGTGTACGTGCCAGCCTTATCCTTGTCAAAGCCACCGTCGTTAACGACTGTGATCTTCGAAGTTAGGTTGCCGTCCTCCTTGTCGGTTGCAGCTGCACTCAGCAGGGTTGGCAGGGAATCAGTCGTGCCAACTTTTGCCGTTGCGTTCGTGGCAGTCAGTGTTGGAATTGAATCGGTCTCTGTCTGCTCAGGCAGGCCGTTCAGGGTGATGGTGTAGTTCTTGGTGACAAAGTGTCCAGCCTTATCTTTCACGCCAAGGGTGACGTTGTAGGTTCCAGCCTTATCCTTGTTGAAGCCACCATCGTTGACTACCTGGATGAGTGGAGTGAGGTCGCCGTCTTCCTTATCGGTCGCGGATGCCTTCAGCAGGTCCGTGATTGATGCGTCCGTGCCGACCAGACCGGTTGCATCGGTTGCCTTGAGTTCCGGTGCTGCGTCAGCCACGACCGGCGCATCTGCCTTGTAGACGAATTTGATGTCGCTGATGGCCATGGCAAAGTCGTACGCGTTCGCCAGGTCGCTGTAGCTGGTCCCCGAAGTCAGTGGTACTGTCCCGGTTGCGGTCTCGATACCCATCTGGAGCAGCTGGCCTGTGGTGTACTTGCTAAATGGTGTGGTGGAAATCAGCTTGCCCTGACCGTTAAGGGAGGCGTACATGCGCACTTCCTGTTTATCAAAGTCGGCGACGATACTCTGGATGCCGCCGTTGCGGTTGCTCTCGTTGATGATTTCTTCCGTCGGGGTGTAGCCTTTGAGATCGTACTTTGTGATGTTGGCGGCCGCATCAATTGTGGCCGTTGTTTGTTCAGGAACGTGTACCTGATTACCGTCCTCGTCGACGTAAGTGAACGGCAAGCTGTAGACATCGTGGCTCGTGACCGTGATGGTTTCATTCCGCACCGTCTGGACGCCGTACTTATCGGTGGCCGTCATCGTAACGTGGTACGTACCAACTTTTTCTGGGTTGTAGTTGCTAGTCACCTTTACCGGCAAAGGACCATCTTCAGTGTCCGTTGCGGAAACCCCCAGCAGCGTGCCAACGGAGAGGGGACTGCTGTTCTGCTGAACCTGAATGTTGCTGCCGGAGCTGATTTCCGGTGCGTCATCGGTGAACACCACGGGGTAGGTCTTCATGGCAACCATCGTGTCACCGGCGGCTCCGACCTGAACCCACGCGTGGATTGTTGCTGGCGTGCTTGGATCACTTGGGTCGTGTTCAAAGTGGGGCTGGTTGACGTTCACGGTTTCACCCTTGTGGGGACCATCCGCATAGGTAACCTTGTTGACCCAAGCCCTGACGTCGATTGGTTTGTCATTGCTGTCGCGCCACTCCTTAGCAAAGCCCACTGTGTTGTTACCACCGACGAGGCTACCAAATGGATCCGCCTCGTTCTCGGATGAGCCAATGTTACTGAAGTGTGAAAATGGCACGGACTGTTCTACATCATTGGGGAAGAATGGTACACCCAAGCTGTCTGAGACCATGTGCGGATTCTGCGGCTTGGCCTTTTCTGGGTCGGCCTCATAAGCGGTGCGCCAGTAATAGGTCATGTCGCTTCCGTCTGGTATTGTCCCGACGCCATCAGTGCCGATTACCGGGGTGGAATTGTTCGCGACGACGTAAATACGCGCTGTGGCGTGCGCGGTGCCCGCAGTCAGGTAAACCTCATACATACCCAGACGGGTCGCATCAAACCTACTGTTATCAATGGTGACATTAACGGGATTACCGTTCGCGTCCACGGCGGTAGGCTGAACAATGTTGAATGCCAGTGTGCGGGGCGTGCTACTTTGAATAGGAAACTTTTCGTTAGTGCGGAACGAAATGGTCGTCCCGTCCTTGAAGGTTTGGGTGAGTTGATCTGCCGCAGATACTGAATGCGGCGCGGTGATGACAGTGCTAGCACCAATGCTTAGCGCACTAATCGCAGCGGCAACCCAGAGTTTGCCACTCTTGTATAGTTTGTAATGCTCTTTTACCAACATATGCTTGCTTTTCTCGTCAATTGCTCTGCTTCTCATAGTAATCCCTCCTAAATAGATGTACTAGTATAATAAGTACCTTACATACTTATAATAATTTTAAAAAAGATTAGATGAGGGCAAAAATCAGGAGGTATTTTTTTTTTTTTTTTGTTTTTTATCAAATCAATCTTATATTCGTTATAACGCGTAATGCATTAATTTTTTCACGATAAACCTCCTGTTATTCGCTCCAAATAGTGTTAATGTTATGTATTTTTACTTCGTGTGATATTTTTACATGACTTTTTACTGTGTACATTAATATTTGGCGACAATCGAAAGCCACCGCACACTATAAATCTGTTATTTATTGCACAAATTCGGGAGTGACTCGCAAGAGTGTTAATACGTCATGCTGGATTGGACGAAATTCAGGGGGAAGCAATTCAGCTTAATCCACGAATCCGCTTCCAAAAGTCCCCAACATAGGTGATAATTAAACCATCAAGTAAATTGATGCTCATATAAATTTGGCCATCAAGGTTGCAACAGTTGCTCATTGCGCACATTAAGGAGGAATTCCCATGTACTCAGTAGTTATACCATGGGCGATTATCGCCATCATTCTCATGCTGGTCGGAATTACGGTGGTTGTCGCCGGCATTAAGGCGCAGTTTTCGGCAGGCTGGAAAGTGGTTCTGAGCGTTTTGGGTGTTGTTACGTTTGCTGCCGGCACGTACTGGCTGCTGATTTTGGTTGGGTTGGTTAACATGTGATAGTTAGTGAGCCACAGGAACCAAACGGACATGAACAATGGAGAGCAGAGTATGTTTAACATTAGGAAAATGACGGTGCTTGAAATCACTAATATTTTTCAGGATAAAGAAGTTAATCTGCTGCTGACGGACGGGACGCGGTTCTCGGCAGTTGTCAGTTACGTGGATTACGACGCTGAGAATGTTGACGAAATAATGTTGACTCTAAAACCAGAATCCCCCATATTTCCCGATACGGTGTCGGTGTGGGAAATCGAGTCCATCAGTTTGCCGCGGGCTGAAATCATCCCAGAATCAGTTGCACAATCGCAGTCAGTAACTGGCCTCGTCGCATCCGACATTTACCACTTGGGCCCATCACCTGATGCCGACCCGCTCTACAACCAGGTTGAACGCGACTTCAAGCGCTTGGCGATGACGGAGCCGGACCCGCAGCTTCTATCCGCGTTCAGTCTGCGCATCGGGGGCCCGGCAATTGAGTTCGAGGAGACAATCACGGTGACCCCGGCCACTGACGAGCTAATACACCACGTGCGTACGGGCAACCGCGAGCAGACCGTTCAGCTGGTGGATCACGCGCTGGCGCACAAGACGATGATGCGGCTGTCGATGGTTGATTTTCGGGCCGTCCCCATCAACGCCATGGCCTGGAACCTGGCGCAACACCCGGACCGCAACGTGCTTGACGCCATGATTACCGTGACGAGCAGTTCCGGGGTTGTGCAGTTCTTGCCCACCGCGTACTTCCGGCTCGGCCTGCCGCTGCAGTGGCACAAGGTGATGCGGGCACTGCGCAAGGCGTTCAAGGGTTACCGCAAAGGCGTCATCTTTGACCAGACCGTCTACGGAGCGGGGCATCTGCACGGCGAGTTAATCGTTCTTGGCGTGCAGTTCGCCGATTTTGGGAAGAGGTACAATTACCTGGCCGACAGCGATAGCTACCACGTCGGTGATTACGTGGACGTGCCGGTGGGGCCGACCAATGAGCCCAAGTCCGCGCTAGTCGTCGACATTCTCTACCCGCAGACAGAATCGCAGTTGCCGTACCCAATCTCGAAAACCAAGCACGTGCTGGGCAAGTCGCAGCGGATTTACTGAGCACTTTGGCCCGTTGCTCAACAGAAAAGTGGCGCCAGTGCAAATTTGACACAGGTAATATTTAAAAAATATGCGCAGAATTGCAGTGAAAACAGCCACGTTTCGGCGGTGAAAACGACACTGTGCTGGATTTGCATTCGCTTTTGCATCCAAAAAATATGTCCTGTCGCAAAAGCGCGCTGGCTTCACTTTTCCGTTTTGTCTCGGCGCATTAATCCGGGGAGTTAGAAATGAAGCTTGATAATTACAACAAGGATCAGTTGCAGGCAATCGTCACGCACCTCACCGACGAGCATCCGTATCTGGCGGCGGAGGTGACTCAGTTTGCTCGGTCAGCCGGTTACGACGACATTGATCTGAAGAAAATGAAATCCGAAATGCGTGAGCTCGTTAATAGTTACAAGAGTGGCGGCCACATTGACCGTTACGCGATGCAGAGCCTGGGACCGCGCCTTGCAGCGATGGTGGAAAATCAGTTAGGCCAAGTTGAGGATACGGGTGACCTGCTGACGCTGGCTGAATACGTCACGTTCGCCTGGCAGTACGTCAAGGACACCGGAGAAAAGTCAGAAGGATTCACCCAGCAGTCAAAACTTAGCGGCATGCTTGAAGAGGCAATCACAGGATGCCGCGAGCAGATTCGTGCGCTTGGGCCAGTGAAGGTGAAGCGTATCGTTGCCAAGTACATGAAACGTGTCGCTGGCAGCAAGCGTAACCCTATCATTAATCTCTTTTGGCTGGATGAGACGCTTGCTTTGGTTCAAGACAGCAACCAGCTGCAACAAATTAAACAAGCAATAGCGGACGTCGAAAAAGAATATCCGTATTTCGGCGTCCTGCCGCGTCTGATTGTACGCCTGCATGAAGACCCTGAGACCATTCACGAAATTGCAACCCGGGCGCTTAAGGATGAGCGGATACTGGACTGGTATCTGGACTACTTGGCTAGGGACGGGCGCACCGTGGACATGATTAACATATTGGAGAAGCGCCTCACCAAATACCCCCATAGTGTGACACTGAGCAATAAGTCAAAGCTGGATAAGCTGTACCAGATGTTGCCGGATGCGGATTATTACGAGTTCGTCATGCGCACAATTCGGCAAAGCGCGGCATTGCCATTTTCGGCTAAGACGTGGCTGACCGCGCATCCAGATTACCGCGCCAAGTTTATGGAGGCGATGCATGGCACGACAAGCAAGTTAACCGCGGAAACGCGAATTAATTTGCTGGCGGCCTTTGCAGCCTGGCCGGAAATTATCACCATTTTGAATGCAGGTAAACCTAATGCGCACACCAGCGCGCGGCTTGAATTTTTCCAGGAACTGTATTCAGCAGGGCTCACGGACGTTGCGCCACTGTTTGACTTCTTTGTGCAGGGGCTGGGCCACATGTCGGCGGCTGCAAGTGACCGGTACGATGCCGTACTGCGTGCCATGGTCGAGCTCGCCCGGGTGAGCGGGGATAAGGATAGGTTCACCGCGTCAATGGGAAAAATTCGTGAACTGTACCCGCGGAAGGCGATGCTGCTGTTTGCTATTCCGCGCTATGAACGCGAGCTGGACAACAAGCGTCTGCGCCGATTCAGTCTGGGCAGTGCCGCCCGCTTTGCGTTCAAGCCAGATTGGCCCTTGAAGTGGGAAAATCAGTAAGCGGGGTCGCTGCGAAACTGCTTAATGACGGCAACCAAACGAACAAAATTAACATTTATGCATAAATGAAGCGCTTGCTTATTTTGTGCGTATTATCTATAATTTAGGTATGGAGGCAGTGCTCCATAAATGTACCAAACCCCTTACATGATTCTTTTGAACCTTTGAGTATCCGTGGAGAGTGCTCATAGTGAACAAAATGATCACATATGACCGGTTACGCGAAGGGAAGCGCGTGACCGGTCATTTTTTGTGGTTTGGCAACGACCAATGAAACCGCTATAATTACTGGTATATGCCAAAGTAAGGAAGGACCTACACATGGATTTAGTTATCGTTCGCCACAGCACGAGTCTCTCGAACGGCGCGGACCTCATCTCCGGGGCCGACAACGACGTTCGCCTGTCGGATGCGGGGGTTGCGTACGCGAAGAAGGTGCGGGGGCTCTACGACTGGGACCGGTTTGACGCCGTTTACGCCAGTCCGATGATTCGCGCCATTCAGACCGCCGCGATTTTGACCAACCACCGCGACTATGTGCAGTACGACGCGCGCATCCAGGAAATGAACTTCGGCAAGTGGGAGGGGCTCTCGGCAACGCCATTTCGCACGGAACACCCGACTGCGTTCGATTACGCGGGGATGTTCAGCGCGGAATACTCCAAGTTTGCGCCGCAAGCGGAAAGCTACGCGGAGCTTGTTGCCCGCTGTGACAGCTTCCTGACGACGCTCAAGCAGCAGCACCCATCCGACGCCGTGCTCGTTGTTTGTCACGGTTTCACCACCCGGGCACTGTTTGCTGCGGCCCTACACGCCGATGTCTACGCGTTCACCGCGGTGAACAACGTGGCGTTAAACGAGCTGCACCTGGATCCCGACGACAATTTTCGCGCCCGGATTCTCTCATTTAATCAGGTGCTTGCGTAATTGCGGCATCGGCAGGGTTTCGCCCAATTGCAATATCTGCAAGATTGAGACCAACTTAATGCAAACAAAAACCAGCCGCACAATCGTGGCTGGTTTTTGTTTGCCAATTGGGTTCAAAACCCGCGAATTTAATTAAGAAGTTTGTGAGTCGCTTAAACGCGGCGGCAAAGGTGGCATTGGGGCGGGGCAATTAGTTACAATTAATATATATAGAAAAGCCAGCGCGCGCTGAGCAAATCAAGGGGGTCGAAGTTATGCAGCTATTCAATCAAGTTTTGGGAACCGTTGTCCGGGTCATGCTCCTGCTTGTCTTTGCGTTTTGCCTATACCAGCTATTCGCGGGTCGGCTGCTCTGGTACCTTCTGGCTTCGCTCAGCCTGCTGGCGCTGCTGAGTCTGCGCGCGTTCAATACGCCGGAGAAGGCCTGGTCGAACAAGCGCGATTAGGCGCTTGTCATCTGAATACATGGACATTAAAACAGGCATCAAGGTTAACCGCATGTGTGGTCAGTCTTGGTGCCTGTATTCGTTCAATTATAAGCTGAGTAATGCCGGACGGCCAAGGTGGTAACCTTGCACGATATCGCAGGGGAAGCTGGCCTTAACGCATTCGAGATCGGAGCTGGATTCGATGCCCTCAATCGCCAGCACCTTGCCGTAGCGCTGCGCCATGTCGTGCCAGACCGCGAGTTTGCTTGAAATCTCGTGCAGGCTGCTGAACGGCCGGAAGTTTTGGAGGGCGAACTTGTACTCATCCACGTATGGATTGAGCAGCTCGACCAGCGCAGGGGAGTGCGCGTCGGTGCCCACGTCGTCGATGCACACCTTCAGATGACGGGCGTGGAAGCGGCGGGCACCAGCCACCAAATCAGCCGAACTGATGGCGGGATTGCTGCGCTCGGTCAGTTCAGTGTAGATTTTGATGTTCGTTTCGGCCTGCACATTGGCCACCATGTCGGTGAAATCCGGATTAATGAATTGGCTCTGCTCCAGGTTAAACGACACGAGTTCGGTGTCTTGGGGTAGTGCGCCGACCGTTTGACTAAGCAACCGGTAAATCTGACTGGTCGTCAGCGCGTCAAAGTCCGTGGGTAATTCCCAGCGGTCATTGCGCCACTCGCGCACAAAGAGTTCGTACCCGATGGGGGTACCTGATGGATCGGTTAGGTGGTACTTCGGCTGTCCAAAGAATCGCAATGCAATTACTCCCCATATCAAGATTATGAGCGTCGTTACGGCCCCGGTCCCCAAACCGATAATTGCGGTCGTTCGGCGTTATGTAGCACAAACTATTTCATTCTATCATGGATGTTTAGTAAGTCAATTGTTATGCACGTAAGTTTATCATTTTATTTGTGCTACAAACAAAGGTCCCCGAACAATTTGCTCAACCACAAAGTTTACATGGAAAGCATGGTACCAATCATAAAATGCAAGAACATTGTATTATCTGGATAAATATACGTGAAACTAAGCAGAATTCGGCTGAAAATCAGCGAAAATGTGGTTATTTTTTTGCGGTTTATGCAGACCTTGGTCAGAAGTGTTATGATTCGCCTAGTTCCTATTAATAGAAGATCTGAAGCCAGGGCGTGCAAATGTGTTCCGTGCTTTACATTAGCCTAGGTTTCCTCTATAATTACTGCTTGTGGATTCCCACAAAATAAAAGCGATATTCCGCTGGCGCTGGAGCGTGGATGAATGTCGACAAAGGAGAAGTACCAATGAACTTACTTATCAACGAAATTACCAAGTCCCAGCTGCGCGATGACATTCCAGAATTCCGCGCTGGTGACACTGTCCGTGTTCACGCCAAGATCGTTGAAGGCGAACGCGAACGTATCCAAATCTTTGAAGGTGTCGTTATCAAGCGTCGCGGTACCGGCGTTTCTGCCAACTACACTGTTCGTAAGATCAGTTCAGGTGTCGGCGTTGAACGTACTTTCCCAGTAAACACCCCACGTGTTGAAAAGATTGAAGTTATCCGCCACGGTTCTGTACGTCGTGCTAAGCTGTACTACCTGCGCGCACTTCGTGGTAAGGCCGCACGTATCAAGGAAAAGCGTCGTTAAGATACTTTTTAGGAGTCAAGTGGGGCACAGCCTTGCTTGGCTTTTATTTTACCCAAAACACGATTTGGAGGTTGGATTATGGCATCACAACCACAAGAACGAATTGACCGCATTAATGAATTAGCCCGCAAGAAGAAGACTGAGGGTCTGACCGCGGCGGAACTCGCTGAACAGGCGGAGTTGCGCAAGGCTTACCTGGCCGATTTTCGTGCCGGGTTCAAGCAGCAGGTTGAGACCACCCAGTTTTTCGATAAGCAAGGAAACGAAATTACACCCGAAAAGTTGGTTCACCTGCAGAAAAAACGCGGCTGGCGGGATAAATAGTTAATTTAGGTCTTTGCAAACGCCGTCATTTCAGGCATAATTAGAGACGGAATTATAAGGAGGATTTTCAACATGGGAATGTTTTTTCTAGGATTAGTAATCGGTATTCTTGCCGGTGGTGCCGCTGGGTTCTTCGGCGCGCGCGCATACATGAAGAAGTACTTTGAGGACAACCCTCCTGTTAACGAGGATATGATTCGCACAATGATGATGCAGATGGGGCAGAAGCCTTCCCAGAAGAAGCTGAACCAGATGATGAATCAGATGAAAGCAAGCCAGAAGAAGAGTAAGTAATTACACTTCGGGGACGACACGACCGCAATGCGGAAGTGCGCACCCTCTAATGACTGCCTGAGCCGCTAACACAGATGTTGGCGGCTTTTTGTATGCCTTGGCGCAGGAGAAAATAACGGGTAGACGGGGGCACTTACTATTCAGCAACGGACAATAATGTGAAGTGTCCGCGGGAAGTTTGCTGGCGCCCCTTGCCCAATAGTTAACAAAACACTAAGATAGTCAAGTGAATCTATTAATAACGGAGAGAATGAAAGGAAAAAGCGATGGGAATATTTAAAAAACTTGGTTGGTATTTCCGCCAAGAACGCAAACGATACGCGCTGGGAATCCTGGCGCTGTTCCTGGTTGCGCTGGTTAACCTAATTCCACCGAAGATCATCGGGACGATGGTTGACGCGATGAATAACCACGCGGTCACGGCCCACAAGCTCGTCTTCTGGCTGGCATTAATGCTGTTTGCCGGGGTCGCGCAGTACGTGTTCCGCTTTTCCTGGCGTGTCGCCATCTGGGGCGGTGCCGCCTTACTGGAACGCACGCTGCGGACGCAATTATTCTGGCATTTCATGAAGATGGACGCCACTTTTTACCAGAAGCACCGGACGGGGGACCTCATGGCGCACGCCACGAACGACCTGAACGCGATCCAAAACGTCGCGGGTGCCGGGGTGCTGACGATGTTTGACTCCATCATCACGGGGGGGACCACGCTGATTGCGATGGTCACCCTGATTGACTGGCGGTTGACCATCGTTGCCATCCTGCCAATGCCGCTGCTTGCCCTCATGGCCCGCATGCTCGGGAAACGCCTGCACGACTCCTTCACTGAAGCCCAGGCGGCCTTCTCGAGGCTGAATGACAAAACCCAGGAATCTGTTTCCGGGGTTAAGGTCATCAAGACGTTCGGGCAGGAGGCAGAAGACGCGCAGGACTTCGACGATATCGTTGACCGCAACATCAAGATCAACAAGCGCGTGAACTTCATCGACTCGCTGTTTGACCCAACCACCAGTATCATCATGGGGCTGACCTACGTCATTACCATCATCTATGGTGGGTACTTGGTGCTGCACAACCAGATTTCAATCGGCCAACTGGTTTCGTTTGTGTCTTACGTTGCGGCGCTGGTATGGCCAATGTTCGCGATTGGGCGACTGTTCAACATCCTGGAACGTGGGAATGCCTCCTACGACCGGGTGGCCAAGCTGCTCGCTGAACGCAGTACCATCATCGAGGCCCCGAAGGCAATCAGCGAACCAGCTCATGGCGATATTCGCTACTCCGTGGACCAATTCTGCTACCCCGATGACGACACGAACGCGCTCATGGACGTCCACTTCACCCTGCGCGCCGGCAAGACGCTCGGGATTGTCGGGAAGGTCGGCGCGGGGAAGAGCACGATTTTCAAGCTCCTCCTGCGTGAGTTCGACAACTACAAGGGCTTCATCGAGTTCGGTGGGCACAACATCAAGGAGTACACCCTGGATGCGCTGCTGGATTCGATTGGTTACGTTCCTCAAGACAACTTCCTGTTCTCCACGACCGTTGCCAACAATATTCGTTTTTCTTCCTATAACAAGCAGAGTGCCGAAATCGAAAGTGCCGCGCGTGACGCTGCGGTGCACGATGACATCTTGAAGTTCAGTGAAGGTTACGACACGATGGTTGGTGAACGTGGGGTCAGCCTGTCTGGTGGTCAAAAGCAGCGGCTGGCAATCGCGCGGGCCGTCATCAATGGCCCAGAGCTGCTGATTCTGGACGACGCCCTGTCTGCCGTTGACGCGAAGACTGAAGAAGAAATTCTGGAAAACATGCGTCACGACCGCGCCGACAAGACGACGATTATCGCCGCCCACCGGCTGAGTTCCGTCATGCACGCCGATGAAATTCTGGTGCTGCAAGAAGGACGCGTCATCGATCGCGGGACTCACGAACAGCTGCTGGCCAACAATGGCTGGTACGCCCAGATGTGGGACCTGCAACAACTAGAAAGTAAGATTGAAGGTGATTCGAATGGCCAATGAGAATAAGTCCGCGTGGGCCCAAAGCATTCCGTTCAAGCAGCAGGTTCACATCATGGGCCGCCTGATGAAATACGCCTTGCCGTACAAGAAGCAATTCATCGGGGCCATTCTCGGCGCTGCGGGTCTCGCCGGCATGAACATTCTCCTGCCGTACATCCTGCAGGAATACATGGACCGGTATTTGACCAACAAGAGTGCCACTGTCACCATCATCTTGAGTGTGGCGGCACTGTACGCCCTCGGCACCATCCTGAAGGCCCTGTCGCAGTTCGTTCAGTCGTTTGCCTTCCAGATGGGAGCCGAACGTGGGCTGGAAGATTTACGCCGGGCACTGTTTAAGAAGCTCGAAAAACTCGGCATGCGTTACTTTGACCAGACGCCAGCCGGTTCAATCGTGTCGCGGGTAACCAACGACTCCGCGACCCTGGCCGATTTCTGGAACGTCTGGCTGACCATCATCGTTGGGCTGTTCTCCGTTGTCAGCTCCTTTGTGGTGATGTTCAAGTGGGCGCCAAAAGTGGCCCTGATGGTGCTGGCGTTCCTGCCGGTGCTGCTGCTGGCTGTGTGGTACTACAACCACTACTCAAGCCGGGTTTACCGGCACATGCGCGAGAAGCTGTCGGAACTGAACACGAAGCTGAACGAATCAATTGAAGGGATTGCGATTATTCAGCAGTTCCGGCAAGAAAAGCGGATCAGCGACGAATTCGAGGCAACCAACGAGGAATACCTGCGCAGTCGCAAGGCGATGATTCGCACGAACTCACTGCTGCTCGGTTCGATGATTAACCTGCTCTACAGCCTGGCACTGGTGGCGGTCCTTGCCACCTTTGGGCTGATGAGCATGCACAGCTTTGTTGAAGCCGGCATGGTTTACGCGTTCACGACCTACGTTGCCAACTTCTTCAACCCAATGACGAACATGATGGATAACTTGACGTTCCTGCAGGACGGGGTCGTCGCCGGTAGCCGCATGTTCCGTATTTTGGACAACGAAGAATACGCGCCGCAGCAAAATCCTGGAGCGGATGCCACTATCACGATGGGTAAGATCGAGTTCCGGCACGTTAGCTTTGCCTACGATGGCGTCCACAAGATTCTCAACGACATCAGCTTCGTGGCCAATCCGGGCGAAACCGTCGCGCTGGTCGGGCACACCGGTTCCGGGAAGAGCTCCATCATTAACGTGATGATGCGCTTCTATGAATTCGGCGAGGGGCAAATCCTGATTGACGACAAGGATATTCGCGATTACCCGATGGCGGAACTGCGCAAGAAGCTGGGGCTGGTGCTGCAGGACTCGTTCATGTTCTACGGGGATATCTCCAGCAACATCCGTCTGTTCAACGACAGCATTTCCGACGAACGCGTGGAGGCGGCCGCGAAGTTCGTGCAGGCCGACGAGTTCATCGAGAAGCTGCCGGACAAGTACCACGCCCGCGTTATTGAAGGGGGCACACAGTTCAGTTCCGGCGAGAGGCAACTGATTTCCTTCGCCCGCACGGTTGTGACTAACCCCAAGGTCCTCGTTCTGGACGAAGCGACCGCGAACATCGACACGGAAACCGAAAGCCTCATTCAGGAAGGTCTGCAGCGCCTGCGCAAGGGTCGCACGACAATCGCGATTGCCCACCGACTTTCGACCATTCGCGATGCCAACCTGATTCTGGTGCTCGATGCCGGCCGGATTGTTGAGCGCGGCACGCACGACGAGTTAATCGCCGCCAAGGGCCGTTACTACGATATGTACGAACTGCAAACAGGGGCGGCAACGCTGAACTAGTTGCAGCTTTTACCTAATATATGCATGGCGATGGGCCAACCGGAAAACTACCGGTTGGCTCATCGCTTTTTTTGCGTAATTTTGGGCACGAAGCTGGGGACTAGCCGTTACCAGGCGATTACCGAACCGTCACGTGCAGAATGATGACTCAATATTTTTTGTGTCACGCTCAAAAATTATGAGTATAATTAAGGGTGACTACACGCAAGCAATGCCTGGTTTTTGAAAGCCTGCATCGCAGCACACGGCAAGTTTGAAAACATTGTAATATTTACTTGTGCGCTTTGCTATAATCGCAATGTCATTGTGGTAGAATTATACGGTTCTGACGTTATGGATTTTCTGAAAAGATAGGAAACAAGTATGATTAGTTTACAAATTTTTGAAGCACTTCCGTTATTCATCATGCGGACCATGGTTGAATGCTTTTTCGGAATTGGCTTTATCCAGTATTACCACCGGATATGGGTCGATTTTCACGAAAACGAAGCTGATAACCGTGACCGCCGCATGACCCTGCGGCTGCAATTGTTCATCCTGACCGCCCTGGTTGGTCTGTTCATCCAGCTGTGTGCCATCTACTATGTTCACAATGACGCAGCCATTATGTACATTAACTGGGCATTGTTCGTGATGCTGCTGCCGCTACTTTTTGCCGGGTTCAGCAAGATTGAGGTGGGGAGCCAGTTTCTAGCACTGGTCATCGCCTGGTACTTACAGCACCGGCAGAACCTCTTCAGCCCTCAAGCACTAGTTGGCCTAGTCGTGTTCTTTGGGGTGGCAGTTTTCCTCAAAACGCGCGGCGAGTTCTTCATGCGCCACTGGGCAGCCGGCATTGGCGTTGCGGCAATCGAATCCGGACTGTTTTGGTTCACCGCACCAACACTGACGGCTGGTGGCTTCTATTCTGCCGGTGAAAAAACGCAGGCGGTGCTCCTCTTCACGTGCATGCTCGCATTCGTTCTCGGTTACTGGCTCCGGCAATTCCAGGAAGATCAGCGCGCCCGGGAAATTGAGCGGCTGGCCGATTATGAACGAGGTAGTCAGCAGAACAGTTACGCCAAGCACCAGCACGAACTTGAATCCATGTTTGCGACGGTGCGCAAGGACCACAAGGGCTTTATATTTGCGACGATGGACCTGGACAACTTCAAGCAGATTAACACGCGCTTCGGCCACCTTGCCGGCAACGCTGTGCTCATTGGGGTCACCACCACCATTAACGAAACCCTGACGCGCACCCACCTGAAGTACCGCGTTTTTCACATTACTGGTGAGGAGTTCAACTTTGTGTTCACTGACCGCACCAAGGCTGAGGCCGTGACGGCAATTACCAGCTGCTGGCAGGCAATCCGCAAGCAGGAATTCCAGTTTGAGCAAAACAACATCGCGGTAACGTCGTCCATCGGGGTCACCGAGGTGCGCGACAGCGACCGGAGCATCAACGACGTCTACATGCGCGCCGACGATGCCCTGTCGATTAGCAAGCGCCACGGCCGCGATAGTATTGTGTTCGACAAGACCGTGGTCTCCGGGTCCGAGAACCTGGAGAAGCGGCTGGCCGATTACAGCTACTTCGGTCAGGGTGTGTACGACATCGAGGCAACTGGTCAGCCGAAGTACTACCACGAGCTTTTGCTCCGGGCGTTTGATCCGCTTCAGAAGCGCTGGATTCTGCCCGACTCGTTCGAACTACCGGCATGGATGCAGATTTAACTGCTGCGGGACTTCATGAGCCGGACCAAACTGCAAAGCTTCAACATGAACCTGACCGCCGCCCAGTTCGAGGATATGGAGGTCGCCGATGCGCTCACGCAATTCGCCGAGAGCCCCGAGGGCCCGGATAAGTTAACGGTTGAAATCACGAACCTGACCGACTCCCAAACCACGCGGCGCATCAGTTCAATTTACCGTGCCGCACACGTCGACATTCTGATTGATGACGTTGGTAGTGACAACTCGATTGAACTAGTTCAGGGGTCGCTGCCGTACATCAACGGCATGAAGTTCGCGATGCAGAACCTGCGCAAGTCGATGTCCAATGAGGAACTCTACGAACGCGTGAAGTTCTGGCGCGAGCTGGCCACGAAGAATAATTTGGACTTCATCCTTGAAGGCGTCGAGACCGACGAGGACCTGGAGCTGGCACGCAAACTGAACGTCAGGTTTGTTCAGGGCTACTATTTCGGCAAGCCCGAACCGGCTGGTAAAAAAATTGAACAACAGTCAGAATCATTAATACCAAACAGCTTGCCCGAAACAATTTAAGCGCTTAAGATAAGCCTAACGTCACCATTCACCGGTGACGCTAGGCTATTTTAGTGGAGGTAAAAGCGTGGATAAATGGTGGCAAAACGCGGTGGTGTACCAGGTGTATCCGCGGTCGTTTCAGGACAGCAACAACGATGGCATCGGGGATTTAAACGGCATCCGTCAGCGCCTTGGTTACATTAAGGACCTGGGCGTCGACGTGATTTGGCTCAACCCCATCTACGCCACGCCGAACGATGACAACGGCTACGACATTAGCGACTACGAGGCGATTAATCCCGAATTCGGCACCATGGCGGATTTTGATGCGCTGCTGAAGGAGGCCCATGCGCTGGGCCTGAAAATCATCATGGATCTAGTGGTGAACCACACGAGTGACGAACACGCGTGGTTCATCGAAAGCCGCAAGTCGCGCGTGAATGCGCACCGGGACTATTATATCTGGCGCGACCCGGTTGACGGGCACGCCCCCAATGACTGGGAGGGCGGATTCGGCGGCTCGGCCTGGCAGCTGGACGCGACCACGGGCCAGTACTACCTGCACCTCTTTTCAAAGAAGCAGCCGGACCTGAACTGGCGCAACCCGGCACTGCGCAATGACGTTTACGCCATGATGCGGCGGTGGCTGGACAAGGGTGTTGACGGTTTCCGGATGGACGTCATTAATTTCATCTCGAAGACCGCGGATTTTACCGGTGACCACCGGCCAGTGGCAAACGGGCCGCACGTTCATGAATACCTGCAGGAGATGCATCAGCGCGTGCTTCAAGACTACGACGTGATGACGGTGGGGGAAACCCCGGGCGTGAAGCCGGAGCAGGCCTTGCAGTACGCCGGTTACACAGCGGATGAACTGAACATGGTGTTCACCTTCCAGCACCTCGGCGTTGACCTCGACGCCAAGTACGGCCGCTGGGTGGTCCACCCATTTTCCCTGGTGCGCCTCAAGCAAATTATGAGCGATTGGCAGGTTGCCCTGCACGGCCACGCGTGGAATTCGCTCTACTGGAACAACCACGACCAGCCGCGCGTGGTCTCGCGCTTTGGTGATGACAGCGCAAAGTGGCGCGTGCAGTCGGCGAAGATGCTGGGGGCGGTGCTGCACTTCATGGAGGGCACACCGTACATTTACCAAGGCGAGGAACTCGGCATGACCAACCCGGCCAATTTCAAATCCATCACCGACTACCGCGACATCGAAATCCTGAACGCGTACCAGGAGCTGGTGACGGACAAACACGAGCTGACCGCGGCGCAAATGCTGGCGGGCATTCACCATTCGGGCCGCGACAACGCGCGCACCCCGATGCAGTGGACCGCTGCGCCGAACGCCGGCTTCACCGCGGCGGGCGTGACGCCGTGGATTGGCCTGAACGCCAACTATCGCACCATCAATGCGGCCCATGAGGTGGGGGACCCGGATTCGGTTTTTGCATTCTACCGACAAATGAACGTTTTGCGGCGTCAGTACCCGATCATCGTGCACGGTGATTACGAATTGCTGAACCCGGAAGACGAGCAGGTTTGGGCATACCGGCGCCGCTTAGATGACCAGACGCTGCTGGTGGTGGCCAACTTCACGGCGGCAACCCAGGAGCGGCCGGTCGCCCGCAGTAATGGTCAGCTACTCCTCAGCAACTACGATACCGATGCGGGCGCGATTTTGCGCGGGTTTGAGGTGAAGGTTTACCTACTTTAATGTGTTGGCTAAACGCCCCGGCAAGGACAGACTTGCCGGGGCATTTTGGTAAAATCGGCCCTAAGACGTAGGCGCATTCAGCGGAAAAGTTTAAACTATTCCTTAAGAGGGTATCCGGTTTTGACCATCAAGCTGGAACTTCAGTAGCTGGCGGAATATTTCCGCGTCGGAGGAAGAAAAATGTTTGGATTGTTTGCCGAGATTACTTTGCGGTTCACCGCGCTTGGGGTAATCGTGTTTATCTGGGGCATTATTAACCTATTAATGTCCGGCCACAAAAAACGCGCGATGTGGGACCTAGGTGTCTTCATCATCCTGGCGCTACTGTGCTATGGATGGGTCTACATCGTCCTGCCGGAACCAAGTATGTCCTACACCGTGATCAGTAACCTCGTATCGCTGGTCGTGGCGGCCGTGCTGCAGGCGGGCTTTGCGGTGAACGCCGTGATGCCCAAGGTGTCTGTTGAGCAGGGCAAGGTGAAGGTATCAAGGCGCGACGTCACGCCGAGTCGCCGCTTGAACGCCAGCGTGTTCGGCAAGGTTGCCGGCTGGGGTGTTGCCCTGGCAGTTGTGGCCATTGCTGTGTTCGCCGCGCTGAACGTGTCGGAAGCCAAGAAGGTCGCCAATTTGGCCCCAGTGGCCGCGGACACGTCGACCGCCAAGGCGCCAATGCCCGTGGTTTCGGGGAAGAACAAGGAAGTACCCGTTGTGAACACGCCGGCAACCGTTCTGACCCAGATTAACAACTCACTCAGTAACATTCCGAACGCGAACGTGTACGATGTCAGCCACGTGCGTGTGCAGATTCTGCACAAGAAGATGACCTACATCGCGCCCATCGACTTCGACGGTAGTTTCTTCCGCTTCATGCGCTACAAGAAGGTTGACGGTTACTTTGCGGTGGATGCCACCAGCAAAACGGCCCAGCCCAAGTTTGTGAAGAAGAGCATGTACTACACCCCCGCGGCGTTCTTCAGTAAGGATGTGCGGCGGCTCATGTACGCACACTCGGCCCTCAGCAGTTACGTGCTCATGAACAACACCCCACAGCTGGAGGTTGATGAGCAGGGCACGCCGTACTACGTGGCCACGCTCGTGCACCGCTACGGTGTGACTAACCGGCAGGACTTCCGCAAGAAGGCCATCGTGACCATCAATGCGGAAACCGGGGCGGCCAAAGTCTACAAGAACCTCGCCAGCAAGCCCAAGTGGCTCGACGTCGCACTGGATCCAAGCACCGCCGCATCACAGGTCGACGCCTGGGCACGTGAACGCAACGGCTGGTGGAATGCGAACGGGATTGGTGGCGCGCGCAATGGGGTGATGGTTGCCGTTACCGGTAGCGGGACTGAAGGCGACAGCGATGAGGTAACGCCGGTTCAGTATGGCAACCAGATTTACTACCTCGAAGCCTTGACCTCAGCCCGTTCCAGCCAAACTTCAGTGATGGGTTACGCCTTCACCGACGCGGCGACCGGGAAGAGCTATTACTACCGCGAGAACAAGGACGCGATGACACCGGACCGGGCGCAAAAGCTCGCGAAGGACATGATGAAGCAAACGGGTTGGCAGCCGAAAATGCCAATGCTGTACCGGATTGACGGGCGGCCAACGTGGGTTGTTTCAATGCTCGATTCTAGCCACGCTTTCCGTTCATACGTCTACCTGCTCGCATCCGGGAACGGGACTCAGGACACCGTGGCAACGGGCAGTGACGCCACCGACACGCTAGCGAAATATCGGGCCCTCTTCGGTGCGACAACTGCCAGTGGTTCTGGTGCCGGCAAATTGACCAAGGTCAGCGGAGCAATCCTGCGCGTCAGCCGTAACGGTGACTACATTAGTTTCCTGCTTTCGGGCAAGAAGATTGTCTACACGGTCAGTGCCAAGTCCGACCCGTTTGCACCATTCATGCAGGCTGGCGACCAGGTTAGCTTCAAGGCGCGCGTCAGTGGCACAACCGGCACGGTCGAGGGTGGCGTGCAGAATGCGGCGTTGACACAGAAGAAGTAAGGGGGTGCTCGATAGATGAGTTTATTCACTGCGGTGGTGCGACAACTACTGGCGCTATTACCGGATTTCACGGGCACCTACGCGCAACTGGTGGCCGCCGTCCAGGATACGTTCGAAGAGCAGGTCGAGGGCCTGGAAACTTCAGGATTGGCTGCACAGATTACTGGCCGCGACCTTGCAGATGATATCGATTTTTCCCGTAAAATGTGGGGCATCAGTGTCCGCAGTTTGAAGCTGGTGGACATTAACGGTGAGATGGACGGTGCGGGTTGGCTCAGCGTCCACGCTGATGACCGGGTGACGCCCGAGCGCAATGCGGTCTTGACGGTCATCATGGAAAAGGCGTTGGCCAATGATGCGCGGGCAGCCGCTGAACTGGAGAGCATGCAGCCGGAACTGGAGGCTGCCGATGCCGCGGAGAAAGCGGCATTCACCGAGGCCACGCAGGCGTTTTGGCGGGCAATCAAGGTCCAGCCGCGGCAAACCTACGCGACGGTGTTGCAGCAAGTTGAGCGGGCGGTTCCCGCTCAGTTTGATGACGATGTCTGGGTCTTTCAGTGTGAAAGCATCGCGCACCCGTTCGCAGATGAGGATGCGACTTGGTGGGCAGAGGTTGCGGGGCAAGACGTGTCGGCGACGGGCAACGTTGCGATGCGGCGCTTTTTGGACCGGCAGCTAGCTGAGTATTAATTGGGTTGCAGTTAGTTTTGGAGTGAGGTGGATCCATTGAAAAAGTTGGGTTGGGTCGTATTGGCTGAGGCCGTGGCGATTGGGTTGCACTTGCTGAACCGCAGCCATTTGTTGGGCACCGTGAGCATCATTGTCGCCGGATTGTTGGCCATCGCCGTGGCGGTGTTAAGCTGGCGCGTGCCGAACAAGTCCGAACCGGTGTGGGCGGCGCTCAGTGCGGGGGTGAACCTGTTTCTGGTCGTGAATAGCGGGCTGGGCGCGTTAATTTATCGTGATTTAAGCCAGTTGTTCTTGTTCTTTGTGCTTGTTTTTGGCCTCAACCTAATCCAGGACGCGGCAACGCTGGTGGTGATGGGCAAACGGGGTCAGCTATGACAGGGGGCGCGTCGTCAAACTTGACTTGAGTTACCTGGCCAATTGTCTTATGCTAATGTAAACGCATTATTGGACAATAGATTGGAGCTTCAAATGAAAAATTCTGCAGATAATAGTCGCAAGAAGAACGCACCCACGATTCTGAGCATCCTCGCCATGGTGGCGTTCTTCTGGTGGATTCTCGCGGGGGCAAATACGGCACCCATTGCGTTTTACACGTTTGCCGTCCTTTACGGCGGTTTTTACGTCGACTGGGCGCGCCGCAATCCGGTGATGCCGCTTAAGCAAGCCAAGCACCGTGTGAATTTCGACATCCTGATTGTCATCGTGATGATGGTTGGCGTGTTCAGTGGCGGTTCCAGCGTCCTGGCAATTGCCGGTGGGGTGATTTTTGTCATCGGGACCGTGGGTGCAGATATTTTCCTGTATTACCGGGCGCGCAAGGACAGCAAAACTGATAAATAAGTTGTACTCAAAGGGGTTGGGTTTGATGGTACGGACAGTTTGGGACTGGATACCATTTATGATTGTTGCGGCAGGGTTGCTGCTTAACTGGATGTTGGGTGATTCGGTGGTGGGGACAATCATGCTCGGGTTGTGCGTGATTCTCCTCATCTTCTGGATGGTTTCCTCTGTGCAAAGAGCCAGCGCTGCCACGACGAAGATTGGTGTCAGTGATACATTAATTGATGCCGCGATGCTGTTGTTTATCGGCTACTCGTCTTTCAGCGTGTGGAAGACCGAAAAGTTTTTACTGTTTATCGTGATCTGCTGGGCCATCCTCGCAATTCGCGATGTAATCATCTTGGTGAAGGTGCGGCGCAAAGCCGGCTTAAAATAGAACAAAAAAAGTGGGACCGAGACATAACTCTCGGTCCACGTAAAAAGCTCTGAGAATCCGAATGTTTCGGATTCCCAGAGCTTTTTTATGTAGGTACAGAAGCGTATCTCTGCTAACCTTAATTTCAACGAAAAAACAAATGAAAGCGAGACGCCGCCATGCCGTATAAACAGTATAACAACAATCAGACCACAACTACTAAAAAATCTGATTAATTGGGGGTCTATTTGTTGTACACTTAATCCTCAACTTTGGCCAAATTGCACTAAAAAGGTACAGATACAGAAAAATCCGACCGAACTATCCAAGAAAAGCTTGGAAGTTCAGTCGGATTATTTTGTTAAGACCGAATTATGTCTCGGTCCCACTTTTTATTTAGTCTTGGCTGTGGCGGTACCCATACGTGAAGTACACAATCAGGCCGAATGCGAACCAGATACCACTCATGACCCAGGTCTCAACGCTCAGCTGCGACATGAAAATCAGGCAGAAGATAAACGAGAGAATGGGGACAACTGGGTAGCCAGGCACCTTGAAACCCTTGTTGTCGATGTCCTTGTGGCGGCGCAGCGGAATAATGCCGATGGAAACAAAGGCGAAGGCAATCAGGGTCCCGATGTTGACCAGGTTCACCAGTTGGTCGAGCGGAATGAACCCGCCCATGATTGCGATGATGATGGTGACCGTCCACAGGGAGTGTTCGGGCAGTCCGTTTGTGACGTGGCCGAACCACTTGGGCAGCAGGCCGTCACGCCCAATCGCGTAGACCAGCCGGCTTGAGCTGTAGATCATCGTGAGCATCATCGTGAACATCCCCGCCAACGCCCCAATGGCAATCACGCCGGCGAGCTTGGGTTGGTGGATGAGTTGCAGGGCAAACGAAACGGGGTTAGCCACGTCGAGCTTGGTGTAGCTGACCAGCCCGGTGAGCACGATGGCAACGGCAACGTACAGAATGGTCGCGATGATGAGGGTGCCGATAATACCACGCGGGAGCGTTTTTTGCGGGTTCACCACTTCCGGTGCACTCGCGGAGACCGCGTCAAAACCCAGGTAGGCGAAGAAGACGGTGGCCGCCCCGGCCAGGACCCCCTTCATGCCAAACGGGGTGAAGGGGTGCCAGTTCATTGGCTTGATGAAGAAAATCCCCACGGCGATAAACAGCAAGATAATGGCGATTTTGACCAGCACCATCAGCCGCGAGACCACCATTGAGGTCCGCATGCCGCGGCTAAGCAGAAGGCCGATGATTAGGACCACGGCTACCGCGACGATATTCACGTACGTGCCGGCTGCCGGGTTGAAGGGGCCGCTCAGTGCTTCGGGAATGTGCAGCCCAAAGCCACTGAGCAGGCTGGCAAAGTAGCCGGAAAAACCGGTCGACACGGCGGCAACGGCCAACATGTATTCCAGAATGAGTGCCCAACCGATGATCCAGCCGACAATCTGGCCGAACACGATGTTCCCGTACGCGTACGCGGAACCAGCAACGGGCAGCGCCGACGAGAACTCGGCGTAACACATCGCGGCCAGGCTGCAGACAATCGCGGCGAGGATGAAGGAAATTGAGATGCCGGGTCCCGCGGTGGTTGCGGCAACCGTCCCAGGGAGGATGAAGATCCCGGTCCCGATGACCGCCCCAATCCCGAGCGCAATCAGGTCGCGCGTCCGCAAACTCCGAATCAGTTGGTGATCAGCAGATGTGGCGGCCTGCACGTCCGCTTTGGCGAAGATTCGTTTCCAAAATGACATTATTTTAAACGGCTCCTTATTTCGTGACAATACAAAACTATTTTATTTTGCCACATTTTGACTGCTCGCGCCACCTAGGGCAAAGAAAACCCGCCGCAAACGCGACGGGTTTTAACTTAACGCTTATTTAGTTGCGTGCAGGCGGTGCCCGTTAGCGCCGCTTGATCTTTTGCAGGTGCGTGCTGCGGGTTTTGCCCAGAATCAGGGGAACGTATTCTTCGACCACATCCGCGTATTCCAGTCCGAACCAGCGGGCAGGGGTCACGGTGTGCTTTTGCAGCCAGATGCGGGCCTGAATGATGGCCTTGTCGAAGCCGCTAATCGCCGTTTCGGATGATAGTTCCTCACGCACGAAGACGAAGGACCAGTCACCGACATCGCGGCCGGGCACCGTCGTGTACTTCTGCGGCTGGCGCTTGATCGTCCCGGATTCCATCAGGTCGTTGACGATTTGGCGCAGGAAGATGTTGACCTTCTGCTCCATCCGGAACCCGAGGTAGAGCTGGACGTTGACCATGTAGTCGGTGCCGTACGTGTCCGTCGTGTATTCGGCCGTGTACGGTTCGTCCGTAACGTTAACGGTCACGAACCAGTAGACGTCGGCACGCTTGGGCCGTTTGTCCAGAATTGAGTAGAGCAGGGTCTTTTTGACGAAGCGTTCATCCTGAATCTCGGTGAGGTAAACCAGGTTGTCGGCGTAGAGCGGGTGCTCTTTGTCCGTGTGCAGTGAATCCAGCTGGCGCTTGTATGCGGGCAGAGCCACACGCGTGTTGGTGTAGGCATAATCGTCGCGGAGCCGGCCACCGACAAGCCAGATGTACATCGTGGCGAGGATGACGAGGGCAATCAGCACGGTGACGTAACCACCATGGAAGAACTTCGCGGCGCTGGCAGCGAAGAAGACAACTTCAATTGCACCGAAGAACAGGAAGACCAATCCGGCAAGAGCGGACGGGACCTTGCGAATGCGCAGGTACGCGTGCAGCAGGATGGTCGTCATCAGCATTGTCACCGTAATTGCCAGCCCGTAAGCTGCTTCCATGTGGGCACTGGTGCGGAAGTAGAAGACAATGGCAACACAGACAAGCCACATGATGGTATTGATTGCGGGGATGTAGAGCTGCCCCTTGAACTTGGTTGGGTAAATGATGTGGAACCGGGGCAGGAAGCGCAACTTCACCGCTTCGGCAACCAGCGTGTACGAACCACTGATGAGTGCCTGGCTGGCGATAATTGCGGCGAGAGTCGACAGCAGAATCCCGAACAGGTGCAGCGACGCAGGCAGGCTGTCGAAGAAGGGGTTCAAATCGGCAGCGCCGGCGAGGGCCTTGTTCCCTGCGTTTTCCTGAAGCCAGACCGCCTGACCACAGTAGCTGAGGAAGAGGGTCAGGTTCACGAATGGCCAGGTGAGGTAAATGTTGGTGCGGCCAACGTGGCCCATGTCCGAATACAGTGCTTCGGCCCCAGTCGTTGCCAGGAAAATTGAACCGAGGATGAAAATCCCCATCTTGTTGGCGGGGCTGATGAGCAGTTTGATTGCGTAGTACGGGTTGAGCGCGGCGAGCATCGACCAGTCACGGCTGAGGCCAATTAGCCCCATGATGCCGAGGAAGGCAAACCAGATGGTCATGACTGGACCGAAGCCCTTGCCGATTAATTCGGTCCCGAAGCGCTGGATGAAGAACAGGATGGTGATGATTGCCACGGTCACGAGGATGACTTGCAGCTGGCTGTTGATCCAGACGTGACCGCCGATTGCGAGGCCATGCAGACCTTCAATCGCGGTTGTGACGGTCACCGCTGGGGTAAGCATCCCGTCAGCGAGTAGCGCCGCGCCCCCAATCAGTGCGGGATACACGAGCCACTTGGCGTGTTTGCGCACCAGCGTGTACAGGGCAAAGATCCCACCTTCACCATTGTTATCCGCGCGCAGGGCGATGATAACGTACTTGAGGGTGGTGATAATTGCGAGCGTCCAGAACACAAGCGACACAACCCCGACCAAAAAGTCGTGGGTCATGCTGCCAAGGCCACCGTTTCCTGCAACGATGGACTTCATTACGTACAGGGGGCTGGTCCCAATGTCGCCATAAACCACCCCGAGTGTCACCAGCAAGCCAGCGACGGTTAGCTTCTGTTTTGTCGTGCGGGGAGTTTCCAACTTTGCCATCCCAAAATCCTCGATTCTTCAAAGGTAAGTTACCAATTAGTAGAGTTGGTATACCAAAATAGTTATTTTAAGTGTAAGCGATTGATGGCTCGGGTGCAAACAATCTGGGTCATACGTCGCGCCCAATCATTAAACATTTTTGGGGGATAGTCAAGGGGCAGACAAAAAGAACCCCGCACCGGATTTTTGCCGACTCGTAATCGTCAAAATGCTGGGGTGCGGGGCGCTTATAATTAGACCTTGCCGCTGGATTTTTCTTCTTCGTATTTGTGCGTATCGGGTACGTACTTGAAGTTCGGGTCAATCTCGTAGTCAAGCTGTGTGAACGCATCTTCCATTAACTGGTTGACCTGTTTGAACAGGTCATCGTTCAGCTTACCGGCGGGCACCTCAATTGGCGCCCCGAAGCGAACGGTCATGCGTTTGCGCAGGAAGATTTGGCCAAACTTCAGCGGGCCCTGATACACGGCGGGCACGAGTGGCACCTTCGCCATCTTGGCAATCATGGTCGCGCCACCCTTCATCTCGCTGGAATAGCGGGAACCGGTGGGGAACATGATGAGGGACAGGTCGCCCTTACGCAGTATTTTGACCGGCGTCTTGATGGCGCTTGGCCCTGGATGTGCACGGTCAACGGGAAAACCGTTGGCATGGCTAATTATCCAGCGTATGATTGGGTTATGAAACGTTTCGGCTTTCGCCATGAACGCAAATTTGCGTGGGGATGCGGCAAGCGCGAAGATGATTGGGTCCCACCATGTACGGTGCGGACCAACCAGAACGTATGGCCCATCAGGAATTGCTTCCCTATTTTCATAATGTGTGTTGCCATTGAACAACCACACAAGTATCCGGATCAAACCCCGGGCAAAAGAGTAAAACATTGATTCGCCTCATTTCGAAACACTATATGCTTGAATTATAGCATAGGCGAAGGGCGATGCGAACGGAGGAATAACGGTGCAGCTAGAAGCTGATGAACGAATTGATCAACTGCAGACGAAGGGAATCAAGATTATTCAGAGCAGTAATGTTTTTGCGTTTTCGCTGGATGCCGTGCTATTAGCGGATTTCGCGGAGGTCGGCAAGCACAGCCGCGTGGTCGATTTGGCCGCGGGGAACGGGGCGGTAGGGTTATTTGTGGCGCCAAAAACCGCGGGAAACGTTACACTTGTTGAGTTGCAGCCGCGCCTGGCGGATATGGCGCGGCGCAGCGTCCTGCTCAACCACCTGGAGGACCGCGTGGACGTGCTCAACATCGACCTCGCGCAAACGTGGGATCACGTGGCTAAGGATAGTGTGGACGTGGTGACCTGCAACCCGCCGTACTTCAAGGTGCGCCCGGGGGATGTGCAGAACCCGAACGCGGCGCTCGCCCTGGCCCGGCACGAATTAACGACCACCTTTGACACGGTTGCGCGCATCGCAAGCGGATTGCTCAAGACGGGCGGCAAGGCGTTCTTCGTCCACCGCCCGGACCGGCTGGAGGAATTACTCCACACCCTGAAACAGAATGACCTGGCACCCAAGTGCATTCGCTTCGTGCACCCCAAGGCGAATCGTGAAGCCAACATGGTGTTAATCGAAACGCGGCGAAGTGGCAAACCAGATGGCATCCGCATCTTGCCGCCCGTTGTTGTGTACGGCGAAAATGGTGAGTACACCCCAGAAGTGGCGGCGCAGCTCCATGACTGAAGAAGTTTCTACCTATTATTTCTACGTTCTGCTGTGTGCGGACGGAACATTCTACGGTGGCTACTCGCCCGACGTGCACGCGCGGGTGGCGGCCCACAACGCGGGGCAGGGGGCCAAGTACACGAAATCCCGGCTGCCGGTCAAACTATTATATTTTGAGCAGTTCGATAACAAGCATGATGCGCTGTCGGCTGAGTGGCACTTCAAGCACCAGCCACGCGCGCAAAAAGAAGAGTTTTTACGCGCCCACGGTATTGCGTGGTAAATAACATTCAGGTATACTGGTCAAGTGTGTGAAACACACAACTTACATTGACGACGGATTGTAGAATCGGTGCTCGGAAGAGTCTTTCCGCAAGATGAAGTCGTCGAGAAGAAAAAAACCATATTATGGAGGATTTATCATGTCTGTATTGAGCATGAAGCAGTTGCTTGAAGCCGGTGTCCACTTTGGTCACCAAACCCGTCGTTGGAACCCTAAGATGAAGCCATTCATCTTCACGGAACGTAACGGTATCTACATCATTGACCTTCAGAAGACCGTCAAGATGATTGACGATGCTTACAACTTCGTGAAGGATGTTGCTTCTGACAACGGGGTATTCCTGTTCGTTGGGACCAAGAAGCAGGCCCAGGACGCAATTGCTGAAGAAGCAACTCGTGCCGGCCAGTTCTACATCAACCACCGTTGGCTTGGTGGTACGCTGACCAACTGGAACACCATCCAGACCCGGATCAAGCGCCTCAAGGAAATCAAGAAGATGGCTGAAGATGGTACCTTCGACCGGTTGCCTAAGAAGGAAGTTTCCCTTCTTAAGAAGCAGCAGGACAAGCTGACTAAGTTCCTTGGCGGTATCGAAGACATGCCTCGCATCCCAGACGTACTCTTCATCGTTGACCCACGCAAGGAACGGATTGCCGTTCAGGAAGCTCACAAGCTGAACATTCCTATCGTTGCGATGGTCGACACCAACACCGACCCAGACGACATCGACGTTATCATTCCTTCTAACGACGACGCAATCCGCGCCGTTCGCCTGATCACCGCGAAGATGGCTGATGCCATCATCGAAGGCCGTCAGGGTGAAGACCAGGCTGATGACCAGCAGGCTGCACCTGCTGCAAAGTCTGACTCCATGGAAGACGTCGTTGAAGCTGTTGAAGGCGACAACGCTCAGTAATTAAATAAGCTGTCTGGGCCTGGTGCTCCGGGCAGCTTTTTTTGTAACAGAGCGCAGTGGGGCGGTTAGAAGGTGAGCATCAGCGGGCTCCGTGAATTGATGGCGGTTTTTGCCATCAGTTTGCGGAGCAGGCTGAGCGGAACCTTCTGCCCCACGGAGCTCGACTACAACACAGAGCGCAGTGGGGCGGTTAGAAGGTGAGGAATAACGGCAAGGTGGCGTTGATGGGTGGTTTTCCCATCAATGACAGCTTGTGGTTATCCGCAACCTTCTGCCCCACGGAGCTCGACTAAACCACCGAGCCCCTTGTACCCCCTCCCAGGGGTTGCACCCAGCTCGCATTAATTCAGTTAATCTTTGCCCCGAGCCTCATTCAATTGGCGCTCGCCGCAAAAAATATAAGGAGGACTGCCAGTTATGGCTACCATTACCGCTAAACAAGTTAAGGAACTCCGTGACAAGACCCAAGCCGGCATGATGGACGCTAAGAAAGCGCTCGTTCAGGCTGATGGGGACATGGACAAGGCAATCGACGTTCTGCGCGAACGCGGTCTCGTTAAGGCTGCTAAGAAGAGCGGCAACATTGCTGCTGAAGGTCTTGCACAGATTGCAGTCGACGGCAACACCGCCGCTGTTGTTGAAATCAACGCTGAAACAGACTTCGTTGCATCCAACGACAAGTTCCAAAACTTCGTTAATGCTGTTGCTGCTAAGATTGCTGCTGAAAAGCCAGCCGACCTTGAAGCAGCACTTGCTCTTGATCTTGATGGCGAAACCATCGACCAGGCTGCTAAGTCTTTGACCGCAGTTATTGGTGAAAAGATCAGTGTTCGTCGTTTCGCACTTGCAACCAAGGAAGACGATGGTGTCTTCGGTGAATACCTGCACAACGGCGGTCAGATTGCCGTTCTCGTTACGCTTAAGGGCGGCGACGAAGAAACTGCTAAGGACATTGCAATGCACATCGCTGCAATCAACCCTCAGTACCTTTCCCGTGAAGACGTGCCAGCTGCTGAAGTTGAACACGAACAGGGTATTGTCACCAAGGAAACCGAACAAGAAGGCAAGCCAGCCAAGATTATCCCTCGGATTGTCGAAGGCCGTATGAACAAGTGGTACTCCGAAATTGTTCTGCTTGACCAGGAATTCGTTAAGGACTCCGACAAGACCGTTGGCGAATTTGCTGCAAGCAAGGGCGCTAAGGTTGTTAGCTTCGAACGCTTCGCTGTTGGTGAAGGTATCGAAAAGAAGAGCAACGACTTCGCTAGTGAAGTTGCTGAACAGATGGGCAACTAAAGTAGTGATTTAATTAAAAGCCATCACACCATATCCGTTTAAAACGGTGGTGTGATGGCTTTTTTGTTTATCTATAGTGACTGCTTTTGATAAATGGTACAAACGATATGGTTACATTTTGTGTTACACGGAAGAACAGATTGAAGCTGAGTAAACTGGCGAGTGTGATACGACCGACATCCTATTCGACAAGGCTGTTGGGATGCATGCCACCAAAATAGCAGGTTCCAGCGCGTAATTAACTCGCTGCGCCGAACATAACTCCTGCAGAAAAAATATTAACAAATCGATGTACTGCCTGAGCGTGCGCGAGTATAATAGACAAAAAAATGAGCTGCCGGATTAACGCGCACCGCGTTGATTGCAAGCTAACTGGCGGCCATATTGTAACCAGGAGGGGGGATTGAGATGAACACAGCTAAGAAAACATGGTTAGGTTTTTTCTACAAGTTCGCCTTACCGATTTACTGGTTAGTCTTTGCCGCGGTCACGACCGTATTCTTCAAGCTACACTTCATCCAGCTCAAGTATACGGATGACCCAATGTACAACGCCAAGTGGGACGTGCATAAGTACGGCCTCACGCGGCTAGTGGGCAATGAGCTGCAGATAAAGGATCCAATAATGCTTGGGGTTTTGATTCTCGGAGTTGTTATCGGCATCATTGTGTTATTCCAGCGGCATACCAACATGTTGGTCCGGCTGGCGAGTCTGATTGTCGTTATTGGCGCAGCGATTCCACTGATTCCGCCGTTCGACGAGAACATTTTGATGCGCGTGTTTGCGGCAATTGCACTGATTACGTTCGGCGCGGCGATGCAGTCACTATTAATCTTTACGCATACACTAGAGCCCCTGTGAGAAGCAGGGCCAGCGGGGTACATATATGAACAAAAAACAATTATCGAATTGGCTTCTGAAGTACGGTGCGGCTGCTTATGGTGGCATGTTTGCGCTGGTCACCGCGATTTTCTTCAAATTTAACTTTTACAAGCTGAACGACACCGCCAATATTTTTTACCGGGCCAAACACAACATCTCTAAGCTCGGGTTGAACCGACTGCGCGGGAACGTGACGCAGCTGAATAATCCCGTCATGATTCTGATTCTGGTGGTTGGCGTGGTGCTGGCGTTATACCTGATTGTTCAAAAGCACACGGACCTGTTTGCCCACATGGCGGCGCTGCTCATCCTCGTTGGCAGTGTCATCCCGTTCATGCCGCCGTACGACGAGAACTTACTTGCGCGGTTGTACCTTGCCATCGCCATGATTGTTGTCGGCGGTTTGGTCCAATTCGCCATGGTCATCACGTACTCGGCAGATCCAAACTGACGCACATGCCTTGTCACAAGTGCGGCAAAATATTCGGCAACGCGGGCAGTCTTCAGGGCTGCCCGCGTTTTTGCGTACACATTCTTTAGACCTGCCCCGTCTGCTTGTGGTAAAATGGTTGCAGCAAAGAAGAGGAGTTTATCATTAATGGCCAAATATAACCGAATCGTTCTGAAAGTAAGTGGGGAAGCTCTCGCCGGGAATACCGGTTTTGGGATTAACCCACCAGTCATCACGGATGTGGCGAAGGAAATCAAGGAAGTACACGACCTTGGTATCCAGATTGCCATCGTCTGTGGTGGGGGTAACATGTGGCGCGGACAGACCGGCGCAGAGCTCGGCATGGAACGCGCCCAGGCGGACTACATGGGTATGCTCGCGACCGTCATGAATGCACTCGCACTCCAGGACAGTCTCGAATCAGTCGGCGTGCCAACGCGCGTTCAGACGTCCATCGAAATGCGCCAGATTGCCGAACCATACATTCGGCGGAAGGCAGTTCGGCACCTCGAAAAGGGCCGCGTTGTCATTTTCGCTGCTGGGACTGGTAACCCATACTTTAGCACGGACACCACCGCAGCTTTGCGTGCCGCTGAAATCAACGCGGACGCAATCCTGATGGGTAAAAACGGGGTCGACGGCGTTTACTCCGCTGATCCTGCCAAGGACGATAGCGCCGTTAAGTTCGAAACCCTGACGCACCTTGATGTTATTACCAAGGGCCTCAAGATTATGGACACAACGGCAAGCAGTTTGTCCATGGACAATGATATTCCTCTTGTTGTGTTCAACCTGAATCAACCAGGGAACATTAAACGCGTTGTGCTCGGCGAACAGGTCGGCACAACGATCGAAGGGAGAAACTAAGCATGGCTAACGTAGCAATTGAGCACGCTCAGGAAACAATGAAGAAGTCTGAAGCAGCGCTCGAACGGAACCTTGCCGGCATTCGTGCTGGTCGGGCGAACGCGGGACTGCTTGCCCACATCTCGGTGGACTACTATGGGGCACCAACCCCACTGCCACAGATTGCGGCAATCACGATTCCTGAACCACGCGTTTTGCAGGTCAACCCATACGACAAGTCAGCACTCAAGGACATCGAAACCGCCATCTTGACGTCGGACTTGGGGATTAACCCAATGAACGACGGCACGGTTATCCGCCTTGTCGTACCACAGCTGACGACCGAAACTCGTCGCGATTTGGCGAAGGAAGTCGGCAAGCACTCTGAAGAAGCTAAGATTGCGATTCGCAACATTCGCCGCGATGCAATCGAAGACCTGAAGAAGCAACAGAAGGCTGGCGACATTACGGAAGACGACCTGCACCGCCTCGAAAAAGAAGCGCAGAAGGTTACTGACGGTGCCACAAAGCGCATCGACGAAATCGCCGCAGACAAAGAAAAGGAAATCATGGAAGGCTAATTCAACCATTGATTTTACGAACTAGTGCAGCCTCCGCGCATGACCCAGAAATGGTGACACCGCGGGGGCTGCTCTTTCATTACGGGCCCGTTTTTGCTAAACTGCTTTAAGAGAATACACGTTTGAAAGGGTGGACATATTTGAGCACGGATAATTCACTTGCTGGCCAAATACCAGCAGACCGGGTGCCAAGGCACGTTGCCATCATCATGGATGGGAACGGTCGGTGGGCGAAGAAGCGCTTCTTGCCCCGCATTGCCGGACACAAGCAGGGAATGGAAACAGTGAGGACGGTCACCCGCGCCGCGAGCGACCTAGGTATCAAGGTCCTGACTGTTTACGCATTTTCCACCGAAAACTGGGGTCGGCCGCAGCAGGAAGTTTCCTACTTAATGAGTTTGCCCGTCACGTTCTTCAACAAGTTCATTCCCGAGCTGATTGAACAGAACGTCAAGGTGATGGTGATGGGTGACATCACCAAGTTGCCGGATTCAACACGCAAGGCCACCGAAAAGGCCATCGCGGATACCGCCCAGAACACGGGCATGGTGCTCAATTTCGCGCTCAATTATGGTGGCCGTGATGAAATCGTCCGCGGGGTGCGCGACATTGCCCGCCGCGTGGCTGCTGGTGAACTCGACCCAGACACGATTGACGACAAGACCATTGCGGGCAGCCTAATGACCGCGCCACTTGGTGAACTAGGGGACCCAGATTTGCTCATTCGCACGAGTGGTGAAGAACGCATCTCGAACTTCCTTCTCTGGCAGCTGGCCTACACCGAGATGGTGTTCACCGACACACTGTGGCCCGACTTTGACGGTCAGGCGCTACTAGAGGCTTGTCAGCAGTACGCCGCGCGTGATCGCCGGTTTGGTAAAGTGAAATAATCGGGAAACTTGTCCCAATAAGGAGAAATCATCAATGAAACAACGCGTTATCACGGCGGTCATCGCTCTGATTATTTTTATTCCCATCTTGTTCTGGGGTGGTATCTGGATTGACGTCGCCGCAGCCGTTCTGGGCTTGGTTGCGATGAGCGAAATTTTCATCATGCGGAAGAAAATCATCGTCTCCCTGGAGGCGCTGGTTGCCGGGCTCGGTGTGTTGGCTATGATTCTGCCCGACCGGTTCTTCAACTGGCTCCCGCAATCACTCGGCCGCATCGACCTGCTCGGGCTCATTATTGCACTGCTTTTGGTCATCACGGTAACGACCAAGAATCGGACCAACTACGATGACATCGGGGTTACTGCCCTGTCCATCATCTACATCGGTACCGGGTTCCACTACCTGGCAGCTGTGCGCAACGAAAAGGGCTTTGCGTTCCTGATGTTTGCCCTGCTCATTGTGTGGCTGACCGACTCTGGTGCGTACATCTTTGGCCGCGCATTCGGTAAGCACAAGCTCTGGCCTGCAATTAGTCCGAACAAGACGTGGGAAGGCTCCATCGGTGGGGTGCTGGTCGCGGTCATCTTTGCCGCCATCTACAGCAGCTTCATTCCGCTCGGCCACAAGATGATTACCATTTTGGGTGTTGCCCTGCTTCTGTCGATTTGGGGGCAGATGGGTGACCTCGTTGAATCCGCGCTTAAGCGCTACTACGGCGTGAAGGACTCAGGCAAAATCCTGCCGGGTCACGGTGGGATTCTTGACCGGTTTGACAGTCTGCTGTTCGTTCTGCCACTGATCCACTGGCTTGGGCTGGTTTAAAAGTCTTCCTGGAGGTAGCAAATGACCACCATTATTTGGTTTATCATCATTTTTGGGACCATCGTCATTGTTCATGAATTCGGACACTATTTCTTCGCCAAGAAGTCCGGTATTTTGGTGCGCGAATTTTCCATTGGGATGGGGCCGAAGCTCTTCGGTACGCGCCGCAGCGGCACTGCCTACACGATTCGCGCCCTGCCACTTGGCGGGTACGTGCGCATGGCCGGCTGGCAGGACGACGAAAGCACGATTCAACCAGGGGCCCAGATCAGCCTGATTACGAATGACGCCGGGAAGGTTACCCGCATTAACACCAGCGACAAACTGATGCTTGAGGGCGGGGTGCCAATCCAGGTTAGTGGCAGTGACCTCATCAAGGCCCTGACCATCACCGGTTACGTGAACGGGGACGAGAGCCAGGAAGTTACCTACCATATTGACCACGACGCAACAATCATCGAAAACGACGGGACCGAGGTGCAGATTGCGCCCGAGGACGTCCAGTTCCAAAGCGTTGCACTCTGGCGCAGGATGCTCGTGAACTTCGCCGGCCCGATGAACAACTTCCTGCTGGCAATCGTGGCGTTCTTCGCGCTGGCGCTGGCAATGGGCACACCATCGACATCCAACCAGATTGGGACCGTTCAAAGCAGCTCACCGGCAGCAATGGCCGGAATCCGGGCGGGCGATAAGATTACCGCCGTGAACGGAACCGCAACGGATACTTTTGCCGAACTGCAAACCGAAATCGGCAAGAACAAGAGTGGTCAGCTGACACTGAAGCTGGACCGCAGCGGCAACACAAAATCCGTGAAGGTGACACCGAAGTCGGGCATGATTGGCATTACCAGCAGCATCAATCACGGCTTCCTGAACGCGATTAAGTTCGGGTTCACTGAGCCGTGGAGCATCACCGTGCAGATTTTTGACGCGCTCAAGTCGCTGTTCACCGGCGGCTTCTCGCTGAACAAACTGGCGGGCCCAGTCGGCATTTACACCATGACCAGTCAGGCAACCAAGGGTGGTTTGTACAACATCATCTGGTTCCTTGCGTCACTGTCGCTTAACCTGGGGATTATGAATCTATTACCAATTCCGATGCTCGATGGTGGTAAACTGGTTCTGAACCTTCTGGAACTCATTCGGCGTAAACCACTGCCGGCAGAGAAGGAAGGCATGGTGACGCTCGTCGGGGCGGCGTTAGTGTTCGCCCTGATGATTGCCGTGACCATCAACGATATTCTGCGGATCTTCTAGTTCGCAATGAGTCGCCGCGTTGCGCGCTGCAGCTGCGGCGGTCGCATTTTATTTGCACCAACTTTTCACGTGGGCCATGGGGCTGACAAAATCAATGCAAGGGGAAATGAAATTATGAAACAAAGTCGTGTGCTGATTCCAACGACTAAGGAAGTGCCAAACGGTGCCGAAGCTAAGTCACACCAACTGATGTTGCGTGGGGGTTACATCAACCAGGTGGCCGCGGGGGTTTACGCCTACCTGCCACTGGCCGAACTCGTTTTGGAGAAGATTGAAAAAATCATCGACGAAGAGATGGCCAAGATTGATGCCGTCAAGATGCGCCAGCCCGCACTGCTGCCAGCTGAACTCTGGGAGAAGTCTGGTCGTTACGCAACGTACGGCCCCAACCTGTACAAGCTGAAGGATCGCCACGAACGTGATCTCATCCTCGGACCAACCCATGAAGAAACCTTCACGGAACTCGTTGCCAACCAGCTGACTTCCTACAAGCGGATGCCAATGGTGCTCTACCAAATCCAGGCTAAGTACCGCGATGAAGACCGCCCACGCTACGGCCTGCTCCGGGGCCGCGAATTCATCATGAAGGACGCATACTCCTTCACGGCCAGCGAAGAAGACCTCGACACGGTTTACAACCAGATGGGTCAGGCCTACCGCAACGTGTTTGACCGCGTTGGGCTGAACTACCGCGCCATCATCGGTGACGGTGGCGCCATGGGTGGTAAGGATTCGACCGAATTCTCCGCCATTGCCCCAATTGGGGAAGACACGATTGTGTACTCCGATGGCAGTAACTACGCCGCCAACCTGGAAATGGCCACAACGCTCACAACGCCGCAGAGCAGCGATGAGGCCCTCGGCGAAATGCACACGGTGGCCACGGGCGACGCCAAGACGGTTGAAGAAGTTGCGATTAAGCTCGGTGTTTCAACCGACCACATCATCAAGTCCGTCTTGTTCATTGCCGACGAGAAGCCAGTTTTGGCCCTTGTTCGTGGTGACTTTGAGGTCAATGACGTTAAGCTCAAGAACCTGCTCGGCGCTGACTTCCTCGACATGGCCACGGCCGACCAGGTGCAGCAGTACCTGCACGTTGAACCCGGCAACGTTGGCCCAGTGAACGTGGATGAAGACATCAACGTAATTGCGGACAACAGTGTGATGGGGCTCGTGAACGCGGTCGCCGGTGCCAACGAACCAGGTAAGCACCTGGTCAACGTTAACCCGAAGCGCGATTTCACCCCATCAACCGTTGCGGACATTCGCTTCGTCGTTGAGGGCGAACCTTCACCCGACGGCAAGGGCACGCTGCACTTCACCCGCGGGATTGAAATTGGCCACATCTTCAAGCTCGGCACCCGCTACACCAAGATGTTCGGGGCCAACTTCCTCGACGAAAACGGCCGCAGCCAGCCAATCATCATGGGTTCATACGGCATTGGTGTTTCCCGTCTGCTTTCAGCCATTGTTGAACAGACAGCGGACGACAACGGCATGGTTTGGCCAGCTGAAATCGCGCCTTACGACATTCACGTGGTCCCAATCAACGTGAAGAAGGCCGACCAGATGGAACTGGCGGAAAAAGTCACCAGTCAGCTGGAAGAAGCGGGTTACACCGTATTGCTGGATGACCGTAACGAGCGTCCCGGTGTTAAGTTCGCGGATTCCGACCTGATTGGTCTGCCTGTCCGCGTCACGGTCGGCAAGAAGGCCAGCGATGGCGTTGTCGAAGTTAAGCTGCGCCAGAACCCTGACGGCATTGAAGTCAAGCAGGAAGAATTGATTAATTCCATCAAGATTCTGCTGGGCGACACCGAAAAATAGTCATTGTGATAAGCGGGGCTGGAACAAGAGTTCCGGCTCCGTTTAGTATTTAGAGAGGGGAAAAACCGTTGTTATCAAAACGTGAGATGTTCGTGAAGCTGCTTGAACAGATTCAGCTTGACCCCAGCATTAGTAATGCCCCCGCATTCAAAACGGCGACCGTGGAAGCCGTCACCGTGCACGCGAAGACCCGCATCTATGAGTTTAAGTTCACGTTCGGTGAAGTGGTCCCGTTTGCGATTTTTAACCAGTTCACGACGACGCTGACGTCAGCGTTCGCCCAGATTGCGCAGACCAAAGTGCACATTCAGGTCGAAAAGCCCAATTTTGATGTCGGCATGATTCGCGGTTACTGGAACTATGTCGTGGATAACGCGCTGACGGGCTCGGCAATTGCGGCGCAGCAGTGTGAACGCATGGAACCGGAACTGCGCAACCACACGCTCATTTTGCCAGTGGAAAACCAGCCAATGCTTGAGTACTTCCGCGACAACGTGGTGGGTGTGCTTGAGGACGCGTACCATGATCTTGGTTTTGGCGGCCTCACCATTAAGCCCGAAGTCGACACCGCTGCTGAACAGGCAAACCTGGCTGAATTCCAGAGTAAGCGTGCCGAACAAACGGCGGCATTGGCGGAAAAAGCGGCCAGCGTGATTCAGCAGGCCGCCGCCGAACACAAGAAGGCGGCGGATAACCCCGCTATTCTGCTGGGCCGGCCAATCAAGGATAGCGATGACGTTGTCCAGATGGTGACCATCAACCAGGAAGAACGTAACGTGACGATTGAGGGTTACGTGTTTGACGTCGAGGTGCGCGAACTGCGCAGCAAGCGGAAGCTGATGACGGTCAAAATGACGGACTACTCCAGCAGTTTCCTCGTCAAGAAGTTCAGCAACGACAAGAACGACGAAGCGGTCTTTGATGCCATCAAGAAGGGCATGTGGCTCCGTGTCCGCGGTTCCGTTCAGGAAGACAGCTACTCCCGCGAACTTACGGTTAACGCCCGCGACCTGATGCAGGTAAAGCACGCAGAACGGGAGGACACTGCTCCTGATGGTGACAAGCGCATTGAACTGCACCTGCACACCAACATGAGTCAGATGGATGCGACCAACTCGATCAGTGACTTTGTCGGCCGTGCCGCCAAGTGGGGCCACGACGCAATCGCCGTGACGGACCACGGTGGACTGCAGGCGTACCCCGAAGCCCACACCGCGGCCAAAAAAGCCGGCATCAAAATGCTTTACGGGGTGGAAATCAACCTCGTTGATGACGGGACGCCGGTTGCTTACCGGAATGACGAACCCCTTGTTTTGGGAGATCAGACCTACGTCGTCTTTGACGTGGAAACCACGGGGCTGTCCGCCGTTTACGATAAGGTGATTGAACTTGCCGCCGTGAAGATGAAGGACGGCGCGGTGATTGATTCGTTTGAAGAGATGATTAATCCCGGCTTTGCGCTGTCTGATTTCACCATCAACCTGACCCACATCACTAACGAAATGGTGCAGCGTGGGGGGACCGAACAGGAAGTCTTCAGCAAATTCGCCAAGTTCACTGAGGGCACCGTGATGGTCGGTCACAACGTTACCTTCGACGTTGGGTTCCTGAACGCCGCGTACCGGCGCCTCGGGATGAAGGATATTTACCAGCCTGTTATCGATACGCTGGAACTGTCCCGAACATTGCACCCAGAAAGCAAGAACCACAAGTTGGATACGTTAACCAAGCGCTACAACATTGTGCTGGAGAACCATCACCGGGCCAACGCGGATGCTGAGGCGACCGGTTACCTGATGTACGCGCTGTTCAAGGAAGCAAACGCGATGTACGGCTGGGACAAGTTGAACCAGCTGAACGAGCGGGTGGGCCAAGGCGATGCGTACAAGCAGGCCCGGCCGGTCCACGCCATCGTGATTGCCAAGACGCAGCCGGGGCTTAAGAACCTGTTCAAGCTCGCGTCCGAATCGATGATTAATTACTTCTACCGGGTGCCCCGCGTACCGCGCAGTCGCCTGACCGCGCTGCGTGAAGGCCTGATTGTTGGTTCTGCCTGCAGCAGTGGTGAAGTTTTCACCGCACTGATGCAAAAAGGGGTCGACGAGGCCCGGGAGCTGGCCAAGTTCTACGACTACCTCGAAGTCCAGCCGCTGCCGAACTACCGGCCACTGCTTGACGGCGGTGTTCTGTCCGGTCCGGCCCACGTCAAGGACGTCATCGGCAAGATGATTCAGATTGGCCAGGATTTGGACAAACCAGTTGTGGCAACGGGGGATGCACATTATCTGGATGACCACGACGCTATTTACCGCCACATCCTCATCAACAGTCAGGGTGGGGCGAACCCGCTCAACCGGCACCCACTGCCCGACGTGCCGTTCCGCACCACAAACGAAATGCTCGATGAGTTCAGCTGGCTGGGTGCGGAGACCGCCCACCAAATCGTCGTTACGAACACGCACACCGTTGCCGACTGGGTCGATGGCGACATCACGACCGTGAAGGATAAGCTCTACACGCCAAAGATTCCGGGAGTTAACGAGAACTTCGAGCGCGACGTCATGCAGACGGCCCACGCTTGGTACGGCGAAAAGCTGCCCGAGATTGTGGACGCCCGCATCAAGAAGGAACTGAAGAGCATCATCGGGAACGGGTTCGCGGTGATTTACAACATCGCCCAGCAGCTCGTGCTCAAATCCAACAAGGACGGATACCTGGTTGGTTCACGTGGTTCCGTTGGTTCCAGTTTGGCGGCGACGCTCTCCGGAATCACGGAAGTTAACCCATTGCCGCCGCATTATCGTTGTCCGGAATGTCAGTACAGCGAGTTCTACACGAAGGGTGAATACGGTTCGGGGTTTGACTTGCCCGACAAGAATTGCACAAAGTGCGGCGCCGAACTGATCAAGGACGGTCACGATATCCCGTTTGAAACCTTCCTCGGCTTCCACGGGGACAAGGTTCCTGATATTGACCTGAACTTCTCCGGTGACTACCAGCCCGTTGCGCACAACTACATCAAGATTTTGTTCGGTGAAAACAACGCATTCCGGGCCGGGACAATCGGGACCGTCGCCGACAAGACGGCGTATGGTTACGTTAAGGGTTACGAGCGCGACACCGGCACCGTCTTCCGCGGCGCCGAGATTGACCGACTGGCTGCGGGCGCAACCGGCGTCAAGCGTACAACCGGGCAACACCCCGCGGGGATTCTGATTGTGCCGGACTACATGGACGTGTACGATTTCACGCCAATCCAATACCCGGCTGACGATCAGAGCGCGGCCTGGCGCACCACGCACTTTGATTTCCACTCCATTCACGACAACATTCTGAAGATGGATGTCCTGGGTCACGATGACCCAACGATGATTCGTATGCTGCAGGATTTGTCCGGGGTGGATCCACACACGATTCCAACGGACGACCCGGGGGTCATGGGCCTGTTTTCCGGCACTGACACCATTGGGGTAACGCCAGAGCAAATCAACAGTAAAACCGGGACACTCGGGGTACCGGAATTTGGGACCCGGTTCGTGCGGGGGATGCTGGAAGAAACCAAGCCGTCGACCTTTGCCGAACTCCTGCAGATTTCCGGTCTGTCACACGGGACTGACGTGTGGCTGGGGAACGCCGAAGAGCTCGTTCAGCAGGGCGTCATTGCCTTAAAGGACGTCATTGGGTGTCGTGATAACATCATGATGGACCTGATTCACTGGGGGATGGACGACTCCATGGCGTTCAACATCATGGAACACGTGCGTAAGGGCCGCGGGATTCCCGATGACTGGCAAAAAGCGATGCGGGAAAACGAGAACGTGCCGGATTGGTACATCGATTCCTGCCTCAAAATCAAGTACATGTTCCCAAAGGCCCACGCGACCGCGTACGTCATGATGGCGCTGCGGATTGCCTGGTTCAAGGTTTACTACCCAATCGTTTATTACGCATCATACTTCTCCGTTCGTGCCGAAGACTTCGATCTTGTTGCCATGAGTCGCGGTAAGGACGCGGTCAAGGCCGCGATTAAGGAAATCAGCGATAAGGGTAACGAAGCCAGCGCCAAGGAAAAGGGCCTGCAGACGATTCTCGAAATCGCCAACGAATGTGAAGAACGCGGAATCAACATCAAGATGGTCGACATCGACAAGTCCGATTCGCGCGACTTCCTGATTGTCGACGACCACACACTGCTCGCCCCATTCCGGGCAATTCCGGGTCTGGGGGGCAACGTAGCCAAGCAGATTGTTTCCGCACGCGAAGAAAAGCCGTTCCTATCCAAGGAAGACTTGCAGAACCGCGGGAAGGTATCCAAGACCTTGATTGACTACATGACCGAACAGCACGTGCTCGACGCGCTGCCAGACGAGAACCAGCTGTCGTTGTTCGACAACTTGTTCTAAACTGGCCGGCTCCGCGTTGTGGAGTTTGTCCTCCGGGTCCGGGCTGGGCCTCGGGTGTGCTTTGCCGTGGTCGCTGTGGCGGTCGTCTGGAGCCGGAAAACCGTCGTCTCCAGACTAAAAATTTAGCTTTGCATCGTCGAAGTTAGCGTCTAACCTGTACGCTACATTACAGTTAAACTTTTGCTTCTTCTCGTAATTCAATATTCAGCAAGCTCCTTACACAAATCTAAATTTTTCCCACAAGAATAGAGGTTGTGCCAACCGCAAAAACCGCGGTCGTCACAACCTCTATTCTTGTTGCCACGGCTGGGCGGCACACCCGAGACCCAGCCCGGACCCTCCGGTCAAACCCCACAACGCTCCGCTGGATAGCGATATTAATCCAAATTCAGACTCAGTTCACGGAGGGCAACCGAACAAATCTAAGTTAGCTACCCGGGGTCATGAATTTCTCAGTTCTGCTTAAACATCGCCTGTACCTTTAGGATTGTAACCACGATGTAGCGACTGGGCGGGGGCGGTGCGCGTGGAGGGCGGCTGGGATTTTCCTGTGAAAGCTATGGTGAGAGAAGACCGATGCGGGCTTTGCATCGGGCTTCTCCACACCATAGCCGGCAAAAATTAAGACCCGCCAGGAGAACAAGATTTCCCAGCGGATCCTAACAACACGTATTAGTCTCGTAACCCCAAGAAGCAGACGCGGGGCTTAATTTTCTACCGTTAGTCAAGCACAATCCCCGACATTACAGTATTTTTCTTTTATTATCTTTAGCTGAATGTGCCGTGAGTTAGTAGATAAGTTGCTAATTTTGGGAGATACGACACCCAACAACACGTTTTTTGGTACACCAAATAGACCTAAGCTATTGCCTTTTTTACGCTTGGGGAATTAAACTATTCACGTAATCAAATGCTTTGGCGCTAGACGCCGTATTTGTACATTTGGTTCGTTGTCACGAGGTGGTAAATCGTTCGTAGTAGGCGACCCATCGCGGCGACCGCAACTTTCTTAGTGCCCACGGCTTTGCCGTTGACCTGAGGGAGTTGCTTTTTTCGTCTTTGATAAAAATCATTGATATGGTTTGGCTCACTTCGAGCAACGCTGGCTATATTTGCGATTGATCGGTACAGAATTGCTCTGGCAATGTGATTCCCACGCTTGCTGATATGATCAGATGCGACATATTTACCAGATTCATAGTGCCTTAAATCGATTCCCACAAAAGCATTCAGCTTACTACTGCTGCCGAAGCGTCGAATATCACCAAGCTCAGCTATTAG
>NZ_RRYD01000059.1 GCF_004010095.1 Lacticaseibacillus hulanensis | reverse complement strand
TCGTACCAATCCTTGACCCCACGCGGTTTGTCCAAACGAAGCTTACCAGCAACAATTTTGGCTCGATCAGTCTTAAAGCTGTTTTTTGAACGCTTCTTCGACTTAAACCGCGGCTGAGCGTGGTTAGGCATCTGGAGGTTGAAATAGTTCTGCCACCCCTTAGCCAAATCATTGACCGCTAGTTGGAGCACACGCGCCGATTGGTCAAACTGCCAATCCTGTTTGTTATTGACCAGTTCGTTACGCACCTTGCGTTCATTTGGTCGTAGCGATTTATCCGCCATCAATACGGATTCGTCGTACATCTCATTCCAAATCTCAAGCGCTTGGTTGTAGCAGTAACGTCGATAGTTGAACAGTTGCGTTAAGACTAGGCACATCGCTGTGTTGGGATACATTTTAATTTTATGTGTCTTAATCATTCAATTCACCGTTTCTTGTTGAAAGACAGGACTACTTCAGTTCTTTGTCATTTTCGACTTTGCTTTCGTATTTACGCAAACCGCGAATACGGCAACTGAAATCGTGAATAATACCGATTAAGTCTTGTGTCATTTCTTCTTGAGGCGATAAATCTGGGTTGTTTAGCACCACAATTTGGGTGTTGAACTTATTGGCTAATTGTTCAAACCAGTCGTAACCGAAACGGACAAAGCGATCCTTATAAGTGATATACACGGTATCGACGTTGTTTGCCATAATTTGATCTAGCAATTCGTTCCAATGTTTACGCTTATAATTCAACCCGCTACCAACATCCGTAATCACGTCATCCAGGATTACGCCCTTACCATTGGCATACTGGCGTAAAAAATCAACTTGATTCTTCAAGTCATCTTTCTGCCTGGCATTCGATACGCGTGCGTAGGCCACTACTTTGTGGCCATGTTTCGTAGTTTCGCCAATGTAGGTGCGGTACTGTTCTTCGGTATAGTAGCGCCTGTTTTTAGGATTACGAAAAGCTGGCAAGGTGCCATCTTTATCCCATTTCTGCAAGGTCTTGACCGTCACACCAATGCGTGCGGCCATTTCGTTTGGTTTGAGCATGAGGATACCTCCCACAGAATTATTGTACCCTCATTATACCTTATTATTACACTTTATTCTATATTTACAATTGCAGTCTCAGTCCTCCCGTTCTAATTCAGGTCGCTGCTCAGCGCAGCTACCATTACCTGACTCATCAGGTAAATTTTAACACCTTATAGGCCAGGTTACAGGTCTTGTTCAATATTTATCAAAGGTGTTATACTCGCGGGGAGGCGTTATTAAATGGTTAGGTATGCGAAACTAATGGGTTGGCTGATGCTCTTTCTGAATTTAGTGCTGTTATTTTTAGTAAGTACGATGCACACAATGGCGGCAATGTGGCTAATGGCCCTCATCATGACAACTGATTCAGTTTGCGCCCTAGTGCACAGTTACAGCCGCCACAGCTAGCGGTAAATAATCACTTTCACTGTCCGGCAGCGTAAGTCAGTGGCGAAGTTCTGGGCATGTAGTGGTCTAGGGGCCGCGACTGGGCGGGGCCGGTGCGCGTTCCGTGCGGCTGGGATTTTCCGTGCGGCCGGTTG
>NZ_RRYD01000058.1 GCF_004010095.1 Lacticaseibacillus hulanensis | reverse complement strand
TGCACTAGGCCCTGTCAAGTTGACAGATGAAATATTATAAAATTGAATCTGTCTCTAAGCGGCTTCATTCCAGTATTCATCTGGAGTGAGGCCGTTTCTTTGTGCTGAGCGGTTGTGGTGATTAAAATACTCAATTCCTTCTTCAACCAGCTTCACTAACTCTTCACGCGTCTTTGCTAGTGGATGACGGTCCATCCATCGCAACTTGAACTCATTCCACCAACGTTCCATCGGCGCATTGTCGTATGGTGTGCCTGGTCGGGACATGCTTCTGGAAACTCCATAGCGACTTAGAAAATTGTTGAAGGCTCCGGCTGTGTACGCTGGACCGCGATCTGTGTGAACGAGCGGATGAACACTGCCGACAGCTTCAAAGGCTCGCTGGAAGACTTCAATCTCGGCAGCTGAGGTCTCTGTGACACTCAGGTTGTAGGCCAAGAGTCGACGACCATAAAGATCCAGAACGCCACTTAACCGAATCTTAGACTCACCGTTTACGCCATATTTCAATTCAGTTGAGTCTGATAACCAGACTTCGTTAGGCGCATCTGTATGGAAGTTCTGATTGAGTACATTGTCTAAGATATACTGTTCACTCGCTTTAACCCGACTGTGCTTCTTGATTCGGGTCTGACATGACAACCCAAGTTCTCGCATGACACGACGCACCATTTTATGCGTTACTTCAAAAGTAATCAGCTCATCATGCTGAAGGTTCACTAAGAGATTTCCTGCGACAATGCCTTGGTGGTGGAAATCAAACCAGTATTGTGTTCGTTCTTTAAGTCTACGATCACGTGCTTCCCAAACAGTCTCTTCTCGCTTTAACCCTTTATAGTAAGCCTGACGACTGACGCCGATAACTGCCAATAATTTAGCAAGTGCGCCACGATACTCTTGACTGACCTCTTTGATTGCGAAGTAAGCCAGTCTGTGTTGTTTGTTCACCCCCTGCGCTGAAGTTCCAGCAATTTTTTTGCAAACTTCTCCACCAGCTCTTTGTCTTTGAGCTCAGCTTCAAGTTGTCGGATACGTAGATTTGCTTTGTCGAGCTCAGTTAATTCGAACTGTTCCTTGTGATGGCCGCGATTATCGGCAAGTGCCTCGTAACCACCATTCTTGGCCTTAATCACCCAAGAACGAGCTTGTTGATACGAAACCTGAAAATGTTCTGCGGCCTCAGTGTATGAATGCTTGTGCTTGGTCACATACTCGACCACTTCAATTCGTTCTTCGAGAGTCGTCTTCCTGCGCATAGTGGGGACCTGCTTTCTGGACGGTGATGCCGTCAAAGGTTTGTCCCCATTATACTTATTCACCCATACTTTTGCTTGTCCCGAGTTACGCAATCCATAGATGTCTGTCAGTTCCTCGTATGTGCCTTCACCATTTAGGTAGGCGAGGACGACAGTATGCTTCAACTCCTTGCTATAGTGGATGTTCTTCTTAGCTTCTTCCAAGCCTTCCAGACCATCTCTTTGATAACGCATTGACCATCTTGTTATTGTGCTCCTGTCAATTCCATGTTGCCTTGCAAAAGTGGCTCTGGGTAGTCCAGACTCTTGGAACTCCTCAAGTAACTTAAGCTTCTCAAGCGCTGTGCGTTTAGATCTGGGCATACAAAAATCCCTCCATAATTGTCAGATGAATTATGATATTTCATCTGACAACCACAAAGGGATTATCGCA
>NZ_RRYD01000057.1 GCF_004010095.1 Lacticaseibacillus hulanensis | reverse complement strand
TGCACTAGGCCCTGTCAAGTTGACAGATGAAATAATATAAAGTTTTGTCTATTTCTAAATGGCTTCACTCCAGTATTCATCTGGGGTGAGGCCATTTCTCTGCTCTGAACGATTTAGGTGGTTGAAGTAGTGAATTCCCTCTTCCACCAGCTTGATCAGTTCCTCATACGTCTTAGCCATTGGATGACGGTCCATCCATCGTAACTTGAACTCATTCCACCACCGCTCCATCGGCGAATTGTCATAAGGCTTGCCAGGTCGTGACATACTGCGAACAACCTTAAATTGGCTTAGGTAGTGATTAAAGGCACCGGATGTGTAGGCGGAACCTCGATCGGTGTGCACCATTGGATGAACGTCTCCCGATGCGGTAAAAGCCCGTTTAAAGACTTGGATTTCCGCTTCAGCTGTCTCAGTATCGCTCAAGTTAAATGCCAGAAGGCGGCGACCGTAAAGGTCTAAAACGCCGCTCAGGCGTACTTTGTAATCACCATTCACACCATAAACGAGCTCGGTCGAATCGGATAACCAAACCTGATTAGGCCTGTCTACAGTAAACTTCTGGTTGAGGATATTGTCTTGAGTGAACTGTTCACGCTGCTTCACCCGGTTGCGTTTTTTAACGCGAATCTGGCACCGAATCCCAAGCTCGCGCATGACACGCTTGACTTGTTTAAGGGTAACAGGGAAGGAAACTAATACATCTTGTTGAAGGTTAGTCAGTAATGTTCCTGCGCCGATTCCCTGATGATGAAAGTCGAACCAGTATTGAGTTCGTTCTTTGAGCAATCGATTGTTACTCTCCCAGGTTGTTTCTGTGCGGTTTAGGCCTTGGCGATAAGCCTGACGGCTCACCCCAACAACTGCCAGTAACGTTGTGATTGCGCCGCGTTTGCCGTGACTGACCTCCTTGATTGCGTGGTAAGCCAGTCGATGTTGTTTGTTCACCCCTTGTGCTGAAGTTCCAGCAATTTTTTTGCGAAAGCCTCAATCAATTCTTTGTCTCTGAGTTCTGCCTTGAGTTGACGGACTTCAAGTTTGAGTTTGTCTGTCTCGCTGAGATTAGCTTCTGCCTTGCGATGTCCGCGGTTGTCCTTCAGGGCTTCATAACCGCCATCTTTAGCCTTGAGCACCCAGGAGCGAGCTTGCTGGTAGGAGATTTGGAAATGCTCTGCGGCCTCGGCATAGCTATGCTTGTCTTTAGTCACGTACTCGACCACTTCGATACGTTCCTCAAAGGTTGTTTTTCGACTCATCGTGGGAACCTGCTTTCTCGACGGCGATGCCGTCAAAGGTTTTCCCCCATTATACCTGGAAATCCAATCTCTTAGTTGCTTGCTCGAGCGTAAACCAAATCGGATTGTTAGTTCCGCAAGGGACCCTTCTCCAGTCTGATATGCCAGTACCGCCGCGTGCTTAAGCAAAGCTGTGTAATGCTTGCTCCTAGGCGGCCTTTGCAGACCTTCAAGGCCATCACGGGCATACAAATCTTGCCAGCTTTTCAAAGTAGTACGATTAACTCCGCATTGCTTGGAAAAGGTGCACATTCCGATGCCTGAATGTCTGAGCTTTTCCAAGATGACAAATTTTTCTTCGGCCGTATGTCTAGTTTTGGGCATGCAAAAATCCCTCCGTAATCATCAGATGAATTATGATATTTCATCTGACAACCACAAAGGGATTATCGCA
>NZ_RRYD01000056.1 GCF_004010095.1 Lacticaseibacillus hulanensis | reverse complement strand
GTTCCTTGAAAACTGAACAAAGTTTCGTATAAATGTAGGTTCTTCAGCTTTAGCTGAAGGAAGAATTAACACATTATAACGAAGTCAATTCGCTTATAACAATAAAAAGAATCAATGAGCTCTTTGAGCTCTCTTAATTTGAGAGTTTGATCCTGGCTCAGGATGAACGCTGGCGGCGTGCCTAATACATGCAAGTCGAACGAACTTAACTTAATGAACGGAGTGCTTGCACGAAGTGATTTAAGAGCGGTGAGTGGCGGATGGGTGAGTAACACGTGGGTAACCTGCCTTCTAGCAGGGGATAACATCTGGAAACAGGTGCTAATACCGTATAAATCTCAAAACCGCATGGTTTTGAGCTGAAAGGCGGCTTCGGCTGTCACTAGAAGATGGACCCGCGGTGCATTAGTTAGTTGGTGAGGTAAAGGCCCACCAAGACTGTGATGCATAGCCGAACTGAGAGGTTGATCGGCCACATTGGGACTGAGACACGGCCCAAACTCCTACGGGAGGCAGCAGTAGGGAATCTTCCACAATGGACGAAAGTCTGATGGAGCAACGCCGCGTGAGTGAAGAAGGTTTTCGGATCGTAAAGCTCTGTTGTTGGAGAAGAACACTAGTGAGAGTAACTGTTCATTAGTTGACGGTATCCAACCAGAAAGCCACGGCTAACTACGTGCCAGCAGCCGCGGTAATACGTAGGTGGCGAGCGTTATCCGGATTTATTGGGCGTAAAGCGAGCGCAGGCGGTTTTTTAAGTCTGATGTGAAAGCCCCCGGCTCAACCGGGGAAGTGCATCGGAAACTGGGAAACTTGAGTGCAGAAGAGGACAGTGGAACTCCATGTGTAGCGGTGAAATGCGTAGATATATGGAAGAACACCAGTGGCGAAGGCGGCTGTCTGGTCTGTAACTGACGCTGAGGCTCGAAAGCATGGGTAGCGAACAGGATTAGATACCCTGGTAGTCCATGCCGTAAACGATGAATACTAAGTGTTGGAGGGTTTCCGCCCTTCAGTGCTGCAGCTAACGCATTAAGTATTCCGCCTGGGGAGTACGACCGCAAGGTTGAAACTCAAAGGAATTGACGGGGGCCCGCACAAGCGGTGGAGCATGTGGTTTAATTCGAAGCAACGCGAAGAACCTTACCAGGTCTTGACATCTTCTGCCAACCCAAGAGATTGGGCGTTCCCTTCGGGGACAGAATGACAGGTGGTGCATGGTTGTCGTCAGCTCGTGTCGTGAGATGTTGGGTTAAGTCCCGCAACGAGCGCAACCCTTATGACTAGTTGCCAGCATTCAGTTGGGCACTCTAGTAAGACTGCCGGTGACAAACCGGAGGAAGGTGGGGACGACGTCAAATCATCATGCCCCTTATGACCTGGGCTACACACGTGCTACAATGGCCGGTACAACGAGTCGCCAACCCGCGAGGGTGCGCTAATCTCTTAAAGCCGGTCTCAGTTCGGACTGCAGGCTGCAACTCGCCTGCACGAAGTCGGAATCGCTAGTAATCGCGGATCAGCATGCCGCGGTGAATACGTTCCCGGGCCTTGTACACACCGCCCGTCACACCATGAGAGTTTGTAACACCCGAAGCCGGTGGGGTAACCCTTTTAGGGAGCTAGCCGTCTAAGGTGGGACAGATGATTAGGGTGAAGTCGTAACAAGGTAGCCGTAGGAGAACCTGCGGCTGGATCACCTCCTTTCTAAGGATAATCATGTAGAGGCCG
>NZ_RRYD01000055.1 GCF_004010095.1 Lacticaseibacillus hulanensis | reverse complement strand
CGCTCAAATTCCATAAATAACAAAAGAGCTTTCTCCGAAGAGAAAGCTCTAAATAGAACCACGTTGTTAATCAACACCGTTTGACAAAGAACCAAAACTATCTGGGGATTTACCCCCCTTGTCACCTACAGCGGCCCTATGCTCATTCTTCGAGCTTGGTCGGTAAAGTATTTCCGCACTCCCCTTTACTTACCGGCACAAAAAAAGAGGAACGTTAATTTAACAACGTTCCTCCGTACTTACCGGTACTATCCTTTACTAGAAAAGTACCATTGCTACCGGTGATCGGGGTCGAACCGATACTCCATCGCTGGAACTGGATTTTGAATCCAGCGCGTCTGCCTATTCCGCCACACCGGCATAACTGTAACTGAGTTTTCCAGCGGCGGGGCCGCAAGGAAGGCGGTAACCGGATTCGAACCGGTGATTAAGGTTTTGCAGACCTCTGCCTTACCACTTGGCTATACCGCCATCATATGCTCTATCCCAACGGGAATTGGGATAGCTGGATTCGAACCAGCGCATGACGGAGTCAAAGTCCGTTGCCTTACCGCTTGGCTATACCCCAATTAAAAGGGCGGTATGTGGGAATCGAACCCACGTATGCTGGTACCACAAACCAGTGTGTTAACCACTTCACCAATACCGCCATAATATTATGTTACCAGGGATAGTAGGAGTTGAACCCACATCGACGGTTTTGGAGACCGTTGTTCTACCATTGAACTATATCCCTAAGACATGGGGGATGTAGGACTCGAACCTACGAACCCGAAGGAGCGGATTTACAGTCCGCCGCAATTGCCGCTATGCGAATCCCCCATAATTCAAATGGCGCGGGACGGAATCGAACCGCCGACACATGGAGCTTCAATCCATTGCTCTACCAACTGAGCTACCGAGCCATTGAACGGTCGCAGCGGGACTCGAACCCGCGATCTCATCCGTGACAGGGATGCGTCCTAACCAACTAGACCATGCGACCATAAAACATATTCTGTTAAATTGCGGGAGTAGGGTTTGAACCTACGACCTTCGGGTTATGAGCCCGACGAGCTACCAGACTGCTCCATCCCGCGATAATAGTAAGGAGAATGAGGGATTCGAACCCTCGCGTGGTTTGACCCACCTGACGGTTTTCAAGACCGTTCCCTTCAGCCAGACTTGGGTAATTCTCCATCATATCGCTAAAGCTATGACCCGTACGGGATTTGAACCCATGTTACCGCCGTGAAAGGGCGGTGTCTTAACCACTTGACCAACGGGCCATCAAACGGAGAAGGAGGGATTTGAACCCTCGCGCCAGTTTCCCGACCTACACCCTTAGCAGGGGCGCCTCTTCAGCCACTTGAGTACTTCTCCATGATGGTTATATTAAATTTAAATGGGCCTAAATGGACTTGAACCATCGACCTCACGCTTATCAGGCGTGCGCTCTAACCAGCTGAGCTATAGGCCCATAAAGCGGGTGACGAGAATCGAACTCGCGACAACAGCTTGGAAGGCTGTGGTTTTACCACTAAACTACACCCGCGTTGCAAATGGCGCGGGACGGAATCGAACCGCCGACACATGGAGCTTCAATCCATTGCTCTACCAACTGAGCTACCGAGCCGATTCACCGGTCGCAGCGGGACTCGAACCCGCGATCTCATCCGTGACAGGGATGCGTCCTAACCAACTAGACCATGCGACCATTTAAACCTATTCAGTTTAATTGCGGGAGTAGGGTTTGAACCTACGACCTTCGGGTTATGAGCCCGACGAGCTACCAGACTGCTCCATCCCGCGATAACCATATAATTGTAACAAACGCCGTCCACCTTGTAAAGATGGACCTTGTAGGACTCGAACCTACGACCGAGCGGTTATGAGCCGCCTGCTCTAACCAACTGAGCTAAAGGTCCAAGACCAATCGCGGCGGGGGGGATCGAACCCTCGACCTCCCGGGTATGAACCGGACGCTCTAGCCAGCTGAGCTACACCGCGAAGTGCTTAAATGGACTTTCGTCCTATCGGGAAAACAGGATTCGAACCTGCGACCCCCTGGTCCCAAACCAGGTGCTCTACCAAGCTGAGCTATTTCCCGAAC
>NZ_RRYD01000054.1 GCF_004010095.1 Lacticaseibacillus hulanensis | reverse complement strand
TGAAACACCAAAGCAGCGCAGTCCCGTGTGAATCATGGGATTACGCTGCTTTTTTGAAATTCTATGAATAATCCAGGTTAAAGGTAGCTCCCTCTTTGAGAACTTCTTTTCAAAAAATAAAAAAAATGTTATCATTCTTAACAATTCTATTGCAGGGGGAAAAAGCATGAAAAAGACAAAATTATTAAGTTCAATCTTAATTGCCAGTAGCATAGCAATTAATACCGCTCCTATAGCTGTATCTGCTGATACTTCAATCTCTAATACTTCCGTCACCTCCGATTCTACTACCCTATCAACTGAACAAATTAATAAATTAAATAGTTATGTACAAATCGAAAATGGCAAAATGATATTAAACATCCCCTCGAACAGTGGTCTAACCACTCAGCAAATCGAACAAGCTAAGCAAGTTATTGATCAATTTAATTTACAAGCTAGCAATAATGGTGTAATTATAGACGCTGGAAATAGCTCGCAAACAGCATCAGCCCCATCGTTTGGCGTCATGCGTGCCAAACGATATCGGTACTATACGGCCAATGGTTATGAATACCGTGATAGTAAAGGCCATTGGCACTATGTAGTTACTAAATCACCATTTGAAGCCGCATTTGGGGTAGCATTACATGGCTGGGAAGGCGCCCTTGGTGGTTCATGGAAATCAGGACATGAAAAATAAGGAGATGTCATCTAATGAGCTTTTTTAAAAACAACACAAAACGAATACCTACTGAAGTGAAATTACTTACTGATATACAAAATGCTTTAGCTGATGCACCAACTACTGAAGAAAAACCATTTTTACTAGAAGCTGAACAAGCCTTAAAAGAGAAAAAATATTTGCCAAAAATTTTAAGTGATTTACAATTTTTTTTAACGCCCCTAGCGATAAAATCTGCCCTATCCCCAAAAGTTAAAGTTATCTATTTGAATCTTATCTCAGATAAATATCAAACTAGTACAACGGGTAGTGGTATTGGAATGATTTTTGGTGGTTTTAGCGGATTTGGTGGTCACTAGAAAGACCATATCACTAATTAGAGATATTAAAGATAAAAAGGCTGACACCTGTTTAAGGGTGTCAGCCTTTTTATCTTTAATATCTCATTTGTTCCTTCTAGCAATTAAATTACGTTTTAGCACAACTCCAATTTATTTGGAGAAATGAGGTTGGCTTTATATCAACGTTTATGAGCATAATAGGTGAGTAAAAAGTACATGACTGGTTGAAGGGAGATTCAAAATGATTTATACATCAGGATATTTTATTGCTTTTTTAGGTCTGATAATTATGTTGTTTAATTTCAAGGATTTATATCCAAAGTTAAATATATGGTGTCGCTTGGGCTTTATCCTTTTATGCCTTGGTCTTATTTTACCTATGCTTTTTGGATTTATTACTGGTTTTATAAACAATCACTAAATTAAACCGTCCGTAAATTTTGTAAAGCAAAATAAATGCGCACTTACACACCACAATTAAAATTGCTGGTGTTTGTGCAAAACCCTTGTATCAGAAGTCGGCTAGCCGACAACAAAAAAGGCGCTCAATTTGAGCGCCTAACTTCTAAATCAAAAAACATTTTATTTACTTTTTGCAAAAACAGAATAGCCTATAGAAATAATTCCCACTGCCAAAAACAAAAATGAAAACGAACCAGACAATACTAGATTATTATTGCTTGCAACAAAATTAATAAATGGCTCTTTTGCAAAAACTCCCAACAACAATGCAGCAAAAAGAGAAATAACCCCAATAATCCGCAAAAATATTTTTTTATTCATTCCCAATCTCCTTATTCTCTAAAATTTCGCCAGTCTCTTTGTTTATATCGCCTCTGCCGTACTTGCGTTCCTGATAAACAGCATCGAAATACAGCCTTATCAGTCCAGTATGAGCACGTAAAACCGAATTGACGACTTTAATACCGGGCATGCCATATTCTGAACCATGAGCTTTTAAAAAGCGTCTCAGTTCACGCATATTTGCCAAATTATGGTCATCAATCAAATCACAAACATCATTCAGCATGTCGTCTTTGTCTTCAACATCAAGCGTAATATAGCGATCAATATCAAAATTGTTCAGCAAAGTAATGTCGCGCTTGCTGTACTTGTGCTTATTTTTAGCAATAGCGTCTTTAGATTCATGTGTCAGATACAAATACATATTTTCCACACTCTGAACAACTATTTGTACTTTAGCAACGCTCTTATCGCCTAAAGCGCGCTTAATTTTCAAACGAACGCTTTCTGCTGTAACAGGATTTTTAGAGATATAAATAACGTGATAATGGGCTTTTTCCTGGATTATTCACCTCGGTATTTGGTACATGAAATAGCATCTGGCCGGTCTGAAAGCAACGTTTGGAGCGTTGCGAATACTGACTGAGCGGAGAAGTTGGTGATCGATGCACC
>NZ_RRYD01000053.1 GCF_004010095.1 Lacticaseibacillus hulanensis | reverse complement strand
GACGGTAGGCATAAAGCGCCTGTGGCACGGCCTTACCGTATAGGTAAAACGCCGAATTGCTGTTAGGACGCTTGGAAAGGAGCTAACATGCTCAAAGACTTAAACTTAATTGGCGGCATGACCAACAAAGATTGGCTTGATCAAGTCCACGACGAAATGCGCGATAACAATATTACTCAAGGTCAGCTCGCAGACATGGCTAATTACAGCCGGTCACACCTGAATCAACTGCTGGGTCGCAAGAAGCCGCTCAACGATAAAGCCCGATTAGAACTGACGTTGGCGTTGCGTGCGTTGACCGGTCAGAATAATCTGGACGTCTGTATCGACTATCTCAGCGTCACCTTCAAGACGCACGACTACGAAGAGTTGATTAACGAACTGTTCCAAATCAGCCCGATCCATTTCAATCTCCACGACGGCGCTCACTACGGCTATTCAGCAACCTTGACATGCGGTGAGATCAAGATGATGTTATCACCTTACCAAGATGTGGATGCCGAAGATTACAACCCGAAAGACGACAGTGGCACAATGATTGAGCTGAAAGGTCAAGGTTGTCGCTACGTCGAATCGTATCTGCAATCGCAACATCGAACTTGGTACGATTTTCTCGAAACTTGTCTCAAACTGGATTGCCACTTCACCCGACTTGATTTAGCCATCAACGACCGCAACGGATTACTAGATGTGCCAACACTAATTGAGAAGTGCGACCATGATGAATTCAGCTCACGCTTTCGCGGGTTCAGGGACAACCGCACCAAACAGTGGCACGCCTCTGGGCGCACCTTGTACCTTGGTTCGCCACAAAGCGAAGTCAATTTCTGTATCTACGACAAGGCATTTGAGCAACATCAGAAACACCCAGAAATCGCCATTGAAGATCAACCGATCCGTACTCGCTTTGAAGTGCGGCTACGCCGCGAACGTGCCGCCACAGCGGTTGAACATCTATTGGCGACGCGCGATCCCGAACAAGTCGTGTTCGGCATCATCAATCAGTATCTGCGTTTCTTGACGCCAAGTCATAAACCCAGAAGTGAGTGGGTGTTAGATCCTCGTTGGGCGGCGTTCATCGGTAACAATCGGGATAAGCTGCGACTTTCCACTAATCCAGAACCGTTAAACTATGACCATATTACGCGGTGGTTGAGAAAGCAAGTCGCACCCTCACTCAAGATGTTGCAGTTGATTGACCAGTACAATAACACAAACGAACTCAAAGCCATCATCGACAGTGGTAAGTTGACGCAACGCCACTGGGACGTGATCCACCATTTTCAGCACCAACGCAACGGTGTTATGACCGATTCAAAGCAACGTGAGAAATCAAAAAAGAGCGACTACGCTGACCAAAGCAAGTAGTCACCCTTCACAGATAAAATATGGGTTCTATCTGGTTTGATTATCTCACTCCCACCAAACTTTAGGAAGTGATTTGATTGAATATTAACGTACCAGAACAGCCAGTCTTCCTGACGATGACTAGAGCTGACCTTATCAAGCTGGGGTACAGTCAATCGCAAGCAAGCCGTATCATCAAAATGGCAAAAGAGTTGTTGCTCAAACGTGGCCTTGGATGGTACGGTAAGAAAGGCGTAGACCGTGTTCCAGTGGAAGCAGTAGACGCAGTATTAGGCTTGAAACTAAGCCAACTTGAGGGTGCACCAAGTGGCCTTTCCGCAGTTAAGGAGGAACTATCTTGACTACGAAAGACCATATTACCAAACAGGCGGACGGCACTTTTAGCTTCCGCGTAAGCTTAGGAACTGACAAACGAACTGGCAAACGAATTCAAAAACGTGCCAGCGGCTTCAAAACGAAAACGGAGGCGAAAAAAGCAAGAGTTGCAATGTTGGCGGCGGGGATCGCCGATGATGAGGACATCAAGCAGACTAAGTTTGTCGACTTTATGGAAGACGTGTTCAAGCCTTGGTACAAAACCCAAGTAAAGCCACGCACCTACCGTCAGCGGCTAGTCTTGATGAACAGTGAGTATCTGACTAGGTTCAACGACATCATCATTGGCCAAATTCGGCCGATTGATGTGCAACATTGGCAAGTCAGCGTACTCAAAGACTGTAAGCAATCCTATGCGCGTACCATCAACATTATGTTAGGCCAAGTGCTTGAACGTGCTAAGGCGCTTGGTATCATCAACGAGAATCCAGTACGGGTCGTTGGCCTCATCAAAAAGAAGAAAGCGAAGATCAATTTCTGGACGCAAGCCGACTTCCAAAAGGTACTAGCCAAGACGAACACCAACACGTACACTGGCCGCTTTGATTACACGATGTTGTGGTTCATGTTCATGTCTGGCTTGCGTAGCGGTGAAGCACGGGCGTTAAAGTGGACAGACGTTGATCTTGAAGCTAAGACGGTGAACATCAATAAGACCATGGACTATCACAACCGCAACTGGTTTGAAACTCCAGCGCCAAAGACTGCCGCCAGTCGCCGTACCGTGGCGCTTGATGATGATACCATTGCGTGCTTAGATGCGTGGCAGGTCGCACAAGCGGCGATGGTGACGTCCGAGTGGGTATTCTCACGTGATGGGATTCCGTGCTCTGACGGGCAATTTTTGGATATTGTGGACGCGTACAGTACACTCGCCAAAGTTCAGCGGATTACCGTGCATGGCCTCCGCCACTCGCATGTGTCGCTGTTGATCAGTCTCGGTGAAAACCCGCTCCAGATTAAAGAACGTCTGGGACATGAGGACATCGAAACGACGCTCGGCACTTACGGTCATCTTTACCCCAACAGTAACTTTGAAGTCGCAAAAAAGCTCAACGGGATATTCTCCAAGGAGGTGCCCGATGAGCCAAAATAATTTGAAAAGGGTCAAAACTGTGCCACAGTAAAATCGGTGGTGCTAGAAACCTTGATACCACGGGACGGGCGCGAGATGTGCCA
>NZ_RRYD01000052.1 GCF_004010095.1 Lacticaseibacillus hulanensis | reverse complement strand
TGAGCGTGGCAGCTTCCTACCCTCGCAGGCAGTTTCCCACCAACTACTATCGGCGTAGAGAAGCTTAACTTCTGTGTTCGGCATGGGAACAGGTGTATCCTTCTCGCTATCGCCACCACACTCTATTTAACTGAGGTACTAACGCCCTCAAAACTGGATATCATTGTTTTCGTTGCTTTGAACCGTATTTGTAACCACTTGGTTAAGTCCTCGACCGATTAGTACTGGTCCGCTCCACACATCGCTGTGCTTCCACTTCCAGCCTATCTACCAGATCATCTCTCTGGGGTCTTACTTCCATATAGGAATGGGAAATCTCATCTTGAGGGGGGCTTCACACTTAGATGCTTTCAGCGTTTATCCCTGCCATACATAGCTACCCAGCGATGCGCCTGGCGGCACAACTGGTACACCAGCGGTATGTTCACCCCGGTCCTCTCGTACTAAGGGCAACTCCTCTCAAATTTCCTACGCCCGCGACGGATAGGGACCGAACTGTCTCACGACGTTCTGAACCCAGCTCGCGTACCGCTTTAATGGGCGAACAGCCCAACCCTTGGGACCGACTACAGCCCCAGGATGCGATGAGCCGACATCGAGGTGCCAAACCTTCCCGTCGATGTGGACTCTTGGGGAAGATAAGCCTGTTATCCCCAGGGTAGCTTTTATCCGTTGAGCGATGGCCCTTCCATACGGAACCACCGGATCACTAAGCCCGACTTTCGTCCCTGCTCGACTTGTCAGTCTCGCAGTCAAGCTCCCTTATACCTTTACACTCTGCGAATGATTTCCAACCATTCTGAGGGAACCTTTGGGCGCCTCCGTTACACTTTAGGAGGCGACCGCCCCAGTCAAACTACCTACCAGACACTGTCTCCCGCCACGCTTAGTGGCGCGGGTTAGAGCGTTCATACAGCTAGGGTCGTATCCCACCAATGCCTCCACCGAAACTAGCGTTCCGGTTTCTACGGCTCCGACCTATCCTGTACAAGCGGCACGAACACTCAATATCAAGCTATAGTAAAGCTCCATGGGGTCTTTCCGTCCTGTCGCGGGTAACCCGCATCTTCACGGGTATTATAATTTCACCGAGTCTCTCGTTGAGACAGTGCCCAAATCATTACGCCTTTCGTGCGGGTCGGAACTTACCCGACAAGGAATTTCGCTACCTTAGGACCGTTATAGTTACGGCCGCCGTTTACTGGGGCTTCAATTCTGACCTTCGCTTACGCTAAGCCATCCTTTTAACCTTCCAGCACCGGGCAGGCGTCAGCCCCTATACGTCATCTTACGATTTAGCAGAGACCTGTGTTTTTGATAAACAGTTGTTTGGGCCTATTCACTGCGGCTGACCTTGCGGTCAGCACCCCTTCTTCCGAAGTTACGGGGCTATTTTGCCGAGTTCCTTAACGAGAGTTCGCTCGCTCACCTGAGGATACTCTCCTCGACTACCTGTGTCGGTTTGCGGTACGGGTAGTTTATTTCTCACTAGAAGCTTTTCTCGGCAGTGTGACATCAGGTGCTTCGCTACTTAAATTTCGCTCCCCATCACGCCTTGTCCTTAGAGAAGTAAGCATTTCACTCGCTTCAAGACTTAACGCTTGGACATGCATTTCCAGTCGCATGCTCACCTTAGCCTACTGCGTCCCTCCATCGTTCAAACAAAATAAACTAGTACAGGAATCTCAACCTGTTTTCCATCGACTACGCCTCTCGGCCTCGCCTTAGGTCCCGACTAACCCTGGGAGGACGAGCCTTCCCCAGGAAACCTTAGTCATACGGTGGACAGGATTCTCACCTGTCTTTCGCTACTCATGCCGGCATTCTCACTTCCAAGCGCTCCAGTAGTCCTTACGATCTACCTTCAACGCCCTTGGAACGCTCTCCTACCACACACCCCTTAGGGGTGCATCCACAGTTTCGGTACTATGCTTAAGCCCCGGTATATTTTCGGCGCAGTGTCACTCGACTAGTGAGCTATTACGCACTCTTTAAATGGTGGCTGCTTCTGAGCCAACATCCTAGTTGTCTGTGCAACGCCACATCCTTTTCCACTTAGCATAGATTTAGGGACCTTAACTGGTGATCTGGGCTGTTTCCCTTTCGACGATGGACCTTATCGCTCACCGTCTGACTCCCGGACTAAAATAAATGGCATTCGGAGTTTATATGAAGTCGGTAACCCTTGACGGGCCCCTCGTCCAAACAGTGCTCTACCTCCATCATTCATCATCCGAGGCTAGCCCTAAAGCTATTTCGGAGAGAACCAGCTATCTCCAAGTTCGTTTGGAATTTCACCGCTACCCACACCTCATCCCAACGTTTTTCAACACGTACGGGTTCGGGCCTCCAGTGCGTTTTACCACACCTTCACCCTGGACATGGGTAGGTCACTTGGTTTCGGGTCTACATCATCATACTCATTCGCCCTATTCAGACTCGCTTTCGCTACGGCTTCAGCTTCGCACTTTAACCTCGCATGATAACGTAACTCGCCGGTTCATTCTACAAAAGGCACGCCGTCACCCATTAACGGGCTTCGACTAATTGTAGGCACACGGTTTCAGGAACTATTTCACTCCCCTTCCGGGGTGCTTTTCACCTTTCCCTCACGGTACTGGTTCACTATCGGTCACTAGGGAGTATTTAGCCTTGGGAGATGGTCCTCCCGGATTCCGACGGAATTTCACGTGCTCCGCCGTACTCAGGATCCAGAACGGAGGGTACTCGATTTCAACTACAGGGCTTTCACCTTGTTTCGCGCAGCTTTCCAACTGACTTCGTCTATCGAATACTTTGGTAACTCCAATGTTCTGTCCTACAACCCCAAGAGGCAAGCCTCTTGGTTTGGGCTCTTCCCGTTTCGCTCGCCGCTACTAAGGGAATCGATTTTTCTTTCTATTCCTACGGGTACTTAGATGTTTCAGTTCCCCGCGTCTACCTTCATCATGGCTATGTATTCACCATGCGATAACTTGACTACTCAAGTTGGGTTCCCCCATTCGGAAATCCCCGGATCAAAGCTTACGTATAGCTCCCCGGGGCATATCGGTATTAGTTCCGTCCTTCATCGGCTCCTAGTGCCAAGGCATCCACCGTGCGCCCTTTGTAACTTAACCTAAACAATATTAAATATTGTTGGTCGCGATTCGAATTTCTGGCCAAAGGCCATATAAGAAACTCATAACAAATACGCTGTGTTCTCGGCATTAATTTTAAAAATTAATAAAAACAATGATATC
>NZ_RRYD01000051.1 GCF_004010095.1 Lacticaseibacillus hulanensis | reverse complement strand
TCGTACCAATCCTTGACCCCACGCGGTTTGTCCAAACGAAGCTTACCAGCAACAATTTTGGCTCGATCAGTCTTAAAACTGTTTTTGGAACGCTTCTTCGACTTAAACCGCGGCTGAGCGTGGTTAGGCATCTGGGGGTTGAAATAGTTCTGCCACCCTTTAGCCAAATCGTTGACGGCTAGTTGCAGTACCCGCGCCGATTGCTCAAATTGCCAATCCTGTTTGTTATTGACCAGTTCATCGCGCACCTTGCGTTCATTTGGCCGCAGTGACTTGTCTGCCATAACAACAGACTCATCGTACATCTCGTTCCAAAACTCGAGCGCTTGGTTGTAACAATAGCGCCGATAGCTAAACAAATTCTGCAAAGCTAACTGCATCGCCGCGTTAGGATACATTTTGATTTTGTGTGTCTTAATCATTCAATTCACCGCTACTGGTTGAAAGATTGGACTACTTCAGTTCTTTGTCGTTTTCGATTTTGCTTTCATATTTACGCAAACCGCGTATACGGCAGCTGAAATCGTGAATAATACTGATTAAGTCTTGCGTCATTTCTTCTTGAGGCGATAAATCTGGGTTGTTTAGCACCACAATTCGGGTGTTGAACTTATTGGCTAATTGTTCAAACCAGTCGTAGCCGAAACGAACAAAACGGTCCTTATAAGTGATATACACAGTATCGACATTGTTTGCCATAATCTGGTCCAATAGTTCGTTCCAGTGCTTACGCTTATAGTTCAACCCACTACCAACATCCGTAATCACATCATCCAGGATTACGCCCTTACCATTGGCATACTGGCGTAAAAAATCAACTTGATTCTTTAAGTCATCTTTCTGCCCAGCATTTGAGACCCGCGCATAGGCCACTACTTTGTGGCCATTTTTCGTAGTTTCGCCAATGTAGGTGCGATACTGTTCTTCGGTATAGTACCGTCTGTTTTTAGGATTACGAAAAGCTGGCAAGGTGCCATCTTTGTCCCATTTCTGCAAAGTTTTGACCGTCACACCAATGCGTGCGGCCATTTCGTTTGGTTTGAGCATGAGGGTACCTCCCACTGAATTATTGTACTCTCATTATACCTTGCTGTTACACTTTATTCTACATTTACAATTACAGTTTCAATCCTCCTTGACGTACTGATGGGAACAGTATATCATAATCACGTTGCTTAAAACATGTAATTAATGACATGTACGGAAATGCAGGAGGACAACATAATGGCAAACTTGAACCACATGGACAAGCACTTTGAAACGCTTGATGATTTTCTTGGCACCCACTTCATCTACACCTACGATAACGGCTGGGAATACGAATGGTACGCGAAGAACGACCACACCGTCGACTACCGGATCCACGGCGGCATGGTTGCCGGCCGCTGGGTAACCGACCAGGAAGCACACATCACCATGCTCACCGCCGGCATCTACAAGATTGCCTGGACCGAGCCAACCGGGACCGACGTGGCGCTCGACTTCGTGCCTAACGAACACCGCCTGAATGGGACCATCTTCTTCCCTAAGTGGGTCCAAGAACACCCAGAAATCACTGTTACTTACCAAAACGACCACATCGACCGCATGATTGAGGCCCGCGAAAAGTACGAAACCTACCCAAAGCTCGTCGTGCCTGAATTCGCCAACATCACCTACATTGGTGACGCCGGTCAAAACAACGACCAGGTTATTGCCAAGGAACCATACGCCGGCATGCCAGACGACATCCGCAGTGGTAAGTTCTACGACGAAAACTACAAGATGATTAAGGGCTAATCTGCACCCACAGCACCACTGACACAAACTACTACGTAAAATCCCCGCCATGAATCAGGCCCACAGCCCGGTTCATGACGGGGATTTTTGACGTTGTGCAAGATTGTTCCGGTGCACACGACTAACCGCAGAAAATCAGCACAAAGCAGACTAAGACGTGCGCTTTAAATTTTTTATCCGGTAATTAACGCGATGCAACTTTAGCCCCCCACCGCTGCCATCATCGCATCAATAAACACCCGGGCCGCGGGCGATAGTTGCCGTGCCTTGGGCCAAATTAGACTAGCGTAACCCACCAATTCGGGGGCCAGGGGCACGAAACGCAAGTTAGTCCCAGTGGTGTTGATAATCCCGTCAAGGCAAATCGCGCTGCCCACGCCCGCGCTGACCATAATCGAAGCGTTATACAGCAGGTTATAAGTCGCGACGACCTGCAACTGAGCGTTACTAGACCCCAGCCAACCACGTAACCGCTCAACGCTGCCATGCTGACGGGTCATGATTACCGGCTGTTTTTGCAAGTCGTGCACAGTTACGGCCTCTAGCTGGGCCAACGGGGAATCATCTCTGACCAAGACGCCCCAGCTACTGGTACCCGGCAAATTGATAAAGTCATAATCCGTCTTATCTGTGGGTTCCAGCACCACCCCAAAGTCGAAGAAGCCTGCCGCCATGCGTGCATGCACGTCATCGGCGTCGGTACTGTAAATATTGGCCACCACTTTTGGCGCGGTCTGCCGCATGTGCGTGATTGCCGCCACCACGCTGGCCATCATCGGTAGCTCCGCACTGCCAATCATGATGTTGCCGCTAACGTCGTGGGTGTGCTGCACGTTGGCCACCGTCTTGTCTGCAAGCTCAATAATCTGCCGGGCTTGACTAGCAAAATATTCACCCGCCCGTGTCAACGTGATCGAGCGTTGACCGCGTTCAAATAAAGTCACACCTAGCTCAGTCTCCAAATCGCTGAGTTGCCGCGAAATGGTCGGCTGCGACACGTGAAGCTTCTCCGCCGCTCGAGAAATGTTCCGCTCTGCAACGACCATCAGAAAATACCGCAACACACGTAACTCCAATGCGTTCGCCTCCATACGTTTTAGCTATATTTTATCATTTAGCATAGGCATTAGACAGACCGGCAAACCGCCATTAAGATAATCAGTGTCAACAAGAAGGAGGTTTTGTCGTGACCAAACCACTAGCAGAATTAATTAATGCCGGTCCTGTCAGTTGGAGCGGTGCGCTACCAGCACAGGTGGATGCCATTGTTGCCCAAACCAGTCAGTTACTCGTTGACTTTAACCAGACCAATACTGGCGCCCGGCGCAGGGAACTTCTGACCCAAATCATGGGCAACAGCATACCCGCAAGTGCCAACATCAACCCACCATTTCAGACTGACTTCGGACCACACACAACCATCGGCGAACACGTCTTTATCAATCGCGACTGCTTCTTCGTCGACCTCGGCGGTATCACCATCGAGGATCATGTGTTGCTCGGTCCCCGCACAATGCTCATCTCTGTTGGCCACCGCGAAGACCCGGCGCATCGCCGCGACTTGGTCCTGAAATCCGTCCACATCAAAGCAGGCGCCTGGTTAGGGGCCAACGTGACGGTGAATCCTGGCGTGACGATTGGCGAAAATGCCATTGTCGGTGCAGGCGCCGTCGTCACCAAGGACGTCCCGGCTAATACTGTGGTCGCAGGCGTGCCCGCGAAGATTCTACGTTCCATTCATCAAAATTAGGAGGAATTAACCATGATTGAAAACAAAGTCGTTGTTATTACCGGTGCTTCCAGTGGTATCGGCGCCGAAACCGCCAAACTGCTCGCCAGCCACGGCGCCAAGGTCGTACTCGGCGCCCGCCGCGAGGACAAGCTCCAAGCATTGACTGCTGCTATTAACAACGCTGGCGGTCAGGCCGCCTTTCGCGTCACGGACGTCACCAAACCCGAAGACAACCAAGCACTCGTGCAGTTTGCGCAGGACACGTTTGGCGGTATCGACGTCATGTTCCTAAACGCCGGCCTGATGCCAAACTCGCCACTATCCGCACTGAAGGTTGATGAATGGAACAGTATCGTCGACGTTAACCTCAAGGGCGTGCTCAACGGTATCGCCGCGGCGCTACCAATTTTCAAGGCGCAAAAGTCCGGGCACTTCATCGCCACCAGTTCCGTTGCCGGCCTGAAAGCCTACCCTGGTGGTGCCGTTTATGGCGCAACTAAGTGGGCAGTTCGAGACCTGATGGAAGTTCTGCGCATGGAATCCGCTCAAGAAGGCAGTAACATTCGCACCGCGACAATCTACCCAGCTGCCATCAAAACTGAGCTCTTGCGCACAATCACTGACCAGGGTGTGGCCGCCGACATGAAGGAAACCTACGACACCTACGAAATCACTGCTGATCGTATCGCTAAGGTGGTCGAATTCGCCATCGACATGCCGGAAGACACCAACGTCAACGAATTCACCGTTGGCCCGACCAACCAGCCGTGGTAGGTTAACTCACTAATTAAACTGCTTCTTCATAAGCACAACAAACCTTCTTGGGTAAACAAACCTTAAATATCTGCTTGCCCACCCAAGAAGGAATTTAGTCAACGCATTGTGTCCACGGTACAAATAGAGATACCCCTGTCTAAACAAGCAGCCAATTGATGCTGCCACTTAGGCAGGGGTATTTTATCCGACCGGTGAATGCAAATTGATTCCACAAAGGCCCACTCGGTTCGCTAACGGTAAAACTGGCGACAATAAACACTAAGCGGCATGACCACGAAGTTTGCACACAACCATACTGTCGAGGAAACCGAATCACACCTTAAGCTATTCAACTATCCACTCAGCCCGAATCTCCCTAATACTTCCCGTCCTGGCTGAACAGGTAATACACGAGCATCCCCGCGCCGAGCACCGCACACACCCCGCCGACAATCGGGACGACTTTACCAAACTGCGTTACCATCATGATGATTGCGCCGCCCACGAAGAGGAAGCCGCCTGCCTGTAAATTTTTCATTGTGGTACCCCTTTCAGGTTTGTGGCTTAAGTGTAGCATGTTACTGGCAGGCTGTGCGAGTCCATGAAACAACCGCAGCTCGCTAAGATTGAGCGGATGGACTCAATGCCGACGCTCGGAACATTGAGCCGTTACGCTGCAGGGCTGGGGTTGCAGCTAAAATTAATCGCTACCGTTTAATCGTCTTGGCGGCGCAACATGAAAGCACTAGCCAGTTCTTCTTGCACAGTGACCCGAAGATGATTAAGGCGCTGGCATCGCGGCTGCTGCACGTTTAACTAACGCCACTCAGACTGCGGCCAACGAGCAGGTTACCCCACTTCGGTAATCCACACAAACAAAGACGCACCCCACTCCAGACATTACTGTCCCAGATGGGGTGCGTTTGGCGTACCAGTCACTACTTGTGCGCCGCTAGAACTCCGCGACGACATTTCCGTTTGCAACCAACCGCAACTGGTCTCAATCTTTGTACTAATGTCCCTGTTTACGCCAGTGGCCACGGTGCCGGCAGCTGTGGTGCCAGTCCCCGCCGGGCCAGAATCCAATCGTCGCCGTACCACATCTCGGTCCCCTGACGATTGGCGGCAAAGTCCCAGAAGTTGTTGTGGCGTAGATCTGCAGAGCCTCTGCCTTCTGTTCATCGCTTACCGCCATCACACAAATCCTCCGTCTGTTCCATCGTCCTTGTCGTTAACCAGCGCGCTCACAATCCCAGTAGTCACACTGATTCGGGGTGAATAACGCGGTACGCCAATTGGATGCGGCTGGCGCTAGAATACCTGCGACAATTAAAGGCACGGCGTGTACTTAGTAGCCAAATGCCGCTTAGTACATGGCGTGCCTTCTATTTGTACATCCATAATCGCCTGAAGCCGCCTGTGTAGGCACTCACCACGCTAATGATAATTGTACGAAATGACTTCCCACTCGTCTAAAACATCGGACACAGCTTCCAGATAACCGTCAGCATTGACCCGATACATTGGTTCCCAATCCGCCTGATACTTATTCGCGCCTTCACCAATGAACTTCTCGAACACCACCGCGTACCCATCAACATTCCCCTGCTTCAGTTGGTAGTCACTATCAGCGTAATCATCACTACCAGTCTTGATGATGGCGCGAACCCAGTGCTCCAACTGGGCTGAGGTTAAATTGTGCTGATCAACGGCTTGGCTGCTAGCAGGCTCAGTGCCGTCGTCCGCACGTCCCTTGGCGGCGTTGTTCGCCCGTGCCACCATCTTCTTATCGAGAACTTCCTTCACATCTGAAATTTGCTGAAGCTCCCAGGTAATCGTGGCGCCAGTATTGTCGGTGGACGTCCATTGCTTCGTCTCGAGCCTGCCGTTAACGATGGTGTACGGGATGCGCCAATCGCGCAAGTGAATGTAACCATTGGCAGCGTAATAATGCTCATCTGTCGGGTAAACGTACATACTACTCGTCCCAGTACGCACAATGTTACTAGACTTGAAGTAACCCTCGAAAAACGAATCATGGACAGTATTCTGTGGTGCGCGATTCTCGTCCATCGCCTTGTCCACATCTTCACCATTGTACAAAACTGGGCTAGCACTGAATTCCAGTCCGACCAGCGACTGCGACTTGCTGGATGATGAGCTCGCTTCTTTGGCGCTCGAGTGACTGGCCTTGCTAGGCTGCACCTTTGCCGATTTTTTACTCGAGTGGCTCTTGCTGACCTTCTTGCTCGACCGCACCTTTTCCGTCGCACTTGTTGCTTGCCCAGGGTCCTTGTGCCGCAGCGTCACCACGCTAACGACCACTACCACCACAATCAGCGCGGCCACCATCGCAACAATCCATGCACGCTTGTGCTTGCCCAGCCCGTGCCTTAGTTCCGCTCGATTTGGCATATGCTTTCCTCCATAATATCTGCTCTTGCACTCTAGTATGCGCGTGAATTATGCGCCGTGGGATGCAGGATGAACGAAGAATATTTACGGGAAGTGGCGAAAAATTACGCGAATTACCGGTCAGTCTCTGCTCAGATATACCGTACAAGTTCGCTGCGGCGCACGCTTCCTCTTGCCGATTGCTTCCTAGTAGCCCTTGTCAGCCTGGAGCTTAGCCGCGTAACCGTCAACCTCCTGCTTCTGGGCTGGCGTGCTGTAATAGTTCTTTTCCAGCCAGCTTAACTCGGTTGTTTTGACGACTGTCGGTGACTCGGCCACCGACTTGCCCTGGGACGCATCAACGTACTTGTAGGTGAGAATGTTGCCATCGACCGAGTAAAAGACGACACTGGTTGGATCACCATGAGCAGAAATATAGTTGTCCCCGGCCGCAATCTTGCCGTCGCCCTGCTTAACGACGCCATACCACAGGAATGAGTCGATGTAAGTCTTTAACCATTCAGGGTCGTGGTACAGCAGTAACAAAATCCCCGCAGTTTTGGCATCCACGGCCGTGGTCGTGCTGCGCGGAGTGGCAACTTGCGGCGTTTTCCCGGCAACAACTTGGGCAAACCCCTTCTGCAATTCTGCGTCGTCACTTGGCTTAAAGTACAGCCAGTTATTCGGGTTACCCTCGTTTTGCATCGTCACTAGCACTTCCGGCTTGCCACGGTGCAGAGTGAATAGATAAACGTGCTGGTCGAAAAATGCCGCGGTGGCTGCATCCGAGTAAATGGCGACCACAGCATAATCGGCCGTCGTCTTACCGTTAGTCGACAGGGTGTAACTAATCTTGTCATTGCCAATCGCCGGTGCCATCTTATTGAAATCAGTGGGCACTTTTAAGCCATAGAAATCAACCGGGTGACTCTGGGTGTACTCCACGTTTTGTTGCCCCGATTTCTTATCCCAGCCCTGCATAAAGTTAGCCAAAGCCTTGGCCTTGGCAGGTGACCAAGGCTGGGCAGCCTTCTTGGCCTTCGCCTTTGCCTTCGCTGCAGCTTTCTTCGCTTTCGCCGCAGATTCTTTGGTTGCCTTCACTGCGGCCTTTTTCGAACTCGTGACACTCGACGACTTGCTGCTGCTCTTGGAATTACCGCACCCACCGACAATCACGAGCAGCGCGGCAATGCCGATGACCACTAGATGACGAATACTCTTCTTCATGACCCCAACCTCCAATTTTACAAACCTTCGCCAAAATAATAACGCTAATGAAGCTGACGAATCCATGTCTGTAAATAAAAGTTAGCGCTATCAATTATAAAAATCAAGCGTGTGATTCACCTGCATTAAAAAATTATCCTGCGAAAATAATCGCATTTTCACAGGCAGCTGTGACCTTTTAAAATGTTAATATATGGGTAAACAGACAAATGTGACACCAATGACAAGCACAAATAATCCCAGAAATATCGAGGTAAAATTATGAAACAAGTTAACTCCAAAATCTTCCGTAACCACATTGAAAAGTACATGCACGAACTAAACAACGGTACCGATGCAATCTGTATCATCCCTGATAAGCGCAACCGTCGTACCAAACGCCTCGGCCTGAAGCCAGTCGTCGCAATTAGCGAGAAGAGTGCGCAAAAACTGGAGAAATCATGATTAAAGCCAATTAAAAAGCCGCCATAAATACGATAATTATGCGATAATCCCTTTGTGGTTGTCAGATGAAATATCATAATTCATCTGACAATTATGGAGGGATTTTTGTATGCCCA
>NZ_RRYD01000050.1 GCF_004010095.1 Lacticaseibacillus hulanensis | reverse complement strand
CGACTTAACCTTAGCATATAGGCGCACCCAATGGGTGAAACACCAAAGCAGCGCAGTCCCGTGTGAATCATGGGATTGCGCTGCTTTTTTGAAATTCTATGAATAATCCAGGTTAATACGTATTGTTAGGACCTGCTGGGAAGCTTTGCTCTTCCTAGCGGGTCTTAATTTTTGCCGGCTATGGTGTGGATAAGCCCAATGCAAAAACCGCACCGGTCTTCTCTCACCATAGCTTTCACAGGAAAATCCCAACTGCACTACACGCGCACCGACCCCACCCAGTAGCTACAACGTGGTTAAAGTGCTCAAATGCAAAACTGAGAAGTAGCTACTTTGGACTTGTTGGGTTGCCTTCCGTGGAAATAATCCTAAATTTTGGTTTATGCCACTGTCTAGCGGAGCGTTGTGGGGTTTGGCCGGAGGGTCCGGGCTGGGTCTCGGGTGTGCCGCCCAGCTTGCTGAGTGAGTAGCATCTTTGATGCGTACTCACTCACATGCGCACGCAGTAGCTATGGCAACAAGAATAGAGGTTGTGCCAACCGAGGTTTTTGCGGTTAGCACAGCCTCTATTCTTGTGGGAAAAATTTAGATTTACATTGAGGAGCCGGTGAACGTGAGTGATAAGGTGAAACGAGCGTTAACATGCTAAGTATCGTACACGCGGAATACTAACTGCGACGATGCAAAGCTAAATTTTTAGTCTGGAGACGGAGCTTTTCCGGCTCCAGACGACCGCCACAGCGACCACGGCGAAGCACACCCGAGGCCCAGCCCGGACCCGGAGGCCAAACCCCGCAACGCGGAGCCTCCTCACTGGTCTACCTCAGCGGGGTTACTTGTGCGTCTTACTGTTTAAGCTTTTTGCTTCGGAGGCCGTTTCGTCGTTGATGCGGTTGGCGTGGCAATATAGTTTTGCGCCTCGGATTGCTAGGTACAGTAACCCGGGCAATTGGATTGCGGCCGAGATGCGCGTGTCAGTGATAATCCCAACTAGACACAGTACGCTCGGGACCAGCCATAGTAGCAGTGCGCCAATTAGTAACCACCTGCGTATCTTCATCGTCATCCACTCCTCCACAAGTTTAATGATTGATATTGTAAGTGTAATCAATGGCTCACGGGCCAACATCGGCCAAAAGTTGTAACGCGGTGAACGTAATAATTAAATTTTGCGCTAGGGGTTGTATTTTCCAAGTGTACTAACTAGTATAGTACACGTAAGACGGAACTGAGTTAACGGACCGGGGGTTGACCGGGACGCTGGCCGGAGGAGGACAAATATGGATCCAGCCGAACTGGGGCACCTCGCTTATTACGAGCGGTTGGTGCTAAAAATCAAAGAGCAGATTGTCCGCGGCGTTTTGCAGCCGGGAGACAAGTTACCATCGGTGCGCGACATGGCGCGCAGCGAGCAGCTTAATCCGAACACGGTGGCCAAGGCGTACAAGCAATTGGAGCTCGACGGCGTGATGGAAGTGCAGCCAGGTCGCGGTTCGTTCATCGCGCAACGGCCGCGCAAGATGAGCCAGACGGAAAAAGTTGAATTGAAGAATCGCTTTGATGCGCTGGTGGTAACGGCGACGGCGCAGGGAGTTGACGAGGCAACACTTAAGACATGGCTCGCGGCGCATTTTGAGGGGTAATGGGTATGGAAATTAAGATTGATGGCTTGACGGAAAAAATCGGACACAAGCAGGTTTTGCAAAACGTGAATTTGACCTGGCACACGGGCGAGATTCTCGGGCTGGTTGGGCGTAATGGTGCGGGGAAGACGACGCTAATGCGTACACTCACCGCTGCGTATCAGCCTGACGCCGGCACCGTGCTGCTGGATGGACATAACCTGGCTAAGGAACCAAAGTTGCGGCCACACATGGTTTTTCTTGATGATGGTAACCTGTTTTTTGGTGCCTCACGCCTGAGCAAGGTGGCAGATTTTTACGCAACTGCGTACCCGCAATTTGCACGCGAGCGATTTGAGCAGCTCATTAACAAGAACAAGCTGGACCTGAATGCGACTTTTAACAGCCTGTCCAAGGGGAATCGGGCCTACGTGTTGGTCGTTCTCGCGCTGGCGACGAACGCAGAATTCATCTTGCTGGATGAGCCGTTCGATGGGCTCGACGTCATTGTGCGTGAACAAATTTTGGATTTGGTCATTGATACTGCATCGCGCGGTGACCGGACGTTCATGATTGCATCGCATAACTTGGCCGAACTGGATGGATTGGCGGACCGGGTGGCGTTTTTGAAGCACGGCACAATTAGCCAGGTTTACACGCTGGAAGATGTCCGGTCGACGGCGGTCAAAATGCAGCTGGTGTTCAAGCACAACGAGCTGCCGGATGTGGTCAAACAACACGGACGGATTATTTCCCGGCGCGGCCGCGTGCTTGAGGTGATTTTCCCCGAATATACTGCCGAAATCTCCGCGGCGCTTGCTGCAACCAAGCCCGTGATGGCGGAAGAATTACCGTTGCAACTAACCGACCTGTTTAAGCTGGAATACCGCAAGACACGGGAAGGGGAGATTGCTGATGCGTGATCGACGGCTTTGGCGACTGCTGTGGCTGCGCTATCGGGCAATAATTGGGGTGCTTGCGGTGGCGGGCGCGTTGATTACGGCGTTTCTACTGCGCAATTCGCACGGTGATTACGTTTTGAGCCACGCGCAGTATCTGCGGGCGTACCACAAGGATCCGGGCGCGTTCAGCCCGAACTATCACGAATACGTGCTGGCAAACAAATCATTCTACGCGTTCCTGCATAAGGGTGACCTCTTCCCGATGGCTAACGGGGGCGTGGTGCTATCGCTATTGTTGTTGCTGCTGTCGCTGGTGGCCGGCATCATGATTGCTAATTCCGATTTGCGCGGAGGGTTTATGACCTTTTGCGAGCGCGCAGGGTGGCGGCGAACGACATTTTATTACTACCGCACCGCGTTGTTTGCCGGCGTGTTTAGTGCAATCGCGATTGTGCAGCTGCTTGTGCTGTTTACGGGCTACGGTGTCATCGTCGGTTCCGAATATGTTGGCCTGAACTGGCGGGTAGCAATCCTGATTATCCTGTACAACGTGGTCTGGTTGAACGCTACGTTTGGCCTGGGTCAATTGATTGGCAGTGTGTTCGGGCGCACCTTCATGGCTTCGGTAATGCAAATTGTTCTAGTGATTGTTGGCGCGGCGGCGCTGGATCGGTTGTATCTTAGCTTTTCCGGATTCCGCATCGATTCTCCCGCGACTGATTACTGGCGCTGGTTGGTGCTTGGCGTAGTAGTCTTGGCTTTCACGTGGGCGCTTCAGGGTTACGTTGCAAACCACGTGCGTCTTGAAGACATGGATTGCGCGTTCACCGTCGCGGGTGCGAAGGTAATCACGCTTGGCATCCTACTGGTGGCAATTTGGGTAATGCTTGGTGTTGGTAACGATCGGGGCGACATTACCGGTCTGATTATTGGCCTGGTACTGATGGTTGTCGCGGCCCTACTATGGCTCGGCGGTGATGGTTTGCTGCGGCGCATTCAGGGAGCTAAGTAGAAAGAGGGTACTGGTGATGAAAAATAAACGATTATGGCGGTTGCTGTGGTTGCGCTATCGGCCCATAATGCTGCTTCTTGGCGGGATAACCGCCATTATCACAGTGCTGATGGTGGTCCAAGCACTGGCCAATCATAGCCCGGAGAGTCACGCTGTGTTCAATGAACTGGTGCGCGGCGATGACAATAAACAAAGCTATGCAAATTATGTTGCGCAAACTTACTCGTACTATTTTGCGACCACAGGCCCAGTGCCAAGCAGCCATGGCGGCGTCGTGATGTCGATCTTCATGATGTTACTCGCTGGGCTTGCGGGCATCCTGGTGATATTCTTTGACGTCCAGTCCAGCTTTCAGACGTTTATCGAGCAGGCTGGTTTCACCCGCAGACAGATTTACACTGCGCGGACGTGGGCTTTTTCCGGCGTGCTTGCCTGCCTGACAATAATCAATGTTCTGGTTCAGTTCGGTGTTTACTTGGGGCACTCTCCAGCTAGATACGTTGGATTGAGCGTGAATGCCGCGCTACTGATACTGCTGTATAACGTCATCTGGGTTGCCGCATTCTACCTGATTGGGCAAATACTGGGAACGGCGTTTGGCCGCACGTGGTTCGCGTTAATCTTGGTCCTCGTGATGGGCTTTACGGGCGCGGAGGCACTGTTCGGTGGCGGATTGCCCAAAATGGTCACGATTTTGGATCCAGGCAAGTATTACTGGTTAGCCCTAATTATCGGGGCGGCCATCATCGCGGGCGCGGATGTTTTAGGCCTTTTATTGAACCACACACTGGCGCTGGAGAATCGCAGCGAAACGTTCACGGGCAAAAGTGCTCAGGTTGTGACCTTTAGCGTATGGGCATTGTGCGTGCTCATTGGGTTTAACATTCGCTACAGCATGCACGGCAACGTTGTTGTCCGTGCAATCTGGCCCGACGTCGAACTGATTATCATGGGTGCAATCGTCTGGTTCGGGGCGGAGTACTTGCGCAAGGTCTTCACTTCACGGCGGCAAACCCTGAATTAACAAAAAAGGTAGAACACATCGCAAACGGTTTAGGCCATTTGCGGTGCATTCTACCTTTTTTGTCATTGTTAAATCAATCTTATTGTTCGCGTGCCAGCTTTGAATAAACGGCGCAGTCAACGAATTGACCGTGCAACAGCAGCTCGTCACGCAGGTAACCATCGAAGTGATAGCCGCCGCGTTCGGCGACGAGCCGGCTCGGCGTGTTTTGCGTGGCAGCCATGATGGTAATCTTGTTGAGTCCCAGGTCGTGGAAGCCAAACCGTTCAATCTGGGCGAGGGCGTTGTGCATGATGCCCTGGCCGGTCGCGTATTGGCTCAGGAAGTAGCCGATTTCGGCATGCTTATCGACGTGGTTGACGTTGTGCAGGTCAATACTGCCGACAATTTGGCCATCAGCGCTGATGATGAACCCGAACGCGCGCTGGGCCACCGCCTGGTCAACCATGTGCTTGAGGAAGTTCGCCTCATCCGCCACAGTTTTAGTGTCTTCCGCCCACGGTAGCCACTCATTAATGAAATCCCGGCTGCCGTCAACAACGGCAAAAACGTCCGGCGCGAGGTCGGGTCTGGCGGGTAAAAGTTCGATGTGCAATGTGTGCACCTTCTTCGTAAATAATTTAGCCTAATTGTAGCGCTGTGTGCACGTTATGCCCAGGCTGAGCACTGTACTACGCTGCGTGAAGCCACAAAATGAAAAGCGTGCCTCCGCTAATTATGGTAGGCACGCTTTTGGTTAGTTGTTCAAACCCTTTTCGTACAAATCAATCTTACCGCGGACAATTGAATCCACGAGTTCTTCATAAGTCATGCCGTCTGCCTCCGCCTCTTGTGGCAACAGGGACAGTGGGGTCATCCCGGGCAGGTTGTTGGCTTCGATAACGAAGATGTTGTTTTCCGCATCGAGCAGGAAGTCAACACGCGCGTAGTTCTGGAGCTCGAGTACGTCGAGCGTCCGCACGGCGATGTCCTGCATGCGCTTGTGCGTGTCGTCGTCCAGTTCGGGTGGCGTGATAAAGTCGGTGTGTCCGGGCTGGAACTTGTGCTCGAAGTCGTACCAGCCGTCGTGCACCTTAATCTCAATCGCGGGCAGGGCGTGCCCGTTCACCACCCCGAGGGAGAATTCCCGGCCGGTGATGTATTCTTCAACAATGGCGGATGGATCGAACCGGAATGCTTCCGCAAGTCCCGCTTCGAGTTCGTCCTGGTTGTGCGCGATGGTCATGCCGACAGAGGAACCGCCGCTGGTTGGCTTCACAATCATTGGAAAACCAAACGGCATGGTCTGCTTGGCGCCATTGACCCGGAGTACTTCCTTGAAGGCTGCGGTGGGAATGTCGCTTTGGAGCATGATTTTCTTGCTGATGACCTTGTTCATGGTCATGCCGGAAGCAAGGGCACCACTACCGGTGTAGCGAATGTTGTTGAGGTCGAGGTAGGCTTGAACCTTCCCGTTTTCCCCATCGCCGCCGTGCAGAGCGAGGTACACGATGTCGGCAGCCTTGGCAATTTCGAGAACGCCAGGACCAAAAAGTTGGGTGGTGCCGTCTGTCCGCAATGCGTTGATGTCGTCGTCGGTGAGGACGGCGTCGCTAATGGCCATTGTGTCAGGGATGTTCGCGTCGTCAAAGACATCGTTCACGTCGGCAACCGTGCTTAAATCGTAGCCGAGGAATAAGTCAACGAGCGTTGCATCGTGGCCTGCTGTCCGCAGAGCCTTGGTGATGCGGGTACCGCTGGATAGGGAGACATTTCGTTCCGTACTCCGGCCACCTGCTAAAACGCAAATCTTCATGGATATAAACCTCCGTGATTTATCCGTATCATTTGAATCTCAAGTTTACCACAAAAACGCTATCTTCCGGTAGGTTTAACCGAATTTTTAGAAAAATGCATGTTTGCACTTTTACACACTTGGATGGCATGATTGCGTGATTTAGGGTCGATGATGGCAAACGTGGCGCGTGATCAACCGTTTGCGGCGACCAAGCAAATTGGGGCCCGTTTTGATACGTACATATGTTCGTGATTAATGCTATAATACCGGTACAATGGTAAATGAAGGGGTGGGACCATGAACTACACGTATAACTGGCTGAACCTTGATGAGAAGCGGTACTTGCTGGTGTGGGCCGCGGCGAAATTGGTGTTTGTCGGCGGACCGGATGATGATCTGCAGGTGGCCGGCAAATTGCTGCGGGACACGGATGCGCACTACACTTTGGGTGCAATTCCAGTTCCAATTTCTGCGGGGATGACCGCGTTGTTGACAGGGGCAGCGCGAATTTTGCCGGCAAACTTGTATACCGTCACCGGCACGACCTTTCAGCGGCAAGTTTACGCCGCGCTGCGGTCAATTCCGTACGGCCAGACGGTGACGTACAGCCAGCTTGCGGATAAGATGCAGATGCCGAGTGCGGTGCGCGCGATTGCCCATGCGGTTGCCAGCAATCCCCTGCTGGTGGTGCAGCCGTGTCACCGGGTTGTACCTAAAGCGGGCGGCACCGGTCAGTATCGTGGTGGCAAAAAAATGAAAGAAAGTTTAATCGCCCTTGAATCGCAATTTGCCTAGGCAAAGTCGTACAATTAAAAGTGTAGGGACGTTCATGGACTGACCGAACGCCGTTAATCCGCAGCGTTCGGCTAGTAACGTCGCAACAGGGTGGCTGCGGATTGGCTGTGGTCACCCAGAATAACGCAGGGTAATTTTGCCGACGCTGCCGGTGAATGCACGCGTTTTGGCATTTACATACGCACTAGGCGCGCAGCTAAGCCGATATTGCGGCGGCAATTTTACCCAAGTAGGACCAAAGACAATAGGAGGATTTTTATGAAACTAGCATCTTTTGGTACCCGAGTAGACGAAAAGCCATTTTTGGAAGCTTGGGCACAGCGGACCGGTAACGAAATGCAGATTTTCACGCAAACGCTGAACGAAGAAACTCTCAGTTTGGCTGCGGATGGCACGCAGGGGATTACGTGCCTGCAGACGGTGCCGTACTCTGCAAAACTGTTCCAAATGATGGCGGACCGTGGAATTAACTTCCTGTCCATCCGTAATGTCGGCCTCGACAACATTGATCTCGCGGGGGCCAAGAAGGCCGGTGTTCGCGTCAGCAACGTGCCCGCATACTCGCCAAGTGCCATCGCTGAATTTGCGGTTACGATGGTGATGCACCTCGCCCGCAATCTGGGTCAGGTTGAACAGCACCTGCAAAATAATGACTACAACGGCGCAATGCACTACATGGGTCGCGAGATTGGCCACTCCACGGTCGGGGTAATTGGGACTGGTCGGATTGGCCGGGCTGCCATCCAGATTTTTAACGGCTTTGGCGCTAAGGTCATCGCATACGACCCATATCCAGCGAAGAACAGCGACATCACTTACGTCAGCCTAGACGAACTGCTCGCGCAAAGTGACATCATTGACCTGCACGTGCCCGGCTTGCCGCAAAACACGCACATGATTAACGCCGATTCATTTGCCAAGATGAAAGACGGCGTCATCATCGTGAACACTGCGCGCGGTAATCTCATCGACACCAAGGCGCTGCTTGCCAACCTGCAGAGCGGCAAGGTTGCCGGAGCCGGGATTGACACCTTTGAATTCGAGGAACAGGATTTGCTCAACCTCGAAAAGCAAGGGAGCTTTAACGACCCAATCTGGGACGAAATGCTCAAGATGCCAAACGTGGTCCTGAGCCCGCACATTGCCTACTTCACGGCGACCGCCGTCCGGAACATGTGTGAATTCTCCTTGAACAATCTGACTGGCTTCATTAACGATGGCAAGGCAGAAAACGAAGTCAATTACGATTAATCATTAAAGCAAAGTTAGTCCGGGTCATCAGCCAATCAGCGCAGCCGGATAGTTACAGATACACATCAATATCACCAACAAAATGCCCGCTAAAGTTGTTGCGCAACTTTGGCGGGCATTTTGTGTTTGGCAAACAGATTTTACGGGTTAGGAACCAAAACGCGAGAACTGGCTAACGACACACGACATATTTAAAAATAGGCGCATGAAACTCGTGAAACAGGCATGGCTACTGGATTCTGACTAAATAATTGCGCATATTAAAAAATATGTCGTGTGTCTGTTATGGTACGCGTTGAGGAGACACCTAAATATCTACATCTCTAAATGGAGGTTATTTAGATGCCGAGATCAAA
>NZ_RRYD01000005.1 GCF_004010095.1 Lacticaseibacillus hulanensis | reverse complement strand
CCACACCATAGCCGGCAAAAATTAAGACCCGTCAGGAAGAGCAAAGTTTCCCAGCAGGTCTTAACAATACGTATTAAATTTGTGACCCCAAAAAGCAGATGCGGGGCTGAATTTTTAGGTTGAAGACCCGGTTTTTGGGGCTTCAACCGGCCGCACGGAAAATCCCAACCGCACGGAACGCGCACCGGCCCTGCCCAGTCGCGGCCCCTATACCACTCAGTACTCACTAAGTAAGAACCACTCACGCTGACGAACAGCAATCGCAATTTACGCTTCAGGTTCTTGGCCCCGCCAGCCCGCAATGTCGCTTGGGGCGAAGGCGTAGTCCAGTTTCTTACCGTAAGCCTGCTCGTAAGCGGCACACTTTTGCGCGTAGTCCTGCTTTTGCATGGCCAGGCTTGCAGCACGTACCCCTAGCGATTCGTCCGGGTAAATGGGCGGCAACACGTGAACCGTGTAATGAATAGCGTTGAAATCCTTGGTGACGTGCCGCGCTTCATCCGTCATGCTCACGAACATCGATACCACTGGCACGTTAAACCGCGCGGCGTAATAGTAAGCGCCACGCTGCATCGGCCTAGGCTTGCGGTAGTTAAACCACATCTCCTGCTCTGGATATATCAGCACCCAGCCGTGGTCTGCCAGGTTAGACTGAATTAGTTTGGGAAACTCGCGGCCCATCCATTCGCGGTTACTGCTAATCGGCAGCGTGTCCCCGTAGTTCATCAGGTAGCCGAGAATCCCGGTCATCTTGAGGTTGGTTAATTGGCTGACGATGTGCAGCCGGTGCCCCCGTGCCGCACTGCGCACGAAGAGATTTTCGATTGGCGAAAAGTGGTTGCTGGTCACAATTGCGCCACTTTTTACCCGCGCCAGGTTGTCCATCCCCGTAAAGGTGACCGAATGCCCCACCCACGCAGCCGTTACGTCCAGCATTTTTCGCGTAATCAACGTATTAATACGAAATGCCGCTGTGGTGCGGCGCTGTTGATACTTAAGTAGTTCTTGCTTGGCCTCAGCCGCAGTTAATTCCGGATCACCAGGTTCTACCTTCGCGTTTAAGGTCGAGTCGGCCACCGCACGGGCAATATTTGCAATTGTTTGCTCGTGTTTTCCATGCAGGATTTGATCTGCAATACTCACAGACGAACCTCCCCCGTTGCCTGCTGAATCTTAGCAAACGATGCGGGCTGGTCCGTGATTATCTCCGCACGTGCCACCATGTTACTCATGTGCTTATCATCAAGTGCCGCGTCGGCTTCAGAGAACTCTTCACGCTGCTGCATGAGCTGGTCTGCGTACGGTGTTTGCTTGGCGTAAATCCAGAAATCATCGCCATTTGGTACTTCAACATAGTGCCAAGGTTTCTTGAACAGGTTGTAGTGTACCAGTTTAACGTCATAACTTGGTGCGACTTCCTGAACGTTCCAGCTTAGTGGTAGGTGCACCATCTGGTCGTGCGCGATTGCGTTCAGATAGTCCTGATCAGGTGCAATGCTGTTGAACTTGTACTTATTCAGCATGTCCACAAAATGGCCCGCAAAATTAGCCTGTCGCATCTTGGCAAGGTTCATCACCAGCACACCAGAGTTGACGTAATCGGTGGCGGGCACGCCGACTGAGCGTTCAGCGTACTGCGACATGATTTTGTCCTTCGCAATAAATGGATCACACGCTGCGGCAACCAAACTGTCAGAAACATCGGTGGCGAACAGGTTCGCAATGTCATCAAGCACGATGACGTCCGCATCCAGATACAGCCCCTTATCGTACTGCGGGAACATTTCCGCGATGAATAGCCGGTAATAAATCGTGAGTGTAAAGTAATCCGCGCGGAGCTTGTTGTTATCATCGGCGAGGCAGGCCTTAATTTGGTCCGCCATCGGGAGCAATTCAACCCCCACGTTGTCGGTTGCCAGTTGCTTTAGCCGTTCCTGGTTCGCCGCCTGCAGCCCCTGGTTGAGCACAATGACCTTGTATTGCTTCTTGGGGTCAGAGTTTGCAATAAGTGACTGCACCGCAACCGCCAAACTAGCCGCGTAGTGATCATCCACCGCAAAAAAGATTGGCATTGCTTCTGCTTCGTTAATCATAAAAAATTCTCCTTTAACTCTGGCATGCACCCACGCACACCGGACTCTGGACAAGACATAGTCCCTTCAGCACAATCAGTGAGTAGATTGGCCGACCTTAGTTTTAATTTCTTCGTATTCGCCTAAGACATCATCGTATTCGTGCAGGTGCAAGTCGCTGTGCACCCGGTCGACTTCCCAAGGCTTAACCGAAAGTGTGTGCACCCATGGGAAAAACCGAAAACTGGTGGTGAAATGCTGAAAAACGGTGTTCCGGTGCAACCGCCGCTGCTCATTGTAGCGCCTTGGTGCCAGCCGCTTCGTATCTGCCAGCTTGTTGAGGGCAGACTGATCCGGCATAAACATTTTGACGGTCGCACAAACATTGCGGCAGCGTTCGAACAGTTCCGTCTTGCGAATCTGGGGCATGTTCATGAGCATCATCCCCGAGTTCACGTAATCAAGCGCGCGCAGCTGGCTGTGGAAGAACCACTTACCGTAATGGTCGAGCACGCCAACGAATTCCGTCCCGGTCATGTCCTGGTCGTAGAAATGCTGGGGACTTTCGCGACAAATAATGTCCGTGTCCAGATAAAGCAGCCGCTCAGGAAGTTCCGGCACCAAATCACTGTACAGCCGCAGCATGCAGTAAGGCGTAAACATAGTGTCCAGGTTGGCAACGGGCGGATTGGCATTGAAAATATCGGTAATATCAAATAGTTCGGCACTACTGAGCGGGTTCACCTTCTGCAGCTGAGTTTGCACTAGGTCAACGGCGTCCTGACTGAGGGCCGCAAACTGACGGCTTGGCGCCTTGATGCTTGCCGTCAGTGCATAAACGTGGATTGGTCCTTTTATGTGTTTAGTTAAACTAAGCGTCGAAATCAGCATCCCGTCAGCCATATTCGCATCGCCACAATACAGAATGTTCATTTTTATCTCCCCTTTGCTGCACAATACTGCGCGCATTTTCTACTTAGGTTCGTAATGTACGTATTCGTACGTATTCTGAGCGCGTGCCCGTTTGACCATCGCCGCATGCACCTGCGCTTCAAGGATTGCTTGACTCTCCTTGCGTGGCTTCGTGGTGTCCGGCCAAAACGGGCCATCCAAATCAACCGTTATCCGCGGTTTGCTGCTGGCGAGGCGCCGCTGATACGTCGTGGTCATGGCAAAAACCGGTGCGTTATTTGCAACCGGATAATGTATGCTGCCCTTTGCAAATGGCCGAATCATCGTCGCATACGGCCACACATGCGCTTCCGGATATATTGTCACCGCATCGCCATTTTGCACGCGCACCCCAAGCTCCTTGTTGAAGGCCGCCAGCTGATGCAAGTTGCTGGGCAGAATGAGCGCACCGCCCAATTTTAGGTAGCGGCCGAGAACGGGTACACCCAAATTTGCGGGTGCGCCCACCGTGCTTGCATGCCGTTTGCCGGCCATCAGCATCGGCACAAACACATCCCCAACCGGCTGCGTGTGGTTTCCGTAAAGAAACACACCGCCACTAATCCGCCGCAATTTGTCAGCGCCCCGCACGTGTACGTGTAGCAACAACCGGCAATAGAGCCCGCCAAGCAATTTCGCGAGGTAATAGACAACTCGCGCTGCCACTGGCTTAGATTGACGCCACGTGTAATCGGATGGCAACGTGCGCTTCTGGTCACCGCTTGCTACTTGATCAGAATCAAAATCTGAATAGTATCGCACGCGTTCTTGGCCCATAACCGCACCCCCTTATTTCCGCTTTACACGATTTTTTTGAGTAAGCACTCAATCTGTTCTTTATCGAAAATTATAGACTATTTTTCACGTAAATCAAGTGAACCAAATTCGCTGATACCCCAAAACTCGGGTACTTGCTGGCGAATATTGACTTGGCAACGCACCTCGCTGCACAGCGCGGCCGACTGGTAAATCGTACCAACTTCATTAATGGATTGTGCCGTCTTGAATAAACCGTTTTCATTGCCGCCTTCACTGTAGTAGCATTAAGTTAGACGGATAATCCGAATTCTGATGGGAGGCGTAATTATGGCGGAGCATTACAGCTACGGTGGCAAAAGCTACGAACTGGTGACGACGGCCACCAGCATGGCGCTTGATTCGAAGGGTGTGAAAATGGCAGTGTTTCGTGTTGCCGGCAATCAGACTTATTTCACCATGCCGCTGACGGACTTTCTGCAGAAAATGGGTGTGATGGGTCAACACATCACACCCCGTGAAGTTACCCTCTTTCGCAAGCGTTTTGTCGTGCGCACTGACACATACGCCGTCCGCAAGTTCAGTAAAAAGGCTGGGGCAGAAGTATATTTTCCCGCCCGGCCCTACGCTGATGGTCACTTCGACAAGACCAAACCTGAGCCACTCACAGACTCAGTTATCCGCGCACACCTGACGGGCAGGCAACCAATCGGCGTGTACCCACTGCTGAAAAATGACACCACCAATCTACTCGCCATTGCAGTTGATAATCCGGGCTGGCAAACACGCATGCACACGCTGCTGGCAGTCTGTGCCGCAAACGACTTGCCCGTGCTCGTGGAGCAAAATCAGCTGGGCACTGGCGGCCACCTGTGGCTGTTTTTTGCTCACGCCCAAAAAGCGTGGCGGGCCCGCCGCCTCGGTGAAGCAATTATTGCCGCCGCGATGCGCGAAGACGAAGCAATCGACTGGCCACTTTTCGACCGCATCTGGCCTAACCAAGATTTAGCACCACAAACCGGTCCGGGTAATGTCATCGCCGCCCCGCTTTCCGGCAGGGACTTAGCGACTGGCGGCAGCGCGTTCCTTGATGAACAGTTGCGCGTCCTGCCTGACCAGTGGGAAGCTCTGTCTAATGTCGGCCTGGTTTCGGACGACATGCTCGCTCACGCGTTAATGCAAATGAGCAAAACTGACACCGAGTTTAGCGCGCAGCAAGTTGATGCTAACAATCGCAGCACGGAATCGCTCAACGCCCTGCGCGCAATCACAGCACCTTTGACAATAAATGCGGGCAATGAATTGCAAATAGCTACGCAGCAACTAGCACCAGCAGAGTTCCACGCACTGCGCACGCTCGGCGCTTTCCCCAATCCAGAATTCACAAGGCGCGAGCGACTTCGCCTGTCCACATATCGAATTCCGCGCTACATCAGCCTTGAACACCACACGCGAGCAACGCTGTCCCTCCCGCGCGGCATCCTGCAGACCATTATCAATAACGTGCCCAATAGCCAAACTACTGACACCACTACACTTGGTCACCCCATCAGTGCACGCCTCACGCGCCAACTAAGTAACGAACAGCAGCACGCCCATGACGCAATGCTCGCGCAAAGTTCGGGAATCATGGTCGCTCGCCCCGGGTTTGGTAAAACAATTGTCGCCGCCAGCATGATTGCAAGCCTGGGCGTCAGCACGTTGATTCTGGTACAGAGCAAAACCCTTGCCGAACAGTGGCGCGATGAGTTGGGCAAACTATTGACGATTGAAACCAAGCCGTACATTGTTGAACACACCAACACTGGTAGATTACGAAAAAAAGATGTGATTGGCCGGTTATTCGGCGCCAAAGATAACCGCAGCGGTGTAATTGACGTGGCCACGCTGCAAACCCTGAAAAATCGCCGCGACCTCAGCAATGTTTTTGCCGATTACGGCCTAGTGATTGTGGACGAAACACACAGTATTCCCGCCTTAACGTACGATGCCGTGTTCAAGCAGATTACGTGCAACTACCTTTACGGATTATCCGCCACCACGCATCGCCGCGATGGTATGGATAATGTACTACAGTTGCGCTTCGGTGATATCGGATACCGCAGTTCCAAAGTTGCCGCGAGTGTTGATCAACTAAAACGGCAATACACTCCGCGCTGCACAAGCTTTGGCGCACACCATCCGGCCTTATTAACCGCACCCGTCGAGCAAATTCTAAATGCATTAGCGACTAACGCGCCACGGAACGACGCAATTATTGAAGACATCCAGCGTGGGCTGAACGCTGGCAGGCATATTTTGTTATTGACCCGCCGCACCAAACACATTGAAGTGCTGGCCGACTTGCTGGCTGCAAAGACCAGTGCGCCAATTTTCAAACTGTCCGGCCAGCAGAAAAATCACGTAAACAAAGAAGTGTTAAGTAGTTTGCGCGCATGCACGAAACCATACGTCGTCCTCGCAATCGGCAGCTATGCAGGTGATAGCTTCGACGTCGCATCACTAGATACCTTAATTCTGGCAATGCCTATCTCCTGGCACGGAACGTTGGAGCAGTATTTGGGTCACCTGCACAAAATGCTGACAAGCAAAACCAAAATCAGCGTGATAGATTACGTCGACGTGATTATCCCCGCACTTGCGAGTATGTATCACAGCCGCGAGCGCACCTACAAGGAGCTTCACTACGAACTCGAACCGGATCAGCACCCACTGCCCAATCTGAAATATTTCCCGGGAAATTATCGGGCAAATATGGCTGTCGATTTACGCAATGCCAAAGAAAAAATCATCATCACCGGCAGCACAATTGCGACCACGCTGCTCAACATGATTCCAAGTCGCGACGTGCACGCCACAATCATTACAAACACCACTAGTGTGATTCCACCTGTCGACGAAAAGCACATCAGCGTCGTGCGTACAGACAGCGACTTGCCCGATTGCGTTTTTCTGGATAACCAAGTGCTGTGGTATTACCCATCACGGAGCATTGATTACGATTCGGGAAATGCAGTGCGTCTGAACGACAAAGATGCAACACAGACAACCCTCGCCAAAATAGAAAGCGGAATGCAACTTTCACTGAATGTCCCATAATGAACCAGCCCCATGCAATAACGCTGTCCGGCATCGTCAGTGGTTTTGGAGTTAGTGTGTACTGCGTGGTATAGGGGCCGCGACTGGGCGGGGCCGGTGCGCGTTCCGTGCGGCTGGGATTTTCCGTGCGGCCGGTTGAAGCCCCAAAAGCGGGGTCTTCAACCTAAAAATTCAGCCCCGCATCTGTTTTTTGGGGTCACAAACTTAATACGTGTTGTTAAGATCCGCTGGGGAAGCATTGCTCCGCCTGGCGGGTCTTAATTTTTGCCGGCTATGGTGTGGAGAAGCCCGATGCAAAAACCGCACCGGTCTTCTCTCACCATAGTTTTCACAGGAAAATCCCAGCCGCACTACACGCGCACCGGCCCCACCCAGTCTCTACGACGTGGTTAAAAGAAAATCTGGCTGATAGGTCTCAACAGAATTGGAAAACTGTAATACCTGAATTTTCCACACTTTACGTCGTTTATGTGGTTCAGTAACACGGGTAACTAAGGTACATACTACTGTCCAGCGGAGCGTTGTGGGGTTTGGCCGGAGGGTCCGGGCTGGGTCTCGGGTGTGCCGCCCAGCCGTGGCAACAAGAATAGAGGTTGTGACGACCGCGCTTTTTGCGGTTGGCACAACCTCTATTCTTGTGGGAAAAATTTAGATTTGTGTGAGGAGCATTCAGGATTTGGGCACGAGATAGAACAAACGGTGACATACAAAGCATCGTACGAGTTAGATTCAGACTGCGACGATGCAAAGCTAAATTTTTAGTCTGGAGACGGCGCTTTTCCGGCTCCAGACGACCGCCACAGCGTCCACGGCGAAGCACACCCGAGGCCCAGCCCGGACCCGGAGGCCAAACCCCACAATGCGGAGCTCCCACTGGTGTAGGAATCAGGTCATGCCCTTACTGCTTGGCAACCTTCTTTTTATCAAGCAGGTTCAACAAGATGCCGATGATGACGACGACCAAGCAGGCAATGTAAACCCCGTGCAGCGCGTTAAACAGAATGTGCCGCAACGTCGGAACAACGTTTGCCGGCAACTGGCTGACCGTGTGCGGATTGATAAGCTTGTTCATCATCGCGGTGTGCACGCCGCTGCTCGCAGCCACACCTTTACCGACTTGGACGTTGAAAATCATACCGAAAATGGCCACCATCACAGTTTGGCCGAGGGTCCGGCTCAACGTATTGAAGCTAGTCGCGACCCCAATCTTGTCTTGTTCAACCGCGGCCTGCGAGCTAACCGTAGTCGTCGTGATTGCAATCCCAAAACCGCTACCCAGAACTGCGGAAATCAGGAGGAAAAATGCAAACGGCGTGCTTGCCGGCACAATCGCCAGCACCGCAATCCCCACTAGGATAATCCCCAGTGAGAAAACAAGCACCCGTTGCGGCCGCATCGTGACAATCATGCGCCCGGCAACGAACGACCCGACTACCCACAGCAGGCTGCTGGGAGTGACCGCGAATCCACCCATGGATGCATCTAGACCCAAAATGCCCTGCATCCACATCGGCATGTACACTTCATGACCCATAACAATCCCCGAAACCAGCGCCGCCAAGACGTTTTGAATCGTGAACGTGCGTGAGCTGAACAAATCGAGGCTGATGATCGGGTCTTGTGCCCGCTTCTCTTGGCGGATAAACAACGCGAGGCTGGCGGCGGCCAGAACAAGCATCGCCGCGAAAATGAATATCCCGTTTTTACTATCCAGCAGCTGAAATCCGGAAAGCATGAACAGTAACGTCAGTGCCAGATAGATGGTACCAGCAAAGTCCACTGGTGCCTTAGTTTTAACGTAATGTTCCTGCAAGTAGATCACCGTTAGCAACATCGTCACTAGGCCAATGGGAACGTTGAGGAAAAAGACCCAGTGCCAGGAAAGCTTGTCCACGATGAAGCCCCCGATTAACGGCGCAACCACCGCGGCAATCCCCCAGGCCGATCCGTTCAGGCCAAGCACCTTTGCCCGTTTTTCGATGGGATAAATATCCGCAATAATCGTGAAGGTCACGGGCATGATTCCACCCGCGCCAATCCCCTGAAGCGCACGGAACAGAATCAGCATCGGCATCGACTCTGACAGGCCACTCATTAGTGATCCCAAGATAAATAATGCCAGGCCAATCAGCAGCACCGGCTTGCGGCCAATCCGGTCAGCCATTTTCCCATAAATTGGCGTTGCCATCGCACTGGTGAGTAAGTACATCGTGAACACCCAGTTCATGAGTTTCACCCCGTGCAGGGAGCCCACAATTGTTGGCATTGCCGTGCTGACAATTGTCCCCTCAATCGCCGTCATGAACGTCGCAATGAAAATTGTGATGGTCATGACCGTAACATTGGTCTGCTTTTGCTTTTTCGTATTAGTTTGGTTCATTTGTTAGTTTTACTCCTCTTTTGAATCAACGGCGTGTATCCCCACCAACTTAGTCGATTCCTTAAGCGCACTTGGGCGTAAAAAAAGAGACAACTAAATAAGTTGCCTCCCATACCAATCGATCACTATTTAAGCAATTGCTTCAGTGTGTCAACCTTGTCGAGGTGTTCCCATGGCAAGTCAACATCTGTGCGGCCGAAGTGACCATAAGCCGCAGTTTGTTCATATATTGGCCGGCGCAAGTTCAGCATTTCGATAATGCCTGCCGGGCGCAAATCGAAGTTGTCGCGAATTGCATCGACAATCTTCTCTTCTGCAATTTTATTGGTGCCAAAAGTGTTAACTGAAATTGATACCGGCCGCGCAACACCAATTGCGTACGCTAGTTGAACTTCAATCTTCGTGGCTAAACCAGCCGCAACGACGTTCTTGGCAATGTACCGTGCTGCATATGATGCAGACCGGTCAACCTTGGTCGCGTCCTTCCCGGAGAAGGCACCACCACCATGGCGTGCGTACGAACCGTACGTGTCCACGATGACCTTGCGCCCGGTCAAACCAGCATCGGCTGCTGGCCCACCGAGAACAAAACGGCCGGTTGGGTTCACGAGAATCTTGGTGTTGTCATCTAGCAGCTTGGCCGGAATGACCTTGCGCACGATTTGTTCCTCAACGTCCGTGCGAATCTGATCAAGCGTGACGTCTGGGTCGTGCTGCGTGGACAAAACAATCGTGTCCACACGTACCGGCTTTTCGTTATCGTCATACTCAACGGTAACCTGGGCCTTGGCGTCGGGACGCAGGTATGTCAGTGTCCCATCGTGGCGCAATTTTGCGGTGCGCCGCATCAAAGCGTGTGCCAAGGCTACTGGCAGTGGCATGAGTTCGGGCGTTTCATCAACAGCAAACCCAAACATCATCCCCTGATCGCCCGCCCCAATCTTATCAAGTGGGTCGGTGTCGGCATCGCGCGCTTCGAGGGATTCATCAACCCCCTGCGCAATGTCTGGTGACTGTTCATCAAGTGCAACTAGAACCGCAACGGAATCGGGATCAAACCCACTTTCCTTGGTGTAGCCAATGCGGCGAATAGTTCCACGGACAATTCCCTGAATGTCAACGTAGGCGGTCGTCGAAATTTCGCCGACAACCAGCACCAAGCCGGTCGTAACGGTTGTTTCGCAAGCCACACGTGCCATTGGATCTTGTTTCAAAATCGCATCGAGAATTGCGTCGCTGATCTGGTCAGCGACCTTATCCGGGTGGCCCTCAGAGACGGACTCGGACGTAAATAAGTGTCGTTCCTGCATGAAAATATGTTTCCCCCTTCGATTGTCGGTTACAAGGCAAACCAGAACACTGAGCAAAGTAATGCTGTTCAATTTAGCAGCAACATTAATAAATCTCTGCTTTGTGCGTCTGGCCCCATCGGGAATTCTTTGCAACTAATATATCCTAACATACTTATAGGGGTGTTTTGCAAAACATTTTGAAACAGCCGTCGTTTTCTAGTAGAGTGGTGGTATCGGGCTGGAGCTCGGCAAGGGTGCCCACAACATCGGTCAACTTTGCATGGCCCAGCCGTCTATTTGCAGAAATAACACATTCGGAGATACGTTATGCTTAAAAGCTACGAAAAAATTATGAGCACCGCCGCTGTTGCCCTCGGTGCACTAACCATCCCACTCCTTAATTTTGGCGCCGGTGCGACCACTTGGGGCCTGCAGCTGACTGCATTGGTCCTGCTTGCACTACTTGTTGCCGCAATGAACATGCAGTGGCGGGAAAAATGGCTACTAGTAGCGGCGGCGATTCTTGCGGTGATTGGCAGTTCCGCGAACTGGATGCTGCTCCCACTGGCGGCCGCACAAGTGCTACTCGCCCTCTTAGTCACGACCCAGGCGATGCCCGCACCACTCCGCGCAACCGCAATGATTGGCCAGGCCGCATTCCTCCAGGTACTGCTCACCATGGCCGGCAGCCAAATCCTGTCGCACTCATTCTTACTTCAGCTATTATTCACAGCCATACCATTTATCGTGGCGTCGTGGAGCGGCAAAATGCCAATCTGGCTTACCGCCGTCCTCGTTGTCGGTCTGGCCGTTGCTGGCTATTTCACCCAAACCTTAACGCTCCTGGTTGCCCTCGTAATCATTATCCTGGCGCTCTTACCAATCCGTTCCGCTGACCGCATGCCCGCTTGGTATTGGGCCATTGCGTTTCCCATCGCTCAGGTAGTCCTGCAACTAAGCCTACTGCACGGGTAAATAAACGTCATGCAAGTTGGGGCGTGTTTATATAGAGGAGTTTAAATGAAACTAACAAAAAATCAGGCGAACTTCGCCCTTACCCTCACCGCCATTATCTGGGGCGCGGGTTACATATTTTCCAAACAGGCAACGAACGCGCACATGCCTGCCGGACTCATCAACGGTATCCGTGGTCTAATCTACGCAGTTCTGGTTGGCGTCTTCTTCCCCAAGATACTGCGGAACATGACCAAGAAAGAATTCAAGATTGGCCTCATTGCCGGGCTCATTAACCTGGCCGCATACCAGCTGCAGACTGTGGGCCTGATTTACACAACTCCCGGGAATAACGCCTTTCTAACCGCAATTTACGTAGTCTTGATTCCCTTCATCATGTGGATTGTTTTCCACGACGCACCGGCACCGAAAAGCTATCTGGCCATAACAATCTGTGTGCTTGGCATGCTGATTCTAACCGGTGTCTTCCAGCATGGCCTCACGATGCACTATGGTGACCTGCTCGTCATCGCTTCAGCCTTCTTATACGCTGTCCAAATTGTCTACTTCGGGTCGGTTGCGGCCACCATCAACCCCTGGATTGTCGCATTCATGCTGGGAGCTGTCCAGGGAATCGGCGGGATGCTGTGGTCCTTTGCAGTCGAGCGTGGCGGGTACGGTGCAATCAATTGGCACGCTGCCATTGCGCCGGTTCTTATCCTCGGCGTTGTTTCCTCGTTTGGCGCGCAAAGCCTACAACTGATCGGCCAAAAGTTCACGGATCCAACCCCGGCTGGACTCATTATGATGACCGAATCAGTTTTTGGTAGTCTGTTCTCCGTATTGTTCGGCTTCGAACCGTTCACCACCAATCTGCTTTTTGGTGGTCTGCTCATCCTAATCGCAATCTTGATTATGCAACTAGACTTCCGCAAACTCTTCCTGCAACGTCACGTCAAACACGATTAATTAGGCAACATCTGAAAAGCAAATAGCACCCAAAACTCGCAGTAAGAGTTTTGGGTGCTATTTTGATGCTTCGCCCTTTAGTCCGTTCAACCAAAAGCATCATTTGATTGCAAAAAAATAGGCCACCAATGATGGCCTATTCCTATTAAATTAAAGTACGCGCTTAGCAAAGCTTGGCTTGAAGTATGAACTGATTGTCTGAATCTGAACATCAGAACCGGTGTGTGGTGCCACAATGTACTGGCCACCACCAATGTAGATGGCAACGTGGTAAACACCAGAGTTCGAACCATTAGAACTCCAGAAGATCAGGTCGCCAGTCTGCAGGGAACCAAGTGATACCTGGCTACCCTTGTAAGACTGAGTGCGAGAGTTACCGGACATGTCCATGCCGATAGCATTCTTGAAGACGTAGCTGACAAAGCCACTGCAGTCAAAGGAGCTTGGACCCTTGGCGCCGTATTCGTAAGGCTTACCAAGTTGCTGACGGGCAGTCTTAATCACTGCGGCAACCTTAGCAGCACGACTGGCACTAGAGGTAGTGGTCGTCTTCTTAACAACTGGCGCAACCTTAGGGGTAACCTTCTTAGCTACCGTCTTCTTAGGAGCAGGAGTTGCCGCTGGAGTTGTCTTCTTAACAGCTGGTGCTGGCGTTGTCGCCTTAGGAGCAGTTGCTTCAGAAGAGGAACTTGAAGAACTTGCGGTCGTCGCTGTCTTGGTTGCAGCTGGAGCTGAAGATGAGGTTGCGGCTGATGAAGAATCTTCGTCAGTCTTGGTGGTCGTAGCTGGTGCTACATCATCATCGTCTTCAGTAGTAGTTGTGGTGGTTGTATCTGTGCTGTCAGTGTCAGCAGCATCTGCATCAGTATCATCTGCAGTATCGGTGTCAGCACTAGTTGCATCGGCATCTTCATCCGTTGGCACACCGTTTTCGGTGAACTGGTAATTAGTTACACCGTAGTAGTTGAGCACAGATGTGATGGCCTCAATGTCGCCAGCAGAAGCATTGCCAACCTCGAATGAGTACTTGCTGCCAGCATCCTTCGTGAAGGTGTAACCCTTCGCCTTGATTGCTGCTTCAAATGATTCGTTCGCGGTCAAATCCGCAACCTTAACTAAAGTTACAGCACTATCGTCAAGGCCAGATGCAGTAACTGCAGCCTGAATGGCACTCTTTGTAGCATCACTTGCTTTTGCAGGAATCGTTACGACAAGCTTGCTACTACCATCTGCCGCCGTCTTAACTGCAACAGTGGCACCAAGTTCTTTAACCGTAGCGGACAGCTTAGCCTTCTTGGCCGCAACAGTAGTAGTTGTGGTTGTTGCTTTGCTGCTTGTCGTCGTAGTAGCCTTGGTTGCGTTAGAAGAAGAAGCGGCGCTTGCCTGACTCTTCTTAGCCTCTGCAACATCGGTCTTGGTGGCCTTAGTGGACTTGTTTGGATCCAGGTTGTAAGAAGCTGTCTTACCATCAGATTCCTTCACTGTAGCAACGGCAGTGCTACCAGTACCCGTGAAGGTCAGCTTGTTACCAGCATAAATCAAATCTGCCTTAGCGATGTGGTTGATTTCAGCCAGACGCTCTGCAGTTGTGTTAATGCCGGTATCTTTCAGGGCCTGGGCAATCGTGCCCAATGTGTCGCCCCACTTGATTGTGTAAGTCGTTTTGTCCGTTGCAGTCTTAATCTGGTCGGCAATTTCACTAACAGAACGTGTCTTCCAGGTTGCAGCTGAAACGTCACTGGCGTTGCTGCCAAGAGTAATCACACCAGCAGCCATTGCCAGTGTGGTAACACCCATGGTCATCCATCCCTTGTGCGTCTTGAAGAGCTTTACCCGGCGGGACTCATCCCGGTTTAGTCGTACTTGTTTACGTGTTTCTTTCATATCTACGTAATCCTCCGTATACCGTACCAACTTGGCCTCCGATTAAATGCTTCAACTGACACACCGTGTGTCACACTGGTGGAATCACCGGCCAAAAACTTTACGAATCCAAAAGCCACTTTAAGCTTTATTAAACTGTTTAAGGCAATTGTACACCGTTAGTGTTACAAAGTTATTACAAAGCAGTCAAACTACGTTTACGGAAATGCCCGATAGTCGGCGTTTACCACCGAAAAAACGTTCGTGACAAAACGGTTACTTCCCGTTCCGTAAGCGTTTGACGAGTTGGTCGAGCTTTTTTTTAGTCTCAGTCCAATCAGTGTTGTCAATTTCGATTGCAATATTTTTTAATTCATGTGGCATGGTCAAATCACGTGCATGCTCTTTGCTGCCGATACGCTTAGCAATCATTTTGGGATTATCTCCCCGAATCTGCATGCGCTCCTTCAATTGAGCGTGATTCTGCACGGTCATGAACAAGATCGCCGCTTGCTCACCCAATTTTTCAGCGTAGGTTATGGCGCCAAGCGTTTCCAGCACAATAGTTGCAATTGGACCATGCGCCCAGGCTTGCTGCAGTGCTTCCACCGAGGAACCATATTTATATCCAGAATATTCAACGCGCTCGAGATAATGGTTACGTTCGAATGACTCGTCGGTTTCGAAATAGTAATCAACGCCGTTTTGCTCGTTAACGCGCGCCGGCCTGGTAGTGTGCGTCAACACCCGCTTTAAGCCGTACTCCTGCAGCAGATATTTTTGCACCGTCGTTTTACCAGTACCCGCAGCACCGGTAATTACAATCACCTTGTTCTGGTTCAATGCTAGTTCCTCCATGACTTGATCGATGTTTACAGAATAACATTCTTTTTCGGCCGTGGGCACAACATTTAGGTGACTGAATGTTGGCGGATTTATCAAACAGTATCTTATATAAGAAAGCGGCTAGCAACTTTGCGCTTTGCCCGCCGCGTTAAGTTGCTCTAAGCGCTAAAACCTTGCGAGCCTTCTGCATTTTTTATTTTCAACTGAACAAACACACATAGTGATTTTTTCGGAAGCGGCTGCGGGCAGCACCCTCCGCGTTAAGTTGCTCTGTGCGCTAAAGCGCTTAGAGCAACTAAAAATGGAGGCACACCGACGATTGGTGTGCCTCCATGTGAAGACGAGTTAGTTAGTAATCTTAAAGGCGAACCCCAAAGTCTGGAGTGTAGCCGCTGATGGATTGCGTCTTAACAACGGAACCCGTGTGTGGTGCGTGAACGAACATGCCACCACCAATGTAAATCCCAACGTGGTGTACTGGTGAACCGAAGAACACCAGGTCGCCAGGCTGAAGCTGACTTACGGAAATGCGTGTGCCCATGGTTGCTTGTGCAGCGGATGAGTGTGGCAGGGATACGCCAACCTTGGCGTAGGCCCACATTACAAGACCGGAGCAGTCGTATGCGCTAGGACCAGCTGCGCCCCACACGTATGGCTTGCCTTGCTGGGAAAGTGCTGCAGCAATTGCGCTACCGTAAGACTTGTTTGCGTCAGCAACATTATTGTTAACTGCGGCAATCGGAGTAGCCTTACCACTTGTAGTAGTCTTGTTAGCCGTCTTAACAACCTTGGCTTCAGAAGCCTTAGATGCGGCTGCAGCTTGTGCTGCGGCTGCCTGTTTTGCGGCCTTAGCGTTAAGCTTAGCCAGAACATCCTTGTTGTCAGCCAGAATCTTGGTTAGCTTCTCGCTTTGCTTCTTGGAATTCTTCTGCAGGGTTACGAGCTTGCTCTTGTCAGTGACCAGATCAGCGCGCGTGTCTTCCAGGGTCTTCTCAGCAGCCTTCTGGTCATCCTGCATGCTTGCAAGCTTGTCCTTGGCATCCTTAACGGCGTCAAGTGCATCCTTGTTAGACTGGTTCAGCTTCGTAACCGTAGTCCCACGGGAAATTAAATCGGACAGGTTCTTGGAGTTGAGCAGGAAGTCGATGAAGATGCTACCAGTTACGGAGTCGCCAGCTTCTTTCTGAAGGGAAACGAGCTGCTTCTTCATGGCATCTTTACGAGCTGCCAATTCCTGCTTTTCTTTGTTGATGTCACCATCAAGCTTAGCAATCTTAGCCTTGGTGGCATCAATCTTGCTGTCGGCCTTCTTGATTGCGGCGTCCTTTGCGCTTACCTGATCAGCCAGTTTGCTGTACTTAGCATCCTGGGCTTCAATCTGCGCCATAATATCGTTGTTCTTCTTGGTTACTTCAGCTTTAGTCACCGCGGAAACTGGTGCGATGTTGGCACTGAATGTGGAACCAAGTGTAAGTGCTGCAACTGCAGCGATAAATAACTTGCTCGTCTTCACTAATCGTCACTCCTGTGTTTTCTCTCTTAACTAACTGTGACTAAGGTTACCACCTGAACATTACAGCCCCGTTACGTGTCAATTACCGTCTGATACCAAGGATGTTAACGGATTAGTTAAATAAATCTATAAAATTCGGATGATATTAATAATTTAATACTTATGCCCAATTTTGGCTGATTAATTTAAGTCCACACAAACGCCCATGTTTAAGGATTGATTAACTTTCGGACGTTATTTATGCACCGAAATCACACCGGAAATCGCCCTGAATATTAATTTAACAATATTTCAAAGAAAGCGAGCGGTAACATTGCAACATATCAAATTGCAACATTACCGCCCGCTTCGTTCGTGTTTTAGTCGGTCACATGGACTAAGAAGTACTTTTTCTTGCCTCGACGAACAATGACAAACTTGCCATCAAAATGGTTCTTCGGGTTAACTACGAACTCAATATCGGTAATCCGTTCACCATTAATACTAATCGCACCATTAGTCACATCTTCGCGTGCCTGACGCCGTGATTTTTCGATTCCTGTAACATCAACGAGAAATTCAACGATGTTCTTCTCCTCTGACGTTGCGGTTGCACTTGGCACGCTCGCAAAACCCTGCTCAATTTCACTCGTTGTCAGATCAGCTACATCACCAGAGAACAGCGCTGCGCTGATTGCTTCTGCTTCATCCACTGCGGCCTGGCCGTGAACAAAGGCAGTTACTTCTTCAGCTAGGCGCCGCTGCGCTGCCCGCTTTTGTGGCTGGTCCTTCGTCTGCTGAACCAAATCCGCAATTTCATCTTTACTCAAGAAGGTGAAGAACTTAAGGAACTTCTCGACGTCGGCGTCATCCTGGTTGAACCAGAACTGGTAAAACTCGTACGGTGTGGTCTTCTTCGGGTCCAACCACACGGCCCCGCCAGCAGATTTGCCGAACTTAGTCCCATCGCTCTTAAGCATAAGTGGGTTAGTCAACCCGAACACCTTGGCGTCTGGACCCTCCGTGCGGTGAATCAGGTCAATTCCGGCCGTAATGTTGCCCCACTGGTCAGCACCACCAATTTGCAATTGAACCCCGTGTTCCCGGTAAAGGGTCAGGAAGTCGACTGACTGTAAAATTTGGTAGGTGAATTCAGTGTAACTAATCCCCGTCTCCAAGCGGCTGGCAACAACTTCCTTGGCGAGCATGGAGTTAACCGAGAACAGTTTCCCGAAGTCACGCAAGAATTCAAGCATGCTGTACTTGCTCTGCCAGTCGTAGTTGTTCACAATCGTGAAGTTTTCCGTACCAAAAAGCTTAATCATTTGGTCGGTAAGCTTCTTTTCGTTTTCGTGAATTACGTCCATCGATTGCAAGACACGTTCACTGTTACGACCAGATGGGTCACCAATCGAGCCCGTTGCGCCACCAATCAAAATTACCGGGTGGTGCCCAAACTGCTGGAATCGTTTGAGAATCATGAACGGAATCAAGTGACCAACATGGAGCGAATCACCCGTTGGATCGGTACCACAGTATACGGAAATTGACTGGTCCTTAGTCAGTTTGCGCAAACCATCTTCATCTGTCATTTGGTTTAACGCGCCACGCCAATCTAGCTCGTCAATAATATTGTCTGCCATTATGTTTCCTCCTAATAATTTGGTTACGCTTGTTAGTTATCCAGATGTGTATAAGTCACCGTGCCTGATGATTAGCTGCGCAATACCTTGCTACTTTTGGGGATAATCACAAAATATTGAGTAACGAAAAACCGCTCGCACAAAAAAATCCCCAACCGAAATAATCGGTTGGGGACGAAGCGTGCCGCGGTACCACCCACAATTGTGACTAATCAGTCACCTCTTAACCAGAGATATCGGTCTGTACCGTGGCCACCTTACACGCATGTAATTCACACATTCGGTCCCCATCGGCTTGCAGCAACCGCCGACTTTCTTAAAGGGGATTACGAACGGCTACTATTACGCCGGTCTGAATATGATTACGCATCTAACTGCGTAAGTTGCTAAGGAGAGTTTAGCACGTCATTTCCTGCCGGTCAAAAATATTAACTTCGGTGTGGATAAATGGTCAACACCATCCCCCAAAAAGCAGCTATCCACAGGTGCATAAGTAGTAAAGAATTGTTTTTCCCTGTTGAAAAAGTGGATAAGCCTGTTTACAATACTGAACCTTACGCAAATCACGATTGCCATTGTTGACAACCAACTCTGATTTCCCCAATCACTCAGTCTGGCCACCGCAAACAAAAAAGCCTGTGTAAAAGAACCAGGCTTAATTGTGCGAAACTATTTACTGCGCATGCTGTGCTTGTTTAGCCACGAAAAAGACATTAGGACCCTTCCGCGTTGCGCACGCTCCATCGCGTTTTCAAAATCCTGCTCGTCCGCAACCCACTTCGCGTAATATGGACTTCCAAGTGGCCGCTGGAGCCGTACCGTCGTGTTGTCGCCTAACCATGCATCGATTGTTTCCCAACCAAACCGTTTGTACGCGTTCAGCCGGTAACTGGCATCCTTGCTATTCATCTGAATGTCCTTGTATTCGTATGCCATTTCTTGCATGGTGATTCCTCCTTCACGGCCGGTCTAGTTTGGACGCGGTTCGCAATTTATAAAGCCTCATTTATCTTCTTCAATACAGTCATTATAGATAAAACAATGTATTTAATAATCAGACTTTAGGGGGAGATTTTTTGATTTTTCCGCGAAGTTAACTTGAAGGGATGAAAATGTCCGGATAAGATGAAAGATGAACAAACGTCAGCGGTAGTATTATCCGATACTTACTACTCAAGAAGGGGAAAAAATGTTTGATGTAGATATACCAACAGTGCTCCTGCGCCTCACCTTGGCCGTCATTATCGCGGGGGTCATCGGTTTTAACCGTGAACACAATAGTCACCCCGCGGGCATGCGGACCCACATTCTGGTCTGCATAGGCGCCTGTGTCATCGCGATGATTCAGCAAGAAATCGCCGCGCAGACGATTGCCTTTGCCGCCAGCCACCACGAAATTTACGAGGCGATTCGCTCAGACCCCGCACGGCTGATTGCCCAAGTCGTCAGTGGGATTGGGTTCCTCGGTGCAGGGACCATCATCGTTACCCGCCACAACATTTCCGGACTGACAACCGCCGCATCCCTGTGGGCCACTGCCGGTATCGGCCTGGCCATTGGGATGGGGTACTACCCAATTGCCGTCATTAGCGGTGTCTTCGTATTTATCGTCCTGACCGTCCTCAAGCGCGCCATCCGTATCACGCCGATTCGCCGGATTGAGGTCAAATACGTTGATAAAGCCACCACTCAGCAATTCATCAAGGTGTACTTTGGTGAACACGAAATTAAGGTTCTTGGCGTTGCCTTCTCCACGGAACCAAATAAGCTGGGTAACCACGATCACCTTTACAAGAACATTTACCGAATTGAAATGCCCCGGAATGTGTCCTACGCGGAGATTATTGACGGGTTATCGCAAAACGACAATGTCCGCACGGTTCGCCTAATCACGCTGTAACAAATCACTGAACAACCGAATTATCGACGAATAACTCAGCCAACAGCTCACCGGCTCGCAAGCGTGCTGTTATCTTGGTTAGATTAACTGATTAACACAGATGATATGTACCCACCAATGGCGCGTCCTGTACCAGTTGCACAAACTACAAAATTAGTTTAACAATATTGCACGTGTTATTTTTGTTTGGCGCATATACTAAAGTCATGGAGCGGCGATATGCCGAGTATTATCCTAATTATTACACTCCCTCAAAAAAATCCCCCCAAAATTTTCCCCCGTCCCACGACGGGGGTTTTTATTTTGGCGGGATATAAATTATGAAACCTCGGGCAGTGATGGCTGACTAAAATAATCACCCTGTAAGTAGCGGATACCCATCTTCGCTGCTTTTTTTACGTCCTCTTCAGAATTGACGTCCGTCAAGGAGAAATACTTACCGTGTTCTTCCACCAGCTTCTGCCATTCAGCTACCTCGCGCCACGCATTGGTGGCACCTGCAATCGCCTGAAGATTAGCAATGGACAATTTGCAGATGTCCACGGCATCAACAACTTCTGCCAGTGCACCCCGCATCGGCAACCCACTGTGCAGGTCCAAGGCAACGCGGATTTTTGCTGCATGGTACTCTGCCACACAATCGCGCAACGCGGCTACATCACTGCAACTCGCTATTTCTAGAGTCAATTCATGCTCGTCAAAATTGGTCACCGAAAAACGGCAAAGTTCTTCCTGCACCCGCTTATCTGCGAATTGGCGCCACGGGAGATTGACGTTCATGCTTTGAATCGGTAATTGCGCCAGTGTGCGCTGAATCATATCCGTCAGCGACTGTTCGGTCATCGCAAAATCATCAGCAGTAGTCCACGTCTGGTCGACCCGGTTATACGTTCGGGCTAGCAATTCATTCCGCTGCACCTTACCAGTTGCAATGTCAATAATCGGCTGCGTGTAAAATGCGTACGGAATCATGTCAACCTGCCGCCCCCCGTTACGCCGCGTAACACCTTCAATCGTGATTGCATCTCGCCCGCTGCGTTTGGAATAGTACAGGTTCTCGTCAACGCGCTTATACAGGTCATCGATGTTCATATCGCTGGGCCGCATCTCCGTGACCCCAACCGACACCGTCACGTGAATCTGCTTACCCTCATAATCAAAGTGTGCGTTCCTAATCGCGCGCCAAAGAGCATCAACCTCGGCAAATATTTCACCCGGTGTTTGTTTAGGGAAAACAACGTTGAACTCCTCACCACCGGTACGATAGATTTGCCGATGCAAACCGCTGCGGGCAGTGAGCACCTTGTCCATGAGCGTGGCCACGCCCACCAAAATCGCATTGCCGGCCATGTGACTGTACCGGTCGTTAATTGCCTTGAAATTATCGATGTCGAGCATCACCAGGGTGAGCGCCTCGCCACTTTCACGTGCCGCCGCAAAAGCATTACCCAAATCCGTCCGGAAAAGGGCATAACTTTTGGTACTGGTCAGCGCGTCATAGTTGGCCTTGTCCTCCAGCCGCTTGTGCTCCAAATCGTTTTGATGCACGTTACTCCAGTAGATGAACGCAAAGGTATTCATCAACATGAAGGTAACAAAGCCGCTCCAGGCAATCGCAACCGGCTGATTACTTTGTGTGAGCCAAAAGCCACTGCTGAGCGCTAGGGCCAGCAGCCCATTCAGCCACCATGTGTACCGTGACTTGGGATGATTCAACCAATTAACGGCAAAGACCAGCACGAGGAAAACAAACGACGCAGCAATTAGTGGCCAACTATCCGCGTGATACCGGAACCAGAATCCACTGAAAATCAGGCAAATGAAAGTGTACTGACCGAGCGCTACTTTTTCGGTGATTAGCGGGTAAGCGACGACAAAGAGGGTCAAGTTCATGTACATCGCGCGGTTCATCGGATCAACATACGCCGCAGCCATCAGTAATGACGCCAATATCAGCGGCATGAACACAAGACCCCAAGCGTTAATCTGCTGCCGGGTGCCGGCCAAATTACCAAAGAAAATATACCGCCAGTAACGCCCGTAAACCGTCAGATAACCCGCGATGAATAATGTGGAGACGAAAACATGAATGAACCACAAGCCCCAATTTAACATTCACCCTCTTCCTCCTTTCACCAAAGATTATTAACGCATCTGGGGCAAACTCGGCCGCGCAAAGTACGTCCCCTCGCCGCGCTCAATGCCGAGGTCCTTGGCCATCAACATGTCGGTTGCCGTTTCCACCCCGACAAGGGTGAAAATCAAATCATACATCTGCGCGTAGACGAGCCATTTGCGAATTGCTATCTCCGCGGCATCACCGGGTAAATCGGCGAGGTCAAATTTTAACCCATCAACTAGGTCCAGATAATCCTGAACGGACGCGGGATCATCAATTCGTTGCACGTTGTCGAGCTCAACCAAAATTTTGCGGCTGTGGTACCGCGGAACCACCTCGCGGAACGTTTCTAATTGCGGCAGAGACGATAACTCAATCACTAGGCCATCGACATCAGGCGACTGTGCCACAAACTGGCCCAACCGTTCTGGCGTCTTGGCATCACTAAACTGCACCAGGCGCATATTCAGGCTGAAGCTACCACCCTTTTGGCTGCGGCCAACTTTCCTGACCAGATTAATTTGCGTCCGCACAGTGACCTCAAAGGTTTGGGGGTTAAGCCAGCGGTTGCTCAGTTCGTTGAAGCTGCGCAGGAGCAATTCACTGCGCATGGTTGCACCGTCCCGCAAGCGCACAATTGGTTGCGTGAAAAATGCAAAGGTGTGCGTTGCAATCTGGCGCTCACTGAGCCGTTCCGTCTTCCCTTCGATGGTGATTGTGTCCCGCCCACGCCTTTTCGACAGGTACAAGTTAGCATCGGCGCGCTTAACCAAGTCATCAGCCTCCTCGCCGACTTGCTGCTCAACAATCCCAACTGAGATGGTGACGTGCATCTGCCTACCTTCGTACCGGAACTCCCGTTTGCGCACGTCCGACCAGCAATCAAGCATTGCCGCGCGAACGGCAGCCATTGAAGCATTTTTAAACAGCACGTTGAACTCCTCACCGCCCGTTCGGTAGACGGTAAAATCAACATCCGCCTCGCCAATCACTTCGCTTAACAGCGCCGCAACGTCCCGCAGAATCGCATTCCCGGCCAGATGTCCATGCTCATCGTTAACCGCCTTAAAGTGATTGATGTCGAGCATAACCAAAATAACAGTCGTGGCCTGTGCCTGCTCCTGTTGAAAAATCCGGCCTAAATCTTCACGAAAACGGGCGAAACTGTTCACCTGTGTCAGCGTGTCGACATCGGCGCGCCGCTTCAGTTGCCGTCTTTCCACGTCCGCCTTGTGCCGCTCGGTCCACAAGATGAACGCGAACGACAGCATCGCAACGTACGTAATGACCGCGGCAATCGCGTTGGCCACGGAAATATTTGGTTGCATAAACCAGAACATCGTCCCCGCAATCAGTCCCAAAATGAAAATCTGAGGGTAATTGTAGTGCAGTCTTGCCTGGTTGCGCCGAATATAAACGCTCTGCAAAAACGTTGCCACCAGCCCAATAGCCAGTGTCGCGGGTGCCAAATCAAGCATCACACCCATGAGTAAGATGTAACCCGTGACCATGATTGACCGCGCAATGTACACCAGTGGCGTCAGGCCGTCGTCCAGCAGCGTCATCCCCATAATCAGCAATTGCAGATTTCGGTAGTAAAAATCATTCATCGGGTCAACATAACAGGCATACGCAAATACAAAGGTCGCAAATAGCGGCGTCAGAAACACCGCGAGCCGCGAAAGTCGGTACGCCCAGACGTTATCGCGCGCATTATCGCCGAACGCAAGGTGCCAAAAGACGTTGTAAAACGCCATGTACCCCGAAATTACAACAATCGACATGAAGACATGCACAAACCAGACTTGCCAATCAAACCCCTGCAACAGTCTTTTTCCCCCTTTCCATAGATTTTCGTTCCGTTAATCAGATTCAGACGCGTCATTTAGGCACACATACCCCATCATTACAGGATTTCGTGAATATGTTTCGCCAATTTAGTGAATAATTTTGCTCTTCACCGCGTTTTCGTGCAGCTTGGCCATCCACGGAGCAATTGGGCCCTTGAGCAGAATACCAGCCACGAAAAAGCCAATTCCGTAAGCCGACAAGACGCGGATATCCTGCCACATATTCGGCCAGTATATTCCCCCAACGGTTTCGCGAATCAGGTTGACCGCGTACGTGAACGGCAACCACGGATTAATCATCTGGAAAAATCCCCCAGAAAGCTGGATGGGGAAATTCCCCCCGGCGCCCGAGATGGACAGAACCAAAATGATAATTCCGAGTCCCTTCCCCACGTTACCAAACAGTGCCACCAGTGAGTACAGGATTGCCATGAACACTAGGTCGAGGAAAAGCGAGGCAAAGACAAACGCAACCGGCTGCAACACGTACGCGTGAATTAAGAGCATGTTCCCTAACGCAACGATGAGTGCCTGAAGCAAGCCCATCACAGCGAAGGTCAAGAACCTGCCCGCAAACTGATGACGAATATTGTAACGCCGCTTTTGCTTTGCATCCAGTGCAACATCCGTCACCAGAATGCTCGACAGGAGCAATCCGCCCACCCACATGCACAGTGCCGTGTAGAATGGGGCACTGGCCGAGCCGTAAGTGGGAATGCTGTAGAACGACTTGGTCTTCAGTGTGACCGGATTAGCAAGGAAATCGGATTCCTTACCCGCGTCACGTTTTAACAGCTGAATGAGCTTTTCAAAATCAACTGATTTTTCGCCCTTGGCAACCAAAACAGCACCCTTGCTGATGCCGTCGCGTAATAGTGGCCAATCGGCGTCCAGCAACTTGTTCGCCTCCGTCAATGCCTTCTGTGCTTCCGGCAGTTTCGCATTTAACGTTTTGAGCGTAGTGGTCAACTCGGTCTCCACACCCGGCAGGTCGTTTTGAATAAAGCTCGTCGCCAGATTCAGCTTTGCTTTTAATGTTGGGTACTCGTTTTGGTACAGGCCACTAATAGTCGTGAGCCCGGTCGTGATTTCGTCCATGTGCCCGTTCAGCAACGTATTAGCATCACTTAATTCCTGCCGCAGTGCCGGCACCTGCTTTTGGTACTTGGTCATGAGCGTCACCGCCTGCTGCACAATGCTGCGGGTGTTTTTAAGCAGACCCGGTAGTTCTGGTAGCACCTGATCATTCAGCTGCGCGAGGGTGAGCGAGGTATCACTCAACAGCTGTTTAAACTGCCGGTTAAACGAAGCAATTTTGCTGGTCAACTTGGTGCTCTGCAATTTCTTGCCAGCTGAGCCGAACTGCCCCGTGACAACCGCCAAATTCTGAACCCCATCTTCCAGCTGAGCAACACTGGCCGTCTTGGCTTTGCCAGCAAGCACGTCGGCCTGCTTATTGAATGCCTTCAAAACCGTGGCCATATTACGCAGGGCCGCAATCCCACCATTAAGCGCCGAGCTCTGCTGACTGCCATTTGCCCCCTTATTGTACGCCGACTGCAAACTCGTTAACGTATCTGCGAGCTTGGTGGCCGTTTCCGACCCATTTTGACTGCTGCTGGCAATTCCCTGCAGCTGCTCCGCCAGTGCATCACGGGCCGCCACGTTATTCGGGTCCGATTGCACCTTGTCCAGGTCGCTGGCCAATTGGGTCATGTCGGAACTGATTGTGGTATTCAGATTGGTGAGCATGGCAACCCCACTAACCACAGCGGTGCGAACGGCGGGCAAGGCCTGATCAATCTGCGGAATTATCTCGTTTTTAGTAGTTTGCACCACACCCTGCGCATCTTTTGCCGTCGCCGAAACGGCAGGCAGCGTGCGGTTGACGTTGGTTAACACGGTCAGGGCGCCATTTGCGGTTGTGATTGCGGAATTAAGGGTGTTGCTGATGGTATTAAAATCGCCATTAACGGTTGCCAGCTGGGTGCCTGCCTGCTTAATTTCCGGAATTTTACCAGCTACCGTGGTCGCCAATTGCCCGGCACTCGCCACCTGGGGCATATACCCATTAACGGCAACAATTTTCTGTGCGAGCCGGTTGACTTCGGGCATGTACGCGGATAATTCGTTGGCCTGGTTTAATTTTGCTTTAATTGCTGGCATGTCCGCCTGAAGCTGTTTTGCCTGCGCAACGTATTTGTCCAATTCGGGCAGGTTCGCCTTGGTGTCCAAAACCAGGCTGGCCATGCGCCGCAGCATCGGCAAATTATCGTCCAGGTCGACACCAGCTTTGTTCATCGTCTTCATGAGCGTGCTAGCAACCGTCTCCTGAAATTCGCCACCAATCGTGGACTGCAGCGTTGACGCCCCGGTCCCCGTCAGCTTAGGTGCGACGGCGTTAATTTTCTCGTTCACGTAGTACGTCAGCTTGGGCTTTTGAATTTTGCCTTCAACAAAACTCATGAGGTCACCGGAAAAATTCTTGGGTACATAAATACCCGCGTAATATTTCCCACTACGCACACCATCTTGCACAGCTTGCTTTGACTGCACAAAACGCCAACCCATCTTCTTGTTCTTGTGCAGTTCCGTCACCAACTGCGCACCAATCGCCACTTTTTGATTCTGGAACGTCGTTGGCTTGTCCGCGGAATAAACGGCAACTTGCAAATCGCCCGTCTTACTGTACGGATCCCACAGTGCCCAGACATTAAACCAACAATAAAGTGACGGAATGATCAGTAGTGCCAGCATGAGTAGCGTTGCCGCTTTGCTTTTAAAGATACGCTTCCAGTCAAGTAGGAATATTTCAGCAACTTTTTTCATTGACGCGTCCTCCGTGTCATTTACCCCGCAACCCACAGTCTTTCCAATGTATTTTAGCATACAAGTTATAAATAATTTTGTTGTACAACAAATGTCTGCCAACAGTGTAGAATGGATGTAGAAACCTGATTCAGAAGTAATGTGACCGCATTCAAAGGAGTGTTCCGTTATGATTAAGGAAGTTTGTGTTGAGAATTTTACCGACATTCCGACTGTTATTAAAGCAGGCGCCGGACGAATTGAAATCAACGACAATTTAGCGGTTGGTGGGACCACCGTCTCCCACGGGGTCATGGCGGCAGCCGCGGCGTACACCAGAGAAGCCGGCGTGCCCCTGGTCGCCATGATTCGCCCGCGCGGTGGGGACTTTGTCTACACCGAAGAAGAAACCGCAATCATGATTGGCGACATCCGCACTGCGCACGAATGTGGCGTCCCGGCGGTCACCTTTTGTGCGGTCACCGCTGACGGCAAGCTGGACACGAGAATAATGTCCCTTCTGATTGAAGCCGCAAAACCAATGGCAGTTGTCTGCCACATGGGTTTTGACGCCATCACGACCCCTAACCGCCACGCAGCGCTCGATTGGTTAGTTGACCATGGCGTCGTGCGCATCCTCACCCATGGTGGCACGCTCAAAGAACCAATCTCCGCCACCATCCCTGCACTTAAGGAAAACATTGAATACGCTGCCGGCCGCATCGAGATTCTGCCTGGCGGGGGCATCACAAGCAACAATGTCGACCAAATCACTAAGGAACTCGGCGTGAACCAGGCGCACGGGACCAAGATTATCAAGTACTAATGATTTCCGGCGTTAGTGTTTTTGCTAATTAGAGTTACGCAGTGGTACAGGGCTCGCGCCTGGGCAGGACCGTCAAAGGCTGTGACAACAAAGAAAAGAGGTGTGTCGACCGCGTTTTTTGCGGTTGGCACACCTCTTTTCTTTGCATGGGAAAAATTTGATTTGCATTGCGGAGCTGATGGAAGAGAGTTACGCGACGAAATGAGAGCTTAACCGCTAAGGAGCGCACTAGTTAGACGCTAATTGCGCCGGTGCAAAGCCACATTGTAGTCTGACGACAGCGCATCATTGCATCTCTGGAAACCAAATCTTGATTTCGTTCTCCGCCGTCTCTGGGCTATCCGAACTGTGAACGACATTGCGGATTGATCCATCCGGCCACGCACGCCCGTAATCACCGCGGATAGTCCCGCATGCCGCGTCTTGTGGCTTGGTAACGCCCGCCATCTTGTGGAAATCCTCGACAATTCCCGTCCCCGCCGCAATAATTGCGACAATCGGGCCGCTAAGCATGTACGTTTCAACTTCAGGATAAAATGGACGCCCGACTAATTGCGGGTAATGTTTGCGCAGCTGCTCCGGCGTGGCGTGAACCACCTTGAGCGCTTCAATGGTGAACCGCCGCCGTTCAAGTCGCGAAATGACATCCCCGATGTGTCCCGTCGCAACGCCATCTGGTTTTACCAATATCAACGTCCGTTCTTCTGTCACAAGCGAACCTCCTGTAAATGTATTCGTTTTCATTGTACTATATTGGCTTACTGTCCTGCACATGGGACGGCCCAAACGCAACCAACTCTTTAAATTTTGTCGCGCCAGCATTGATGCTTCAAGATTGTAAACAAACAAACAAAAAATCCCGCCCAAAAAGGACAGGATTGTTACTTTTGCTAATTTATTTTAAAGTACTTTGTTGTTAACCCAGTCGATAACATCGTTCGGGTTCAACCGTTCGCCGTTACCGATGTGGTCAACTTGCTTGCCGTCTTCGAAAAGAACGAATGCGGGAATGCCGCGCAGACCTTGCTCCGTTGCAATATCGATGTTGGCGTCGCGGTCGGCGTCCACCCAGGTAGCACCCTCGCTCGTTGCGAGGTTCTTAATCTTCTGGACGAACGGCTTGATTGCCTTGCAGTCGCCGCACCAATCGGCGGTGAGGAACATTACGTTCTTCCCCGGCTTGCCAATGACTTCACGTACTGCATCGTTACTTACTACTTCAGGCTTGTATAATTCCATACCCTAGTTCCTCCTCATGCTCATAAAAAAATGAGTCTTGCGTTAACATCATTATCCCATGTTTCCATCAAAAAGCAAACAAAAAGTAAGTAACTTTCGGCCGAAGTTTTACGAAATAAGAACGCTTTGCGGAAAGTCGCCTTACCAAAACGTTTACAAGTTGCACCCACCATTTCGCACCAATATAATGAAAAGAGTAATCACAAATATCGCAGAGCAAAGTTACGGCTGGCATGCACGCCGACCGCAAACCATTAGGAGGCACGAGTGTGGCTGAAGAACGAACACTGATTTTGGTAAAGCCCGATGGTGTGGCAACAGGACACATCGGCGACGTTATCACCCGTCTGGAACGGCGTCGGTTCAAGATTGAGGCGCTCAAGGTAACAACCGCAACGACTGAACAGTTGCGCGAACACTACAAGGCCTTGGTCGGCAAGCCCTACTACCCTGGCATTGAGAAGTTCATGCAAAGCGGCCCCCTTGTCGCAATTATTGCTAGTGGGACCGACATCATCGAATGTTTCCACAAGATGGCGGGTGCAACAAACCCAGCTGAAGCTGCTGTCGGCACCATTCGCGGCGACTTCGGCCGTGCATGGGGCCCTGGCCCAATCCAAAACGTTGTCCACAGCTCAGACAGCCAGGAAAGTGCTGAACGGGAAATTCCCATTTGGTTCTAACGCTGTCACTCACTAAAAAAAGGTCTGGCAAATGCCAGACCTTTTTCAATACATAGATTTTACTTCAACAATCACTCGGCGCGTCAAAAATAAGGGTGGCCATACCAGCTAGATTGCACGGTGATCGCCACTGCCGAAGTATTGCTCACCCGGCAGCAGGTACTTGCCGAGCAGTTCACTGACCGTCACGAAACTGTAGCCCTTTGCCTTTAACGACTTAATGACGTTTGGTAGTGCGGCCACACTTTGCGGGTGAATATCGTGCATGAGAATGATGCTGCCAGGATACGTGCTTGCGTTAATTCGCGCGATGATTGGTCCCGGTGCGTGCACCCGCCAGTCCTGTGAATCAACCGCCCACTGAATCGACGGGAGCGGAATACTGCTGTCGTGTGCGGCATTAACCGCTCCGTATGGTGGCCGCATCATCATTGGCATCGTTCCGGTTGCAGCGTACATAGCATCAGATGCTGTGACAATCTCCTGCAGTGCGGCAGCCGGATTCAAATATGCCAAACTCTTGTGGTCGTACGTGTGGGTGCCAACCTCGTGCCCCGCATGCACAACCGCCCTGGTTAGCTGTGGATTAGCCTTTACCTCGTAACCAACCATGAAGAACGTGGCCTTAACGTGTTCCTTCTTTAGCGTCGCAAGCACAGTCGGTGTGGTCTTAGGATTCGGACCATCATCGAAGGTCAGTGCGACGACCTTTTTGTTCCTAAAATCGGGTTCGCGCACCTTATTCAGCTTAGTCAGGTAACCAGCAATGCTGCTCATCGGCAACTTGAGCTGCTTGATACCCAACTGGTTTTTGTCAGGATAAATGGTCAGCGAGTCGGCGGCTAACCGAAAATTAGCGGCTTGCAGATTTTTAAAGAAACCAATTTGTCTAGCCTGCTGCAATTGCGCGCTGGTATAACCCTTGTGTGCAACTGCCTGCGCAAACGCCCGGTAGTTTAACGCCTGCATTTGCTTTGGCCCCGTCACTAAGGACGCTAACGTTACCTTCGCTCCGGTCACCATGTCCACATTCAGGCCATCAAGCTTGGTGGTGCGCTTCAGCTTGGTTTTACCATCCACATTCTGGTACACCCGCACGCTTGGAATCAGGCGCCAGAAATTCCGGTACGTCGGTGTTCCCGTAAATGTAACGTAAGCCGCCTTGGTCCGCTTTTCGCCCTTAACCTTGCTTAATTCAGCGTCAGCAAACTGCTTATATGTCGCTGGATCCACTAAGTCCCGCTTCTTCTCCGATTGCGGAACCAGCACACGAATATTGCTGGCGGCCTTTTTGATTACAGAGTGCGTTATGCGTTCTTTTTGTGCCTTCAATAATTGCTGGCTCTGTGATTTTGGCGGCAATGACGCTGCGCTTTTGCACCCCGCCAATCCTAGAACAACAATTACCGCTAAGCCCAACCCTTTGTACTTCATAAAACTGCCTCCAGACTCGTGAGCATAACCCACTTGTTAGTGATAGCTGATAATGCATCACCACGTGTCATTTAATTCGGCGGCCCCTATCCGCTTTTTGACACGTTCTTGACATTTATGTTACGCGACGGCGGTGAAAATGTATAGCGTATTCATCAAATTTTTCATAGATTTAACCTAGGTTTTATAAATTTATGATTGACGGTTAATTTATTCATTTTGCGGCAATTATTGCAAAAAAGCATTTTCGAACTGTCACACGATGTCTTGATGGTCGTTATTTCTAAGTATTGGTTACGTCTCGGCATCATCCACGTGTAAAATTGCTGTGCTTTGCAATTTAACGTTCATAACGTGCTGGACTTGAATTGTAAATTTGCCGCGCACAAAAAAAGCGGCCACCCAAGGGGTAGTCGCTTTCTAACCAGCAAGGTAATGAATTACTTGCCAAGCTTGGTCTTGTCGGTAACCTTCAGCTTGTCGTCGAAGGTGTAGACAACTGGTTCACCGGTAGCCATTTCAACGTCCATGATGTCGGCGTCAGAAATGTTTTCGATGTACTTGGTCAAAGCACGCAGGGAGTTACCGTGAGCAGCGATGATGACGTTCTTGCCATCAAGGAGCTTAGGAGCAATCTCGTCTTCCCAGAATGGGATAACGCGTTCGAGCGTGACCTTAAGGTTTTCACCACCAGGGATGATCCGTGGGTCAAGGTCTGCGTAACGACGGTCCTGTGCAGCAGATTCTGGGTCATCAGCATCCAGAAGTGGTGGCAGAGTGTCGTAAGAACGACGCCAGATGTGTACCTGTTCGTCGCCGTACTTTTCAGCAGTTTCGGCCTTGTTCAGACCCTGAAGAGCACCGTAGTGACGTTCGTTAAGACGCCAGGTCTTCGTTTCTGGAATCCAAAGCTGGTCAGCTTCTTCCAGTGCGTAGTGCAGCGTCTTGATAGCACGGGTCAGAACACTCGTGTAAGCCTGGTCGAAGAGAATACCAGATTCCTTGAGCTTCTTACCTGCAGTCTTTGCTTCCTGAACACCCTGTTCGGAAAGGTCGACATCGTGCCAGCCGGTGAACTTGTTTTCCAAGTTCCATTCGGACTGACCGTGACGAATCAGAACCAATTTTGCCATGTTGGAAATTACCTCACTTTTTTTGTAACACCGGTTGCCCGGCGCTTTATCCTTTTCATTTTACACTATGCACCCGGTTTGTGCACCCTTCGTTTGATTGTTGGCACGGGAATTTTCTTCACGTCGAGGATATCAAGTAAGAATGTAAACACAGGAAGCCCGACAATTAGGCCCCAAGTGCCCCACATGTGCTCGGCAACGAGTAAAACAACAAACGTGAAAAAGATTGGCAGCTTTGTGCGACTACTCATGAACTTCGGATTCAGAACGTAGGCTTCAAGCATGTGAATGATAACAATCATGACGATAATCGTCACCACATCCTGCCAGCCCCCGACCGTGTACGCAATGAGGGAAAGTGGGACAACCGAGATGATGGCCCCCGCCACCGGAATGAGCGACAGGAGAAAGACCATGACCCCAAGACTGGGAATGTTCGGCATGTGCAGGAATATCAGCGTAATGACCGTGATTACCGTATTCACGAGTGCAATCAAAATTTGTGCCTCAATAACTATCCCGAACGTATTAATGAATTTGTCGGCAAAATATTTAATATCTTGGAAGAGCCAACCGAACGTCGAATTCAAAAAGTTGTGGCCAAAATGATTCAGGCTGTCCAGTTCAATCGTGTAAAAGAAGCTCAGTATCAGGGCAAGCAGGACGTTGATGACCATCCCCCCAACATTAGTCACGTACTGAACGATTGTCGCAACACCAACCTTCACCTGCTCGTTAAGGTTAAGCGAATTGGTTTGATGGATTAACCATTGCATGAGGGTGTTATTATCAAACTCTGTACTGTTGTAAAAATCCTGAACACTTGTAAACAAGGCGATGCTTTGCTTAGCAATCTCTGGCACGTACCTTGTGACAACGGAATACAGGCCAAATACAATTAATATATACAGGGGCACAACCACCATGACCGGTCTAACGGGTACGTATTTTTGAATCATCCGCACCAACCGCACAATCAGGAAGGTGAAAATGAAGGTGAACAAAATTGTGCTCATCATGCTGCGGGCCAGCCACAACACCAGCCCTAAAACAATAAGCACGGCAAAGCGTCGCGGACGTTTTTGACTAATTAAGCGTTCGTAAAACGACATAGATGCACCTCTTTCTAGCCCGCAAATGTATTCAACCACTCACGTAACCATTTTCAAACGTCAATACACATATTGTAATACATATTCACAACTAAATCTGTCAGACTGAAGGCCCAAATGTAACGTATGTCACGCCAGTTAATAACAAGACCGTTACCTGATAAATTATTCAGGTAAATCCGGTTAATGCGGGCCGGCCACTCCCCGGATCACGTTAAAATAACTAGGTGTCGTTATTTTATAGGCAGCCCCCGCGTATTTTTCACCAGTGAGCATCAACGAATTGAGGATTGCGTGTTATAATGACTTCAATCTAATCGTGATTAATTACCCAATGTGCGTGGTAAACACGCAGGAAGGAGCGCGCATGGCAACCGATTATACTCGTGAACAGCAGGCTTTTAGTCGGGCCTGCATCCAAGAAGCGTTGTTCCTGCTGATGCAGGATCGTCCGCTAGACGAGATTACCATTAGTGCGATTTCGGAACGTTCTGGCATTTCCCGAATGGGTTTTTACCGAAACTATAAATCAAAAACCGACGTCTTGAATGATTATTTTGCGGGAGAAATGGGCCATTTAACCGCAACCCTCGCGGAAATCGAGCCCCTCAACGCGGAGAACATCACCCCGAAGTATTTCCAGCTCATTAAAGATGACAGTGACAAGCTAGCACTAGCCATCAGCGCTGGTGGTGACCAGGTACTCTTTGATGTTTTCGTCACCACAATCGGCAAGTTCTTCACGGACAACATGCGCCGACCTTGGTTTACCGGTAGTTACGCAGACTACTGGAAGCGATTCGTTACTGCTGGACTGTATGCAATCACCGTCCAGTGGATTAAGGAAGATTTCCGAACGCCAATTCCAACGCTTATCTCAGTAACTAACCACCTGGTGGCTCAGGCACCGACTAACATCTCTAAAGCCGAAATCAACTCAGATAAATAAGACACAAAACACCCCGCAGCGATTGGCTACGGGGTGTTTTACTCAGATTATGGGCAACTAACGGACGATGATGACGGAGGTTTTTGCGTAACGGGTAATTTCTGCGGCGACACTACCCAAATGGTGCTTGGTACCGTGAGAACCAATAATAATCAAATCGGGCTTGAATGACGGCACGATTTCTTCCAAAATCACGTGTGCCGGCTTGCCCTCACCGATGATTGGCTCTGCGTGTTGCACGCCAAACGCCTCGGCCTTGGTAATGTACGTATTCAAGTGTGATGCAATTTGGCTGCGCCGATCACTCAACACGTCTGGCGACAGCGTTTGGTAGATATTCAAATCACCAGTCTCCAGCACAGAGACAATCCCAAGAGTAATGTTGTACATCTTCGCAATTGTGCAAGCATAGTTGAAGGCCCGGTGACTCGATTCATCATCGTCATCATCGACCGCAAGTAACAAGCGCTGGAAATGCATGGTCTCTACTTCAAAATCATCTTCAGTTGCCATTGATAATCCTCCTCAAGCCGCCGAAACAATTCAATCAAAACATTAGTTGGGTGATTTAAAAAATCCGGCGGCCACCCTTTATGAACCGTGCCCGTTTAATCAAAAACGCCTTCGTTGATTCGCTTTATTGTAGCATGGATGGGACTTGCTTTCTTGCTGATTTTATCAAGTCCGGATCTGGCGACGACTACTGACGGAAGCGGCTGCGGACTGCGCGTTAAGTTACACTATGCGCTAAAGCGCTCTGGGCGGAAGCGGCTGCGGGCTCCGCCCTACGCGTTAAGTTACACTATGCGCTAAAGCGCTTTGAGTGGAAGCGGCTGTGGGCTCCGCCCTACGCGTTAAGTTACACTATGCGCTAAAGCGCTTTGAGTGGAAGCGGCTGCGGGCTCCGCCCTACGCG
>NZ_RRYD01000049.1 GCF_004010095.1 Lacticaseibacillus hulanensis | reverse complement strand
GACCGCCACAGCGACCACGGCGAAGCACACCCGAGGCCCAGCCCGGACCCGGAGGCCAAACCCCGCAACGCGGAGCCGCCACTGGTATACCTAAACCAAGAGCTGACGCTGCCGGACAGCGTCAGTATTTGGATAAAATTAGAAATTCGCCCGTTCGCACTTTACAGAAGACCTTCATCAAGCGCAAAATCGCGTGTGGGGGTGATCAGCATGGAATCAAAGAACCCAGTTTGGCAGCGGAACTTATTCGTCCTCTGGGCATGCACATTTGTGGCCGGTATTGCTTTTAGCGAAGTTGGGCCTTTTTTGTCGTTGTTTATTAGTCAGATTGGTGATTTTAGTCACCAGGAACTGAATTTTTATAGCGGAATAATTTACGCTGTGTCGTTCCTAGTCACAGCGTTCATGGCGCCTGCTTGGGGCAGACTCGCGGGCAACCGCGGACACCGCATCATTTTGTTCTTCACCGCGGGCGGCATGGCGATTGTATACATACTGACGGGATTCGTGCACAACGTCTTGCTGTTGTTCCTGGCGCGCGCCGCCATTGGTGCCTTCTCGGGTTATATTCCCAACGCCCAGGCACTGGTCGCCGCGCAAGTACCGCGTGAAAAAAGTGGCCGGATCCTTGGCACCTTGATGACGGGGTCAACTTCAGGCGTGCTCGTTGGACCGGTTCTTGGCGGGTTGCTCGCGCATATTTTCTCGATTCGCCAAACGTTCTTCATTACTGGCGGATTGTTACTGCTCGTCGCTGTTTTGTCGGTGACCTTGGTTCAAGAGTCGGTTCATCCGGACAAAACAAAGGCAAAATCAACCGCCGGACGCGGGGGCTTCTTGAAACAATTCCAAAATCCACGTCTGATTATGGTGCTGTTAATCTCCACGATGATTGTGCAACTCGGCAACTCATCGATTTTTCCAATTATCAGCCTGTACGTGCGGCAATTGATGCACGGACGCGGGGCGATTACCGTTGTTGCTGGGATAATTTCGGCGCTGCCTGGGATTTCGAACATCATGGCTGCACCGCGGTTGGGTCAATACGGTGACCGTCACGGATCAGGGAAGGTGCTTATTGCTGGATATTTGTTTGCCGTGATTGTGTACTTTCCGCAGGGTTTTTTCGCCAGCCTCTGGATTCTCGGTGGCCTGCGCTTTTTGGTCGGTATTTCTGATGCGGCGCTGTTTCCCACGATTCAGACGTTGCTGACGAAGAATTCACCACATTCGGCGCTCTCGGACGTGTTCGCGTGGAACCAATCGTTTCAGGCTCTTGGTAGCATGTTCGGCGCGATTTGGGGCGGGGCAGTTGCCGGCTTTTGGGGCTACAACGCTGTGTTTATTTCCACGGCGGTATTGCTGCTAATTAATTTCGTGCTCCTCTGGTTCACCGAACCGAGTTTGCGCAAGTGATGCTGTTATCTAGTGGCATTAACCACCAATACGGATGAAAATTTCGCAAAAAAATTTCAGTCGGCAAACGCCTTAACCACGGGGATGTTTCCGCTTGCGGAATTTGTGGTTAAAGATTTATTGCAAAAAAATTAGCAAAAAGTGTTGACGGCCACCGAGTTTTAATTTATATTAATCCCATCATCAATACGACAGAGACAGAGCGTAGCAAGAGTAATCGGGAAAGTTCCTCAGGGAGCCGCGGTAAGTGTGAAGCGGTGGAACGGAAGCGATGAAAGTAGGCTACAAGTTCCTGCTTCGAGTATGGCTGAAGTCGTGCGAGTTGCAGGTGGGAGCGCCCATTACAGTGCACGAGTATCGTCGATTTCCGGAGTCGGCCGTACTTGCAGAGGCAACATCGGTGACGGTGTTGTGAATTAAGGTGGTTCGCGCATTGGCGCCCTTAGCAATTAATGTTAATTGCTAGGGGCGCTTTTTTTGTCAGCGAAATATGGACGACGGTTCATTCAGGCCACAATTCACGCCCTGGTCTTGGTCGGTTGTCATTATTCAAAAGAGCTATCCCTACTTTGTTGGTAACACGGGGAGTTTCGCTCTGTAAAATTCGGAGGTTTCACTTATGGAGAATTCAAACATTAGCAGCAAAAAATTGTCACGCAAACAGTTGATCACTTTGGGGTCCATGCTCTTTGGCCTTTTCTTCGGGGCGGGTAACCTGATTTTCCCAATTCACCTGGGCCAGATTTCTGGCGGTAACTGGGCGCCCGCAGCGATTGGGTTCCTTCTGTCTGCCGTGTGCTTGCCACTTCTTGCTATCCTTGCCATCTCAATGACGCGCTCCGATAGTATGTACCACCTGGCACGGCCAGTTGGTAAGGGGTTTGCGCTGTTCTTCCTAATCTGCACGCACGCCAGCTTGGGGTTGCTCATTGCTTCGCCACGGACGGCAACCGTTTCGTTCGAAATTGGGATTATCCCATTCATTTCTAAGGGTCAAGAAACCATTGCCCTCTTCATTTACTCAGCTATTTTCTTCGCCATCACCTACGCGCTCTCCCGGAACCAGTCCAAGATGGCTAGTTATGTGGGTAAGCTGCTCAACCCGCTGCTGCTCATTTTGCTGATTGTCGTTTTCGCAACGGCCTTCATCATCAAGGGTGACGGTGCCACTCTCGGCAAGATTGGCGCCATGAATGCCGGTGGTGCGAACATGATTAATGGTTTCCTCCAGGGTTACAACACGATGGACGCACTCGCCGGCCTCGGCTTTGGGGTTACCATCGTTACCGCATTAGGATTCTTCGGGATTACCGGTACCAGCGAACGTTCAAAGGATGTTGCCAAAATCGGGAGTATCGCCATGGGGATTGAAGCCATTATCTACGCACTCCTCATTGCGCTCGGTGCTATCTCCACCACCTTCACCAAGACGACCGAAAACGGGGCACCCGCGTTTTCCGCCATCATGAACCACTACACCGGGATTATCGGGACGTCAATTCTCGCCGCGATGGCCATCATCGCCTGCCTCACAACTTCCATCGGCCTGGTTACCTCATTTTCGCAGGACCTCGGCAAGCGGTTCCCAAAGATTGGCTTCCACAAGTTCCTCATCTTCACCTGTGTCGGCGGTTTCGGGATTGCTAACTTCGGGTTGACCCGCATTGTTGAACTGTCCACGCCAATTCTGTCGCTGCTTTACCCATTCGCGATTGGACTGATCTTCCTCGGGATTATGCACCCATTCATTGGCAAGTCCAAGATTATCTACACGAGCACCATTTCGCTCACCGCAATTCCTGCCATTCTTGATGCAATCCACTCCATGCCACCATACATTGCTAACCTTGGTTTCTTCAAGGCAATTAACACCTTTGCCACTAACTACATTCCTTGGTACAGCATTGGGATGGACTTCGTTCCGTTCATGGCAATTGGCTTGATTGCTGGTTTCATCATCGCAAAACTTGCGGGTGAAAAGGCAACAGAAACAACAGCCGAATTAAACTAGTTCGATGCAAAAAATGCCGTTCATCTTTGGGCGGCCTTTTTTTGTGCCTAGTTCGAACTCGTTCGGCCGGCCGTTTGCGGACATTGACCTGGGCGTTGTCCGCCGCGGCTTCCGGTGGCCTCGTTATACTGTAGTTGTGAATGATAAGTATCTAGATGAAAGGATCGATTGAAATGACGAACGTATTAATTTTGGGTGCGCACGGACAGATTGCCCGGCTGGCGACGAAGCAGCTACTGACAGATACCGATGCACAGCTCACCTTGTTCTTGCGGCGGGCTAACCGAATTCAGCCGGCTGATGACAAGCGTGAGCGTGTGGTTGACGGGGATGCGGCGCAGGTTAAGGACCTTGAAGCCGCGCTTGCGGGGCAAGACATTGTCTACGCGAACCTGGCGGGACACAACATTGAAGATCAGGCCAAGGCCGTGGTCAAGGCGATGACGACAGTCGGTGTTCGGCGCCTGATCTGGATTTCGACGCTTGGCATTTACGATGAAGTTCCCGGTGCTTTTGGCCGCTGGAACCACGAGCAACTCGATGGCGGCTACCTTGAACCGTACACGGCCGCCGCTAAGGTTATTGAGGCATCCGGGCTGGATTACACCATCATCCGTCCCGCATGGCTCAGCAACAAGGACATCGTTAGTTACGAGCTGACCAAGAAGGGTGAGGCGTTTAAGGGCACGGAAGTTTCGCGCAAGAGCATTGCCGATTTGGTCACCAAGATTGTGGCTAAACCAGACCAGTACGTCGGTGAATCCCTCGGCGTGAACCAGCCAGGCACTGACGGGGACAAGCCTTCCTTCTATTAATAGGAAGAATGGGTAACGCTAAGCTGCCCGTTAGTAGTAAAAGACACCACCTCAAAACGGTCTGTTTTGAAGTGGTGTCTTTTTTAGTAGAACATTGCGCAGCTGTATTGTTCAAAAAGGCGGGCGTGGGTAGCCCAATTGCCGCCGTAGTTCAGCATTAGCTTCGCCAGCGCCTGCGCGTTCATTAGCCGAGGATTGAGCGCTCGCAGTTGCTTGGCTGAGTTGACGGTTTGGTTGCGACTCATGATGGCAAACTCGTCGCCGAGGTTCGCGGTTGTCTGCACGATTTTGTTGACCAGCTTGGTGTTAGCGGCGATGGTTGCGTTAATCGCGCTAGTGGCATCGGTGTATTGCTTTGCGCCAACCGTAACGGGGTGGCCAGTGTTTGCTTTTGCAGCCTTTGCTTGCAGCTTTTCCAATTCGCGGGTTTGGGTGCTGAGGCTGATTATATTATTAGCAAAGTGGTTCATGTTATTCGTGAATACGTCGCCCATCATGTCGGTTGCACTCGTTGTTGCCTGGCTGATGCGGGCGTTTTCGATTGCCCGGAGCTGATTGCCGTAGTAGCGGTCAAGGCGGCCGGTCAGGAGAGCGGTGAGGCCAATGATGAGCATGATGATGGCCATCACCAGCAGGCGGTGGCGGCCAATTACCGTCATCTTAAGGTGCCGGCGCAAAATGATTTCAACTAGAGCAGACCCAAAGCACCCAAGCGCCACCGCCATAAATCCCCACGCCATTAACCTCACCCCCGTTATTTATTGGCTCCACCGAGCATACCAGCAGATTGAGCCGTTGTCTATTGGTATTCAATTGGTCGCATCGACCGCGCGCCTGGTTTATCTCAGAAAAAAAGGTTGTCGCAGAAATCGCGGCAGCCTTTGCTGGAATACTATGCGTTTCGTGAGTGAACTTCCTCGGTAAATGCGTCGACGTCAAACGTCTTGGCGAATTCTGCAAGGTGGACGAGGTTGCGCAGGAAATCGTGCGTCTTGGCCTCATAGCCGTGCTTGTGCCCGAGGTCGTAGATGTAGCCGTTAATGTAGTCGACTTCGGTGGGCCGGTTCTTGGAGAAATCCTGGTACATGGACGGGAAGTGCAGGGGGTTGGCCACCGCGCTAACGTGGACGATGCTTTGCCATTCTTCTTCGCGACTGTTGAGCAAGGTGATACCGGCGGCTTCGCAGGCGGAGTAGGCTTCCTCAATGAGCTGCTTGGAGAGCTTTTCGGCGGTTGGTGCCGCGATGAATTCACCCATGCGAATCTGGTACATGGTACAGAGGGTGTTGACCACTGAATTGAAGGTTACCTTGGCCATCAGGGTACCGTTGAAGTTGTCGGTCAGGTTGGGGTTCAGGTGTGCTGCCTGCAAGTCAGCGAGGAACTTCGGCGTCATTGCGTCGGGCTTTTCGGTTTGGGGGCAAATGTTCATGGACCCCGTGTTCGGCTGACCGATGAAATCAACGTCACCCGCACCATTCAGAACGGTGGCAACAAGCGCGGTGCCGCCCAGCACCTTCTCGGCGGGGAAGAACTTGTTAATCTTCTCGATATGGCCCATCCCGTTCATGCAGGTGATGGCGTACTGGTTTGGCTTGAAGAAGTGGGCGGAACGGTCCAGCATTTCTTGCAGCCCCATCTGCTTGCAGAAGATGATGTAGGCATCAGGACTACCGGTATATTCTTCTGGGGTGTAAATGTTGATTGGGACCAAATGCTTGTTTTGGCCGTCGCGGGAGACAAAGATGCCACCCTGCGCGCGACAAGTATCAACTTGCGGCTGCCAAGTATCAACGAAGTCAACGGTTGCGCCGGCATGTTCCTGCAGCAATACGCCGTAACGCAAGCCCATTGCGCCGGCACCCAAAATTGTATAATGCATATGTATGTTCTCCTTTGTTTGTGAGGTGTAAAGACGGCAAAACAATCCATCCCGCCTTAGTGATCATATGTTGACCAGTCCATGGCGAGCGAATTGCTGACAAAAGATTTTCTATGTTAACCAACACGTTTGCTGGTTGAGATTATTATGAGATTTGTCTCAGAAAATGTCAATCAATAATTTAATGTGGAGCTAATTATTTTTCGGAAGGCAGTCGGCGGGCGACAGCAGCCTGATGTGGTGAGCAAATGCCCGACTCATCGCGGTCACACACCGATAATTCGGAGCTGGCCACCCGGTTTTCGCCACCATCTGCGCCTAAAATACGACCAAAGTTTGATGGCGACGAGTAATTTTCTATGAGAAACTTATCATTGGTTTAGGGTTAGCTATTATTCTAGTGCGGCAGCTGGGGTGCTGCCGCGTGTTGGAGGAATATTTATGAATGACACACACAAGTTGCCAGAACGAATTAAGCGCATCTGGTATTTGAGCACGCTCGGTTCCTTTATCTTTGGCCTGGTTGTTTCTGGTGGGGTTGCGCTCGGACACATGTGGTGGGATTGGCCCATGTGGCTGGTGTTTGCGGCGCTGGGGCTCACGGTGGTCGAATCCATTATTGAGCTTGCGCTGGTGCCATACCGTTACGCGTTTTCCGGATACCGGATTACCGACACCGCGGTGGAAATGAGTTCCGGGCTGTTCTTTAAGAAGCACGTCGCAATTCCAATTGCCAAAATTCAAAACGTGACGCTCAAGGCGGGGCCACTCATGCAGGCCCAACACCTTGAACAGGTTGTTATTGCGACAGCGGCTACGGACCACGACATTGAAGGGGTTGAACCGCAGACCGCAGCTAAGTTGCGCGACCGGATTATGGCCCGTGCAATCGAGGTGCGTGATGATGCCCTCTAAAAAAACAAGTGCGCAGGTGCCACTGAACGTGTGGCGGCGGCAGAACGTCCTCGGGATCCTCGTTGATTCCCTGCATTTAGTTTGGGTTGTCGCCCTGAATTTATTGCGGGATGTTGGGGACTTGTTCAAGCGCCCGCTCCTGAATATTGGTCTGGGTCTGGGCATTTGGGCCGTGCTGATTATTGTGTTTGTCCTGCCACGGTTTCTGGCCACCAAGTATCAGCTAACGGAGTCGGAGTTCATTTTGCGGCGGGGGATTTTTCGCCGGCAAAAACTGCACATTAACTACAACAACATCCAAACCGTGCAGCGCAACCAGTGGTTCTTCATGGTCCCGTTCGGCGTTGAATCGCTGACGGTCGAAACGGCGGCACACTCTGGCAATGAGCCCGAGGTCAAATTAGTGGCCGTTCCGTTTGCCGTTGGGGATGAACTCGAGCGGCGGCAACACAAACAGTCGGCGATTGCGGTGACGCCGGAGCAGAGCACTACGGCCCAGACATTCGCCGAAAAATTGCAGGCTAAGCCCCAAGATGCGTCAACACCAAAGACCAGCTACCACCACACGCTCGATTTGCCCGAGCTGATTGCCTACGCGCTTACGTCACTCGGCTTCATTCCGACCATCATTGCCCTCTTAGGTGGTTTCCAATACCTACAGCAGGCACCATCAGTGGCCAAGTGGGCGGATGCGCAGGTGCCAGCAATTACCAATTGGGCGGTTGGCAAAATCAACCAGCTGGATGTGGTTGGCATCGGTCTGATGGTGCTGAGCCTCATGGCCGTTAGCATTATTAGCAGTGTCGGGGTGCAGTTGGTGCGCTACTGGAACTTCACCGTCGATTTTGATGGGGACCGCATCACCACCAAGAAGGGGTTGCTCCAAATTGGCACGGTTTCCGCCTCCGCCAGCCGGATTCAGGCGGTGCGGTTCAAGGCCAATGTCATTCGTGGCCTCCTGCACAAGGGGACGGCGCAGGTTGTGCTCGCGTCGGCCGTGGGTAAGGAAGATGATGACGACGACATGGTGCTCTACCCGATGCTTGCCCGCAACCAGGTGTGGGCGCGTCTGCACAACGTGGTTGCGTGGCTTCCCAGTCAGCAACCAACCATGCAGACCTTTGCAACGGGACGGTTTGCGATGATTCGCAACGCCATAATTGTGCCGCTCATCATTACCGGCGTGTGCGTTTATTACTTCCACACCTGGGGGCTTCTGGCGCTTTTGCTCGTGGCACTCGGCATCGCTTATGGTGAATTCGCGGTTGCCAATCGCGGTTTTGCCATCAGTGACCAGATTCTGTTCATTAGCTCGGGCTCGACGCTTGAACGCACCGATTTTGCGGTGAGTCGTCAGCACATCCAATCTGTTGAGGTGAAACAAAGCCTCTGGATGGTGCGGCACGATTGGGTGCACGTGGTGGTTCATATTCGCAAGGGGAACAGCGACGAAGAAATTGAACTGCGCTACGTTCCAGCGCAAATCGGCGATCAGGTTTATGCCTGGTACCTCGGTCCGGCCGCGCTCGCGGGTCAGGGCCACAATTAACCCGTTTCGTTGGTGGTAAGAGTCGGGCAAATTACTATTGACGTTCGTTAAATTTGCGCCTAGTATTATCACCAATAAGTGAATGAACGTGCTTTGCGGAGAAGAGAACGCCACGTGCATACCTCATTAGAGAGCCCGAGATGGTGAAAACGGGCAGGTATCTTGGTGCGAGAATGAGCTCCTAATAGCTGACAGCAGGTGGTGCTTGCTGCCCGGTCGCAACCGGTATCTTGCTAAGGCATCCAGATTTTTCTGTGTGCTGATGAGGCGGCAATTGCCGCGAACTAAGGGTGGTACCACGACTGAACTCGTCCCTCAACGATTTAATTATCGTTGGGGGCTTTTTTTATCCGACGAATTTACAATGTAAGTGCAACAAATTAACCAAATAGAAAAGACTCACAGCCTGAGTCCTTGTACAATGAAATC
>NZ_RRYD01000048.1 GCF_004010095.1 Lacticaseibacillus hulanensis | reverse complement strand
TCAATCATAATGTAGCTTGAGTGAAGTGGAATGTTTTTTGATGATATTTACTTGTCTCCTTGACAGGTACCAGAACAGTCGTTTGGGCAAAAGTGGTAATTGTTCGATGCACAGTTGCGCCGGTTTGTTTGGCGGCGCAATTGGCACCACGCTCAATGTCCGCTGCGACCGTGTTAGCCCAGTAGAACGGCGCGGTTATCAGCGACGAATTGCTCGAACGTAATCGGTTCGCGGCCGAGGACTTGGGGCAAAGTATCGGTGACGGCCTTGGCGTTTCCGAGCCGCGTGATGACGTAGAGCATGACCATCACGTTCACGAACTCAGCGGGGATGCCGCGTTTGCGCATGACCTTGCGGAAGTGCAGCAGGCTGGGATTGCTGTAAGTAATGGCAGTCCCCAGTTCCTTTGACATAATTGCGGCAACCTGGTCGTAACTGAGGGCGCGGCCACCGGTGATGTCGAGCTGTTGGCCAATGTACTGGTCGTTCAGCAGGCACTTGGCCGCAACCGCCGCAATATCACGGGTGTCGATGAAGCTGGTGACGGAATTGCCCGCGGGGATAAACAGGTCGTGGTGTTCACGGATATCCTGCACGTGGGTGGTGGTCAAATTTTGCATGAAGAAGCTGGGCCGAATGAACGTGTGCGGCAAGCCAATCTCACGGATGTGCTTTTCAATTTTGTGGTGTGGAGTGACTGGATTTTTGTCGACCCCCAGCATGGAAACAAACACAACTTGCTTAACCCGGCCGTTTTGCTTCAAATAATCTAGGAACGGAAACATATCCTGCTTTGGTTTGCCAAGCTGGGGCGGCCGCACGAAGAAGACCCGATCAGCGTCGTGGGCGGCACTGAAACTGTGCGCATTGAGAAAATCGAAGTGCCGCCACTCAATCTTAGTTTCACGTAATTCACCAGGGACGTGTTGCGGATTGTGTACTCCCGCAACGATGCGCACGTCCTGCGATAGGAGCTCGTCCAGCAGGGGACGGCCGATGTTACCAGTTGCACTTAAAACCAGAATAGTTTCCATTAATAATTAACCTCGTTTAGTTTTTGAAGTAGTTTGCTAAATTGATCTTGTTCAGTCGGAGTCAAAGCGGCACTAAATTGTGCAAGCACGTGGTCACTCGTAGTTGCTGCTTGCACCACGGCGGTGTTGCCAGCATCAGTTAGCGTTAAATCGAAGGCACGCTTGTCCAGCGCGGAACGGGTTCGCTCCAGTAGATTCATCCCAATAAGGCGCTGCACAATGTCGGCGGCCGTTGGTTTGTCCATCCCAAGGGTTGCCACCAGATCAACGACCCGGCATGGTGTGTGCAAGTGTTCAAAGCGAGTTACTTGCTGGAGTACGGCCCATTGTGCGGCAGTTAGGTTTTGCCGGTGTAATTCTTGGTTTAACTGGTAACGCAATTTTTTGGCAACATTCATCAATAAGTAACCGGAATTCTCCATCAGTGCACCTCCGTGTGAATATAGTAAGTATGCTTACTATATTGAACAACTACAAGAACATTATCTTGAATACGCCAAAAAAGTTTTTGTTTAGCTCTAAACTAAAGTGTGATATAGTTTAGGCGTAAACAAAAAACGAAAGAGGTATTTATAATGACCACACTACTTGTAATTAAGGCCCACCCAGAACCAGCACCAACATCCGTTTCCCTCAAGGTGATGGACGCATTTCTCGAAGAATATAAGAGCGCACATCCAGATGACAAGGTAGTTATCCGTGATGTGTACGCAACTCCGGTGCCCCCAATTAACAACTCCACGTTCCCTGCCTGGGCAGCAGTGCTCGGCGGGACCAAGCCAGAAGATCTCTCACCAGAGCAAAAGGCAATGATGGGTCCAGCCAACGAGTGGCTCGGGGAATTCCTCAGCGCAGATAAGTACTTGTTCGTAAATCCAATGTACAACCACGCACTGCCAGCGGAACTCAAGCAGTACATTGACGTGGTGGAGGTACCGCACGCGACGTTCCGTTACACCGCACAGGGACCGGTGGGCATGCTTAACGGCAAGAAGGCAGCGCACATTCAGGCGGCCGGTGGTTTCTACCAGAACGCGGACGTGACAGCGGCACCTCAGGATGACTTTGCGGCGCCATACCTGCGCGCACAGCTGAAGTTGTTCGGAATTGACGACTTCACGGGGATTTATGCAGAAGGTATGGACACCTACCCTGATCGCCGCGACCAGTTTATTGCACAGGCTTGCGACCGCGCACGCGAAGTTGCCGCAAAATTCTAAGGTAGGCTTATAATGGTGATACCACAATATGAATGGGGGATTCACCACGATGGCCATCAAGGACAGAAATATGCGTGCAAGATCAATTGAAGATACTCTCGGTCGGTTGCGCGGCGGCGACATCAGCGATTTTGCTGACCGCGAATTAAAGACGCGGGTGCCGGAGAAGCTGCACAAAACGGTCCGCTGCCTGGCACCATCCGCGCTAATGTTTCTTGACGTCGTGACCGCTAAGCCGGGGGCAACACCAAACGATTTGATTGAAATCATGGGTGTGTCCAAGGGCGCCGTGTCGCAAAATGCGCGGCGACTAATCGGGCTGGGGCTTGTTGTGCCGTACAAGCAGGACGGCAACATGAAGGCCGTGCACTACAAAGCGAGCGATGATGGGCAAATAATCGGCCGCGCCCACCGGAAAATGCGCCACGAGGTCCGGGACCGTGAACGGGCACTATTTGATGAGTATTCTGAAGACGAAATCACACTGATCGACAACTTCCTCCAGAAGTTGTTTACCGTACTGAGCTAGTCCGCCTTTGGTTGCGGCTATCGTTGTCCGGCAACGTAAGTCGTTTCGGTGGTAGTAGGTACTGAGTGGTATAGGGCCGCGACTGGGCGGGGCCGGTGCGCGTTACGTGCGGCTGGGATTTTCCGTGCGGCCGGTTGAAGCCCCAAAAGCGGGGTCTTCAACCTAAAAATTGAGCCCCACATCTGCTTCTTGGGGGTTACGAGACTAATACGTGTTGTTAAGATCCGCTGGGGAAGCTTTGTCCTCCTGGCGGGTCTTAATTTTTGCCGGCTATGGTGTGGAGAAGCCCGATGCAAAAACCGCATCGGTCTTCTCTCACCATAGCTTTCACAGGAAAATCCCAGCCGCACTACACGCGCACCGCCCCCGCCCAGTCGCTACGACGTGGTTAAAAATATAAATCATTCGACGGCACCATATAAAACAGAAATAACTGTCGTACCGGAATTCCTCACGTTTCATGGAAGTTATGTCGTCTAGCGATACGAGGTAACTGAGGTGTAACTCACTATCCAGCGGAGCGTTGCGGGGTTTGACCGGAGGGCCCGGGCTGGGTCTCGGGTGTGCCGCCCAGCCGTGGCAACAAAGAAAAGAGGTATGACGACCGCGGTTTTTGCGGTTGGCACACCCCTTTTCTTTGTGGGAAAAATTTAGATTTGTGTGAGGAGCATTCAGGATTTGCGCACGAGATAGAGGCTTCGATTACATACCAAGCATCGTACGAGTTAGGTTTAGGCGCGACGATGCAAAGCTAAATTTTTAGTCTGGAGACGGCGTACTTCCGGCTCCAGACGACCGCCACAGCGACCACGGCGAAGCACACCCGAGGCCCAGCCCGGACCCGGAGGCCAAACCCCGGAGCGCGGAGCCCCCTCCACTGGTCTACCTCCGCAAAACCACTTACGCTGCCGGACAGCGACAGTTTGAATGTTTGGACGTTTCTGGGTGCAGGAGCAATATTGATGATATTTTTCATAAATTTAGAAATTTTCAACTTTTTGCAGAAAATTTAAGGCCGTTAAACGTTGAAACGTGGGCATTTTGGTGGAGCGGGTCAGTGAATGTTCGGATTTTGGCAACAAAAACACGTATATTAGGCTTGTAATGTGCGACCTTTGTTTGTAAAATGAACCTATCAAAACTGATAGGAGCGCATCATGGATAACTTTTTTAAGCTAAAGGCGAACAATACCACCACCGGCCGTGAAGTCATGGCTGGATTCACTACTTTCTTTGCAATGTCATACATTCTGTTCGTTAACCCCCAGATTCTCTCCCTCACTGGGATGCCGTCACAGGCGGTTTTCCTTGCGACCATCGTGGCTAGTGCCATTGGGACGGCCGTCATGGGGCTGTTTGCGAATGTTCCTTACGCACTGGCACCAGGGATGGGGCTTAACGCGTTCTTTACTTACACCGTTGTCTTCGCGCTCGGCTACACCTGGCAGCAAGCTCTTGCCCTCGTGTTCATTTGCGGGTTGTTCAACATTTTCATCACCATCACGAAAATCCGGAAGCTGATTATTGTAGCAATTCCGGAAGCCCTCCAACACGCTATTGGTGGTGGGATTGGGGTCTTCGTTGGTTACATCGGGCTCAAGAACGCTGGCTTTTTACAGTTCACTTCCGATTCTTCCGACATCCTCAGCATTAACAATTCTGCATACAGTGCAGCGGTCAGCCACTTCAAAGGTGGGGTGACCTCCGTTGTTACCGGCGGCGGGATTGTGCCGGCACTGACGAACTTCGCTAACTCTGGCGCACTACTGGCCCTCATTGGGGTGTTCATCATGGTTATCCTGCTCGTGAAAAAGGTTCCGGGCGCGGTAATCATCGGGATTATCCTGACCACCCTGATTGGGATTCCTATGGGTGTTACCAGCCTTGATTTTTCCGCGTCTAACTCCCTGAGCAACTCATTTGCGCAGCTTGGGACCACCTTTGGGGCCGCATTCGGGCCTAAGGGGATGGGCACGCTGTTTACCGGTGGGCACAACATCATGCTGTCGCTCATGACCATCTTCGCATTCTGTTTCTCCGACACGTTTGACACGCTTGGGACCTTCATTGGGACCGGGCGCCGCACCGGGATCTTCTCCGATGACGACATGAAGAAACTCGAAACCAGCAGCGGTTTTTCCACACGTCTCGACAAGGCACTGTTTGCCGACTCCATCGCTACTTCCATTGGTGCCATCTTTGGGACTTCCAACACGACGACCTACGTTGAAAGTGCAGCCGGGATTGGTGCCGGTGGTCGCACTGGGCTCACGGCCGTAACGGTATCGATTCTGTTCCTCATCTCCAGCATCTTTGCACCAATTATCAGCATTGTGCCAACGCAGGCGACTGCACCAGCACTGCTCATGGTTGGGGTCATGATGGCCAGCTCCCTTAAGGAAATCGACTGGGCCGACCTTGCCGAAGCAATTCCTGCATTCATGGCGTCCATCGTCATGGGTCTCATCTACAACATTTCTTACGGGATTGCTGCTGGATTCATCTTCTACTGCCTGATTAAGATCGTTCAGGGGAAGGCAAAGGAAATTCACCCAGTTTTGGCGATTGCCACCGTTGGGTTCATCCTGAACTTCGTAATTCTGGCTATTCTGTAGCTTATTCATCACCGAAACGGCCGGGCGCATTTGTGCCCGGCCGTTTTTGTGTGGCGTGATTTTGCAGTGCAGGCTGACGGGTATTTAAACTGAACGTCTTTAAGTTGCGTGGATGCTGGATGCGCCGGTAGTTGTGTTAAAATCTAGATAGAAAGTAAGTAAAAGAGTGGAGGACGAAAAGTTGGCAATCTTTGAGAAGTACCACCCAATAATGTCCGTGCATTACACGATGGATTGGCTGACCTTATTTAAGGCCAAGGAAGTCCTCACGATGCGGCAAAACCTGGAAATTGCCCAGGCACAGGGACGACCGGTCGACAAAAACATCGGCGACACGGCCCACTTCATTAACCGGGCAATGGCGCTCGTCATGGACAACAAGGCGCTACTCTACGGGGTGCGCGACCGGGCAACGGATGAGCTCGCCGGAACGTTTGGCTTCTATGGCTTTAGCACTGACGGTAAGTGCGCGACGGTGCGGATGGCAACCTTGCCGGAGACGCCACTGACCGTCGAGGAAGAGGTACTTCCCCGCATGCTCGGCTTTGCGGTTCACGAATTGGTGCTTTCGCGTCTAGTCGCGGGCCAAATCGTGCGGGACGCCGACCGGCAGCTTTACCTGCAGCACCATTTCACGCCCCGCAGTGATGGGGCCCTCGTGCTGAATGCGACCGATATTGCCGATTTGGCGGCGTACAAGTTTTAGCAGATTAATTTTCACCTCTACAATATGAAGAAAGGCGGTGTTTCACGTGGAGCAAGGCTCTTTATTTGATGATGAAAAGCCAGCAGAAAATGCGGGTTATCAGCCACTGGCAGCACGGATGCGGCCCCAGACGCTGGCTGATTTTGCTGGGCAACAAAACCTGATTGCGCCGGGCCGGGTGCTCTACAACTTGATTGAGCGCGACCAGATTACCTCGATGATTTTTTGGGGGCCGCCCGGTGTTGGCAAGACGACGCTCGCCCAATTAATCGCGAACAAAACGCAGGCCCAATTCGTTAATTTCTCGGCCGTGACCAGTGGCATCAAGGAAATTCGGCAGGTAATGCAGGAAGCCGAAATGAACCGGGCTGGCGGGCATAAGACCATTGTGTTCGTCGATGAAATTCACCGCTTCAACAAGGCCCAGCAGGATGCGTTCTTGCCCTACGTTGAACGGGGCAGCATCATCCTCATTGGGGCAACAACCGAAAATCCCAGTTTTGAAATCAACTCCGCGCTATTGTCGCGGCTGCGGGTTTTCGTTCTGCACGCACTGTCTGAGGACGAGTTAGTGTGGCTGCAAAAGCGCGCCCTGACTGATCCACGTGGGTTTGGTGACTTCAAGGTGCAGGCTGAAGACGACCTGCTGCACAAGATTGCCCTCTATGCTAACGGTGATGCGCGAACGGCGCTGAACACACTCGAGATGGCGGTCACGAACGGTAACGTCAAGGACGGTGTGACGGTGGTATCGGCCGCGGACCTCAAGCAGATTATGGGGAAGCGGGCGCTCTTATACGACAAGAACGGCGAAGAACACTACAACATGATTTCGGCGCTGCACAAGTCCATGCGCAACTCGGACGTTGACGCAGCGCTCTACTGGCTCAGCCGCATGCTGGAGGGTGGGGAAGATCCACTGTACGTGGCGCGGCGGCTCGTTCAGTTTGCCAGTGAAGATGTCGGCCTCGCGGATTCACGGGCGCTCGAAATTGCGGTAGCAGCGTTTCAGGCCAGCCAATTTCTTGGCATGCCGGAGTGTTCCGTGAACCTGGCCCACGCAACGGCGTACTTGGCGCTGGCGCCGAAGAGCTCAGCGGTGTACGACGCCTACACCGCGGCGAAGGCAGATGCAGAGCACACGCTGGCCGAACCCGTGCCGCTGCAAATTCGCAACGGGGTCACCAAGCTGATGAAGGAAGAGGGCTACGGTAAGGATTACCAGTACGCCCAGGATGCACCGGATAAATTAACCACGATGCAGACGATGCCGGATAATTTGGTTGGCAAGCATTACTACCATCCCTCCAATCAGGGCAGCGAGGTGCGCTGGGCGCAACGTCTGGCGCAGATTGCGGAGTGGCACAGGCAGCATGACCCGAAGTAGGTCATATTGCTAATAGAATAATACGCAAAAAAGGTGAAATATTCATTCTAAAGTGAATATTTCACCTTTTTTTAGCAAAAGTATTGCATAACTATACAATTGGCGGTAGGATAGCTTCATCGAATAAATATGCAGGAGGCTCAAACACGTGAAAGTTGGATTAGTTGGTGTTTCCGGGTATGCCGGAACGGTGTTGTACCAGTTATTACAGCAACATCCCCACGTGGATGAGGTTGTTTTATACGGTCACAGCGAAACAAATATTCATTTATCCAAAATTTTACCCTATCTTGCGTTGGATAATGACCCAATAATTTATGCGTTTACCCCCGCAAAGGTCATGGCGGAAACGGATTGCGTCTTCTTTGCCACGTCGGCCGGTGTGACCAGTAAGGTGGCGCACGAGTTCATCGCCGCGGATTTTCCGGTCATTGATTTGTCCGGGGACATGCGGCTGAAAGATCCGGCGGCGTATGCGCAGTGGTACAAGAAGGACCCCGCCGCGGCGGAAGATTTGGCCGCTGCCAGTTACGGCCTGACCGAGTTTCATCCGCAGCCGGGCAAATACGTCGCCAACCCTGGTTGCTATGCGACCGCGACGATTATTGGTCTGGCGCCACTAGTGCAGCAGCACTTAATTCAGCCGGAGTCGATTATCGTCGATGCAAAGTCTGGGTTATCGGGGGCCGGTAAGAAGCTCACGACCAGCAGCCATTTCGTCAGCGCCGATGAGAACGTCACGCTCTACAAGGCGAACGCACATCAACATATTCCCGAAATCGTGCAGCAGTTGCACGCATGGGATGCCAGCATTCATGCGGTGCAGTTTATGACCACGTTGATTCCGGTGGACCGTGGCATTATGAGCACGATGTACGCCCACGTGACACCGGAGCTAGCGGCAAAGGGGAGCACGGCAATTAATGACCAGCTCGATGCGGCCTTTAGCGTAACGTATTCGGGCAAGCCGTTCGTCCACCTTGCCGGGGCGCAACTACCCAGCATTAAGGACGTTGCCTATAGCAATTACACCGCGCTCGGCTGGGTCTACAACGAGTTAACTGGTGTTGTCACGGTGGTCAGTGTCATCGACAACATGCTCAAGGGCGCCGCGGGCCAGGCGATGGAAAACTTCAACCTGCTCTTTGGGTTCCCGCAGGCCACGGCAATTCCGCAGCAGCCCGCAATCATCTAGCGGCAAACACATATTAATCTTCCGGTTCCGGCAACCACCTAGCAACCGGGCACATAGCACAAATCTAGTAAAAAGAGGCAATAACGATGGTAGAAACAACAATTCCCTTCACCTGGCCCAAAGGATTCACGGCCAGCGCGGTTCACGCTAACTTACGGCACCACCCCAGCAAGCCTGATTTGGGCTGGATTGTTTCGGCCGTACCAGCTGCGGCTGCCGGGGCCTACACCCGGAATCAATTTCAAGCGGCACCGGTTCAGTTGACCAAGAAAACGATTAATAAGACGCACAAGCTGCAGGCAATCATCGCTAACTCCGCCAACGCCAACTCGTTTACCGGCGCAACTGGGTTGGCGAACGCCCAGAAGATGCAGGAACTGGTGGCCGGTAAGCTGAGCATTGACCCGTTTCTGGTTGGGGTGGCCTCTACTGGCATTATTGGTCACCAGCTGGATATGGGCAAAATCACGGCGGGCGTCAAGGAATTGCTGCTGAAGGGCGGGGCAAAGTTCGAAGAAGCGATTCTCACCACCGACACGCACACCAAGACGGTTAGCGTTCAGTTTGAAATCGGAGCGACCGTCTGCACGATGAGCGGAGTGGCCAAGGGTTCCGGGATGATTCACCCGAACATGGGTACCATGCTCAGCTTCATCACCACGGATGCGGCCATTAGTGGCGATTTGCTCCAGCAGGTGCTTAGCAGCCACGTTGATACCACATCCTGGATTATTCACCTCGGTATTTGGTACATGAAATCGCATCTGGCCGGTCTGAAAGCAACGTTTGGAGCGTTGCGAATACTGACTGAGCGGAGAAGTTGGTGATCGATGCACC
>NZ_RRYD01000047.1 GCF_004010095.1 Lacticaseibacillus hulanensis | reverse complement strand
AATACTGGAATGAAGCCGCTTAGAGACAGATTCAATTTTATAATATTTCATCTGTCAACTTGACAGGGCCTAGTGCAAACCGTTTGCGGGCGGCTTTTTTGTGTAGCCACCGACTAAACCGATTGGCGCTCACCCTTTATGCTCATTCGCGCGCATCACTGTCGCCTTTTTGGTTTTGCTCAACGGAAAAGTGGCGCCAGCTTCAATTCGAGACAGGGCAAATTTATTATTACACGCAAGACTCCAGCGACCTGCGTGTAATAATAAATTTGTCCTGTATCATTTTCGCAGTTACGCCACTTTTCCGTTGAGCAAAGCACATTACTGATCCGCGCCAGCTGTACGCCGAGCTCGTTTAGAAGCGGCAGTCAGTTACACCAACCTGTAATCCGCGCCGACTGCCCTTTTCCGTAAACAAAAACAAGGCAGCCAATACTGGCTACCTTGCTTAATGTGTTAATTAGTTAAGTTTGCCCATGACGTACTGCATGTTGCTCAGCACTTCATCGCGGCCAATCAGTTCCAAGGTTTCTGGAAGTTGTGGCCCGTGCATTACGCGGGTGGTGGCGATACGGATTGGCATGTAAAGCTTACGGCCCTTAGCCCCGGTCTCGTCGCGGACCTCGTTCGTGGCATTCTTGATGTTCATCGCGGAGAATGGCTTGATTGTCTGCATCTTCTTGTAGAAGGCATCAATCACTGGCTTGGCGTTGTCGTCAGCCAGTTCGGCCATGTCTTCATCCGTCAGTTCGGCTGGCTTGCTGAAGAACAGGTCGGCGTCTTGAACAATCTGCGCGGTGAAAGACATCTGCTGCTTGTAAAGGTCGGTGACCTGGCGAACCCATTCGATGGTCTTCGCGTCTGGGTCAGCTTCAACCTTGCCCGCCTTGATCAGGTTTTCCAGTGCCAGACCGGCGATTTCGCTTTCGTCGGAATTCTTTACGTACTGGTTGTTAACCCATTCGAGCTTCTTCTGGTCGAACTTGGCGGGGCTCTTGCTCAAGCGTTCTGGGTCAAACTGCTTGATGAACTGCTTCTTAGTGAAAATTTCACTTTCGCCCTTCGGAGACCAGCCGAGCAGGGTGATGAAGTTGAACATTGCTTGCGGCAGGTAACCAAGTTCCTTGTACTGTTCAATGAACTGGAGAATGGTTTCGTCACGCTTGGACAGCTTCTTACCGGTTTCGGTGTTGATGATCAAAGTCATGTGACCGAACACTGGGTGCTCCCAGCCGAATGCTTCGTAAATTGCCATCTGCTTTGGCGTGTTGGCAATGTGGTCGTCCCCACGCAGCACGTGGCTGATTTCCATCAGGTGGTCGTCAATGACAACGGCGAAGTTGTACGTTGGCATGCCATCGCGCTTCTGGATGACAAAGTCGCCCCCGATAGAATCGGAGTCAATGGAGATGTCACCCTTAACGATGTCGTTCCACTTGTAGGTGTGGCCGGCAGGAATGTGGAAACGAATGACGGGTTCAAGACCCTTTGCCTTGGCTGCGGCGATTGCTGCGGCCTTTTCTTCGTCACTCATACCTTCGTATTCGTAGACGTAATGTGGCATTTCGTGGTTAGCCTTTTGCGCCTCGCGTTCTGCCTCGAGTTCGTCTTCGGTCTTGTAGGATTCGTATGCCAGGCCCTCATCCAGCAATTGCTGAATGTACTTCTGGTAAATATCCTTACGTTCGGACTGACGGTAAGGGCCAAAGTCGCCGCCCTTGTCGGGACCTTCATCCCAGTCAATGCCGAGCCAGTGCAAGTTGTCCTTTTGACTCTGTTCACCATCGGCAACGTTGCGCTTAGTGTCTGTGTCTTCAATCCGCAGAACTAAAGTCCCATTGTTGTGCCGTGCAAACAAGTAGTTGAATAAAGCCGTCCGGGCGTTCCCGATGTGCAGGTGTCCGGTTGGGCTTGGCGCGTACCGTACGCGAATTGGTCGATCTGCCAAAATTTCTGCCTCCTGGTACCCCTTCTGCTCACGCATTCGGGGCAACTTATCTAAGGTCAACACCGCTAGAGCGACGCCGCCTGTAATTTTCACAATACAACGATAATTTTACCACACCTGCAGGCCCGTGAGCAGGTAGTATGCCCCCGCAAGCCCGATGAAAACGTACACACATTGCTTAACGCGGTCAATGTTGAGCCGGTCAACAATGCGGTTAGCAATCATCGTCCCGATTACGGCGCTAATCAGCCCCACGCCAATATACTTGAGGTCGCCCAGACTCAGCACGTGGCTAGCGAACCGCACGGAGGTCACGTAAATGCCGTCCATGAAGAAGAACATCTGAATGCTGGCGAGATACTCCTCCTTCGTCTCCGCGAGCGTCAGGTAATACAGCGCCATGAGCGGTCCACCAATACCAAACAACCCGTTGAAGAAGCCGGACACGACCATAAAAATGACGGTGACGAAAACGGGGAACTTCATTGTTCCCGCGTTGCGCGCAAGGGTGAAATACAGGGCAAGCGCAACGAGCAGCCCACCGAGCAGTGCCTTCAGTGTGCCCACCGGAAGTGTAGTGGACAGGTGTACGGACCAGGTCGCTACCGCCGAGTACACAATAAACGGGACAATCAGCCGCCGGAATTTTAACCCGCGCCGGTACCGCCAAACCAAGATGACGGTCGGCACGAACATGGTGAGCGTCGACACCCCGGCCGCCGTGCCGAACGGTAAAATGTGCGGCAAAAACACCATGAGCACAATCCCAGAGCCGAATCCGGTTAGACCCTGCACGATACTTGCGGCCAGTGCCGCCAAAAGCATTACAAAAATCCACGTCAAAACAATCAGTCCATCCAGTTAATATACGGCAATCATAGCCGAAAAGCGGCGTGATTAAAATGGTTTTGTCTGCCCGAACCCGGAATGCAGGTCGATTAACGTGCCCGCGTCATGGCCGGCGCGCTCATCATTGTGGCAACAGCCAGGAATGATTGCCGCGACGAGCGTCTGTCTTTTTAAGCGCAACATTTCACAAGGCGTATGTGTCCGCTTTCAGACATGGGGATTTTGTGCTAGGCTTAATGTATCAAAACTTAGGGAGTGAACCATTTGCAAAAAATCAATTTAGGCAACTCTGGTTTGTCCGCCTCACGTGTCGCACTCGGCGTCATGCGGATTACCAAGCTCGACCATAAGCAAGCCGTTAACTTGCTGGACTCCGCATATAACGCGGGGGTCAACTTCTTTGACAACGCCGACATCTATGGTGATGGCGAAGCCGAGAAGATCTTCGGGGCCGCGTTAAAGTACGCCAGCTTCAAGCGCAGCGATGTTCTCGTGCAGACCAAAACCGGGATTGTGCCCGGCCACCGCTACGACTTCAGCAAGCAGCACATCCTCGAATCCGTGGATGCCAGCCTGAAGCGCCTGCAACTGGATTACGTCGACACGCTGCTATTGCACCGGCCTGACGTGCTGATGGAGCCCGATGAGATTGCGGAAGCCTTTCTCACCCTGCAAAACAGCGGGAAGGTGCGCCAATTCGGTGTGTCCAACTTCAACCCCATGCAGGTCGAACTCCTGCAGCAGGCCGTTCCGCAAAAGCTCATTGCCAACCAGCTCCAGTTATCGCTGATGCACACGGGCATGATTGACGCCGGCCTGCACACCAACATGACGGATGACCGTTCCGTCAATCACGACGGCGCCATCTTGGAATACAGCCGGTTGCACAAGATGACCATTCAGGCGTGGAGCCCATTCCAGTACGGCTTCTTCGCCGGCGTCTTCATCGACAACCCGAAGTTCCCAGACCTGAACGCCAAGTTGCACGAACTGGCCGACAAGTACGACACCAACGTGAACGCCGTTGCCGCCGCCTGGATTTTGCGCATCCCCGCTAACACCCAAGTCATCGCCGGCACCACGAACGCCAACCGCATCGCGCAAGTCGCCGAAGCGGACAAAGCCAAGCTCACGCGCGAGGAATGGTACAGCCTCTACCTCGCCGCGGGGAACGATTTACCATAAATGCAAGACAGGGAGCCTGCATCCAGTAGTTGTGGATGGGGACTCCCTGTTTTTGTATTGACTGGTTCCTGCTTTTTTACCGGCCCAAGTACCGCTGTCCGTACTCCGCCTTTAGGTAGGTTTCAATCTCGCGCCGCATTCGGGCCACGCTCGGCGCCTGGGCCTGAGTCTCATTGACCACGAGGCAAAGCGTCCGCGCGAATGGTTCAGAAAACGGGTAGGTGTTAACGGCCCCAACCAGCTTGTTCAGCGCCAGCTCGGGCAGAATTCCAAGGCCGAGCCCCGATTCCACCATGGACAAAATGGACTGGTCATCGATTGAATACGTCAGCGAGTTGGCCGACACGTGATACCGGTCCAGCGCCGACTTGGTGTCGCGGTCGTAGTCCTGTTGCTGCAGGATAAAGCGGTGACCCGCAATGTCATCATCGTCAACGTAACGACCAGATGCCGGGGCAAACGCCGTTGGGGTCACGCAATAGATTTTGTCCTTCAGCAGCGGCTCGACGTCCACCCCCGTCGCCTCAACTGGTAGCAAGGAAAAGCCGATATCAATCGTCCCGCTTTTCACCTGCTCCGTGATGTCGTTGAATCCGCCCTGAATAACCTCAATTTCCACCTGAGGGTACCGCTTCTTGAAGGCGCGGATGATGTGCGGCAACCAGTTGGTCGAAACCGACGAGAACGCGCCAATCCGCACGCGGCCCGCAGCCAGACCGTTGATGTTGTCGGCCACCTGCTGCAGTTGATCTTCCAGGTTCAAAATCCCCTGAATAACCGGGAGCACCGCCTGGCCATCCCCGGTCAGTTCCACGCCCCCGCGGCTGCGAATGAACAGCGGAAAGCCGAGCTCCTTTTCCATCTGGCTCACACTGTGGGAAATTGCGCTTGGGGTAATGTTCAGTACACTGGCCGCCTTGGCAAACGTGCCCTCACTGACGACCGCCGCAAAAACTTGATAAGAAAAATTTGCCATAAGTAACCTCCACTGATTTGACCGCAAAACGTTCTGCATCCCGCACACCGCGGCAACGAAACAGGAGCGATGGGCGGAGCGCCATGTTTAACTTATTCTATCATGAATATTAGCATCAAGATGAGCTAAATTCACCTTAAATTGAAATAGTTGAGCTTTATTTATGTTGGCCAACGATTTACGATTAAAGCATGGAAGCGAATCCGGTAATGCGGATGCGACGGATAACAATCACGGAGGTCGAAACTATGCAACTAGCAGAGCGAATCACGACAAGTAAAGACGCGGGTCTGGGCAATTTGCTGGCCGCGCCGAAGAAGAATCAAGTTTCCTTTGCCGGCGGGCTGCCAGATCCATTGCTGTTCCCGCAAGCCGAGCTAAATGCTGGTTTCAACCGCGCACTTGCTGGCACCGCGGCCGCACTGCAGTACGCTAGCGCCGCTGGTTACGCACCGCTGCGCAACCAGCTGGCAACCCGTCTGCGCCAGGACGGGGTTCCGGCATGCACTGACTCCGTACTCATCACGCAGGGCGCGCAGCAGGCACTGGACCTCATCGGGCGCCTGACGCTGGATGCTGGTGCCCGCGTCATTGTCGAAGGCCCGACGTACCCCGGCGCACTTGCAGCACTTGGCACCTACCAACCAAAATTCTGCACCGTTCCCGTTCAGGAAGACGGCATGGACATGGCCCAACTCGCAACGACCCTGGCGCGTGGCGGCGTGCGTTTGATTTACACCGTTCCCGACTTTCAAAACCCAACCGGAACCGTGATGAGTCTGCAAAAACGCCAGCAGCTGCTCGCCCTGGCCCGCAAATATGACGTGCTGGTACTCGAGGACGCGCCATACCGCGCACTGCGCTATCGTGGCACCAACTTGCCAACACTGCGGGAATTGGACCAGGACGACCGCGTGCTCCACGTCGGCAGCTTCAGCAAGATTCTCGCCCCCGGCCTGCGCCTTGGCTGGGTCACCGGCGCCCAGGACATCATCGACCGCCTCGTGCAGCTGAAGAGCAACAGTGATTTGGAATCCAGCACCCTCACCCAGCGTGCTGTCAGTGATTATCTTGCAAACAACGACCTGGATGCACACATTAAGACGTTGCGCCGGATTTACGCCCGCAAATGCACGGCGATGGTCGCAACCCTGCAAAAACACTTGCCGGCAAGCGTCCACGTCTCTAACCCCGATGGCGGCTTCTTCGTCTGGGTTGAACTACCACCGGAACTAAACGCCGAGGAAATCCTAGCGCGCGTCAAAGACGAGGTGACCTTCGTGCCGTCAACCACCCTGTATCCGGATCAAAACGTCAAAAACGGCATGCGCATTGCCTTCACGAACCCTGACGTTGCCGCAATTCGGCGCGGGTGCGTGAAGCTAGCACACGGCATCTGCGCAGAAATCGAAAACGCGGAGGGTAACTACCGGGTGGCAAGTACGATGTGATTAGCTTTGCTGTAAATTAACATGCAAATATTGTACAATACTTGCATGGAGGTGATAGCATGATGAACATCAAGCCAATTTCCGATTTGCGCAACTACAATAAGGTCCTTGACGAGGTTAAACCTAATCAGCCGGTATTTCTGACCAAGAACGGTCGCGGGCGCTATGCCCTAGTAGATTTAGAGCAATACGATTATCTCCAGGCCAGTACCGAACTACTTGCCCGTTTGCAGCACGCCGAAAAGGGTAAATACTTTACTAGCGACGAAATCAAAAAGGAATTTAATCTCGAATGACGTTCGCAATCAAATACATGGATGATGCCAGAGCAGACTTGCACATCATCCATGACTACATCGAAAGTGAATTTGATCCACACGCCGCAAACAAGGCGCTAACTGCGATTATGCATTCAGTAGATTCATTGGCTGAATTTTCCAACCGTGGTCCGCGGCTCAGCAGTCGCTCACCTTTTAAAGATACTTTTGCGGTTTTCCCCGACAAATACCGATTCGTTTTTACCGATATGAACGTGATATTTTATAGTGTGGATGCAAGGGCAAATGAGATTCGCATTCTCCGCGTGTTCGATAAACGCGAAAGCATCACCGCCAGAGTTTTGGCATACTTCAATGACGATAACCGAGAATAGACGCAAAGAGGCCACCATCGATGCTTACTCGATGGTGGCCTCTTTGCGTCTATTTGTAATGTCCCAAGCAACACCAAGCCCGCTTCCGGTTTGGCGATTTACTTGATCTCGATGTTGCTGTCCTTCTCGGGTTCATCTGCCGGCTCGCCGGTTGCCTCGGCGACAACCGCATCGTCCGTCCGCATCCAGTTGAAGAACGGAATGCGGGGTTCTTCAACCAGGCAAGCGAGCACGGTCTTGGCGACGGCGTAAACCGGAATCCCCAGAATCACACCGAGCAGGCCGAACATGTTGCCGGCAGTGAGCAGGAGTACCAGCACGGTCAACGGGTGAATTTCCATGGACTTGCCGATAACGTTCGGGTAGACAAAATTGTTGTCAATCTGCTGCACAGCCACGGCCACGATGACCGCAAACAGGACCTGCTTCCAGGAGACGGTTGCGGCAACGGCGACGGCGGGGATGGCCCCGAGCCACGGCCCAATGTATGGCACCATGTTCATAATCCCGGCGGTAATCCCGATAATCAGTGCGTATGGCGTGCCGGAAATGCCGTACCCAATGCAGCTGAGAATCCCGACAATCAGCATGTCGGTAAACTGACCGGTGAAGTAACTGTCCATCGTGGAGTTCATCCGGTGCAGCAGGTTAGCGGTAAATGGCCGCCAGCTCGCCGGCAAAAAGCGCTGAATGTTCGGTGACAGCTTGTTGCCGTCCTTCATGAAGTAGAACAAAACCAGCGGCGCCATGAACACGTTCACGAGTGCGTTGCCGATGTGGCCCACAATCGCACCAACGCTGGTGGCACCGGTGCTGAAGTGGGTGGTCACAAACTTCACGGCCTCGCCCTGGTTGATTTTGACTGAGCTCAGAATTTCACTGATGTGCAATTCCGCAGCCAACTTGCTATTCGCAAATTCCCGCACAAGCGTATCCGTCTTTTTCAGGAAGCTCGGAAAGCTTTGCACAAGCGCCGCCACCTGGTTGACCAGTTGGGGAATCAGGTAGGCTAGACCGCCGCCGAGAATCAACACGAGCAGGACGAACGCCATGATTGACGCCGCGCGCCCCTGCACGTGTAGTTTGTTCAGCAGCTTCACCAGTGGCTGGAGCAAGTAGTACAGGAACCCAGCGATGAGGAACGGCCCCATGATTGTGGACAGGAACGTGCTTATTGGCGAAAAAAGAAACGAAATCTTCGTGCACACAAACACGAAGCCCGCCGTTGCTAGGAGCAGTACGACCACGAGCAACGTCTTCATTAAGTTCGATTGGGTCTTTACTTTCAACGCGTTCACCCCGCTTTTCATTGAAAATGCGTATGTCTTAGTTGTTATTATACACGAGTGAACAGGCGGAGGGATGAGACTATGGGCGGAAAGTGGCAATAAGCGGTGCGCCAACCAGTCACAAACTGGTTTAGGCATCGCTTATTTGTCAAAAACTGCTCAGCATCCCCAGCTTTTGCTTCATCCGCAGCACCCGCTTCACCGATGCATTCAGCTGCTTTTTGCTGTAATCGCCGGCCTTAACTGCCGCCATGATGCGCGGAATCTGCGTATCATAATGCGAGGTCATGACCATGTCGTTGCCAGCCTGCAGTGCAACGAGCGCGGCATCCTTTTGATCAACAAAATCAGCGAGCCCGGCCATGTCCAGATCGTCGGTGAGAATTACTCCTCTGAAATGCAGCTGTTTCCGCAGTACCTTGTGCACCTTTTTGGAAACCGACGCCGGGTGCTTCTTGTCAATTGCATTCACGATGTTGTGCGACACAAGAACACTGTCGGCCCCGGCCTTAATCCCCGCGGCAAAAGGTTTAAAGTTAGTTTGCTTGAGGTCCTTCATGCTGCTAGTGTCGGTCACAATCCCAACGTGTGAATCGGCGTTATTCCCATAACCCGGGAAATGTTTGAGCGTGGCCGCCACACCGTTATTTTGCAAAGCAGTCACCGTGGTCTTCACGAACGTGCTGGTTCCTTGCGCGTCCAACCCAACGGTGCGGTCATAAATAAACGCCGCGGGATTCGTGACCACATCAGCCACTGGTGCCATTGGTAACTGAATGCCAAAATCCTTGAGTTTCTGGGCCTTAACCGTCGCGTCCTGCTCAACCGCCTTCATGCCGCCGCTAGCGTAAACGTTATGTGGCGAACGAAATACGGGACTAACCAGCTGATTCGAGCTCAGCCGGCTGACGGTGCCACCCTCTTCATCGGAGCCAATGAGCAGCGGAATCTTGCTATTTTGCTGGAACGTCTGAATTTTCGACTTCAGCGTTGTTTGCGTCATCCCCGCCATGTCTAGGCCGAACAACAGGTAACCGCCGAAGTGATACGTCTGCACGTCCATCACCGCATTAGTCGCGGGGACACGCGCCAGGAACAACTGGCCAACCTTTTCCTGCAGCGACATGTGCTTCATGATGCTGTCAATTTGTTCATCTGCAGCATTGACCGGCTTTGCGCGCTTCTTTTCTTGCTTGCTAGACCTGGTTTTAGTGGTGCTGCTAGCGCCCTTACTGTTACTTTTGCTCCCGCCACACGCCGCAAGCAAAACGCCACACAGCGTGAGTGTGAGTGCCATCGTTCCTAGTTTATAAAACCTACTTTTCTTCATCATGATTGGATCCTCCAATCCGTATGCTTCACGTCTGATTATGGGGCATGGAAGCGAAAAAAAGAACCGTTTTCCGGGGAAAACAATTCCGGCGGGCCAGCTGCCCGCGTCTGGAGTTATTTGCCGCTTTTGTTTGAAATCGAGCTAGTATAAAGTGCGCGTCGACATCGACGTAATCTGGTTTAGTGATGAGCAAATCAGTTAGGATGAGCCCGTGATGCTTGGCGTAAAGCTAATCGACGGGTTTCTGGAGGAAGAAGCCGAATAGTCAACAGAACTAACGATGCCCACCGACTTTCGTTTGCCGGTGGGCATTCTTGTGGTAACTTTCATGGCACTAGGTGGCAACATGTTTGGCAAAGGTGGTAACTTTGCGTGGCCGCCTTCATTCAGATCCATCATCTGCCGCTACACTCTTTTTTCGTTGATTGTGTATGAACTCAGATGATAACACAAATTCTAATTGATTTTCTGTTTCATATGAAACTGGTTGTGGGTTGCTAACTTGATATTAATATCCGCCGTACAGACATCTTGACCAAAGCAATGTTTATTGTACGCCTAAGCTATCATTTTTTTGATGAAATCGACCACTCGTGCAGTTGACTCACCATCGTCATATTCGTAAACCATTGCTTTAAATTTAGCCCGTTTGTCGCTATTGCTATTCACATCTGTACTCATAATTGTTTCAGCCAATTCAATCTCAGTCTTGGTAATGGGACCCGGGAATTCCTGCTCATAATTAATCAGCAAGCCCCGGGTATTCGCATATTTATCTAGGTCTGGCGTGAAAGCAATCACAGGCTTGTTAAACGCCATCCAGTCAATCGTAATCGCAGAATAATCAGTGACAAGAATATCGGTAGCACAAAACAAATCATTGATGGTAATGTCATCAATTCTGAGTACTCGAGAATTCTTAGTATCAATTACGTTCGATACAAGAGGATGTGGCTTGTATGCAACTACATAGTCATCAGTTAATAAGCTCGCAATCTTATCAACATTACCTGGCGCCTCAATAATCTTGGTGCCAATTCGGCCACGAAATGTCGGTGCGTAAGTGACGACGGTTTTACCAACCAGCTGTGGATACTTCTGCAAAACATTCATACGCGTTTCGGACTTATACTGGTCATCAAACAATTTGTCGTTTAGAGGAATACCCGTCACAACAACACGATTTTTATCGATGTTGAACGCCGCTGCGTATGGTTGCTTGAAGAAAGCTGAGTTAGCAATAACATAATCATAATTCTTAATACGATAGTCTCGTGCAACTTCATTACCAAATTTCTTAAGTGCTCCCGTTGCGTGCCATAATTCAACAATTCGTACGCCTTTACGATGCGGAAAACGCGAAACGACATAGTTATTGTAATCAAGTAGCACTACCGCAGAGGACTGAATTAGAAAAAGCTGATGCACACACGCAAATGCGTACTTCACGTTACCAATCAGATTAGGCGTAAATTTGAACAACGAAGTCCGTAAATCGATATCGGACTGCTTTTCAAGCTGTTGATAGATTAGCTCAAAATCATTCGCCAATTTATCGTGTTCCAGTGACACGAACGCCACACGTTTTTTGTTCAACTTCAGTAAATAGGTGAACGGATAAAACAATGACAGCCAAATTGTTAAAACAATTGATTTAATTTTCACAAATATGTCTCCACAAATTTATTAACCGGCCTCAACCAGCTAGATTAACCACGATAACATTGCCTCAAAACTCAGATAAAAGAAATCGTATACACAATTATTTTATTAGTGTTGCAAAACATTAACAAAACTACACATGATGCACACAAGCAGGTAGTTGTTAACCTGAATAAGCTTGTCCTTTTCATAAGTGCTCCTCAATGGTTACCCTATACTAATTAGGGGGAATCTCGATAAAAAAGAAAAACATTTCATATTACAAGAATGTCAAGGAAGATCCTTACAATGTAGTTTCGCCTACATTTTATGACTAATATCGCCACACCCCACTAATAATCGATGGTTGCGACTAGGTTAGTGCTCTCGCTGAAGCTCTCGAAGTCAAAACGCTCAACGTCAATGATTCCATCTAAATTGAACAGTCAATCTTGGCGCCGAACTCAACGCGTGCCTTGACTTTACCGCGAATAATCGGGTGAATATACGGTTAACCGAGACTGACAATCCGATCAGGAACACTATGAGTCTTGTTGTTATACATGTACTCTTGCTGATTGTAGACCTTACGGATAATTGCTAGCCCATTGATCTGGTACTCTGTCAAATGTGACTGCCCACCTTGATCCAACAACTCATCCACGTAGCGTAGAGCTCGTCGAATGTACTGTAGTTGTGCTTTGATTCGTTTGCGCCGGGCATTGGCCTGACCGCCAGGGTGGCGTGAATGTTCAGTCCATGTTGCCTTAGCTAGGCGCTTATAAGTCATCAGGATTGCAACCTGTAGTCCTTGCGCCATATTAAGCACTATGTCTTCAAAGTTCGGCCGAGCTTTGTTTAGTAAGGATGCATCTTGAGAAAACTTAATCTGAATTGGTACAGCTGTGACATCAGTAATCAGCACTTGAGCTCCAGGCACAATCGCTTCTAGCTTCTCGCGGACTTAGTCAGTGATGATGTTGCGAATCAATTCGGAGATTTTAGAGGCTCGACGGCGGAAGTAGGTCAAAGTTGAGGCATTGAAAGGAATCTTGTCCTCGTAACGCGTTCTTACCATGAAGTACTGAAACGCTACCGTGTCGCGAATGGCCTCCACCAGCTTCGCGTCTGATAAATGTGCCCGCTGTTTGATCATCTCGGCAGCGTGCAACTCACGAAATGGTTTTGCAGCACGTCCGGCGCTCTTATTAAATACAGATTGGTATGCATCTTCCATGCTTATACCATGGAATGAGCGAGGTGCCCACACAACAATCAAACGATTCTAAAGACAGTTGAACGTCAGTATGCCGATAAACCATGGATAAGTCCTCCGTTACGAGATGATAAGTGCAAGGGAAAATGCCAAAATCAAGAAATTCCTATGCATTCATTATACGACAGTAACGGAACGCTTCCCATGAGAACAACGCACTTACAAATATTCAGTACCAACTATTTAGTATCAGTCCGTTTGCTTTTCAACGTTACTACAAATAGCATTATTAACCATGATGAAAAACTCAAACTATAAACGTATCTGTACACTGGCGCTGGCGCAGAAATCGCCAAGGTAAGAAAATTAATGGCAGGAACTAAAAACATAGCAATTGATTTCCAAAAGCCTATCTTTTCAATTGCGACGCAAAGCGCAAGTAACGTTACTAGTAGAGCGAGTGCACCACTAGCAAGTATTCTCACATATTTTTCCTGAATAGAAACGAATATATGTTTGACAATTTTGTTTCCAATTGGAATCTTGCTGTCATACAACAATGATTTATTAGCCGTCAGATACCTGTGAACGAATGTGCTGTATGAAATAGTATTTTGACCGTTGCTCTTTCGAATATTGTCATTTGATTCATAAAGTGGGCGCAAATACTTCTGTGGGTTGTTCCTAACTTGCATGTACTGTTTTACATGCATTTCATCATTAGGTTGAATTCGAGGGTGTTCTCCACCGCCCATCAACCCATTTACTTCATTAGAAGGTAAATTGTACTTCCATAATACAGCTGAAAGTTCAGCATACGCCATAATAAAACGAACCTTATTGTGTTTAAGTAGTTCAAACCAGTGCTTCAAGAAATCGCCAGCATTTTCATTGATAATATAACCTTTGAAGTTTGGTGAAAATTTTAAATTGTCAGCAGTATAAGGATTATATCTTTCTTTCCATTCGTTCGCTGGTAATATTTGGGCAAAATATTTTTGATTCTTTTGACTAATATTTCCATTATGAGCGTAAGTCGCACCAATTTGTTGCAACGGCACAGCCATCATTTCTGTTGTGGGACTCTTTGCGACATGATAGACCGCGTCCGTGACATAGTTAAATCCAAATATTCCAAATAGAGTGACAACTACTGCAACGAAAGTTTTTAATGATCTTTTAAAAATCAACAAATATGCTGCAACAATCAGAACAACGTATAATCCATTTTTTCTAATTAAGGCAGTACAAATCAATAAGCAAGTTAGTGCTAATATTTTTGCCCAACTAAGTCGGTTAATTTCACCATCCTGAACAATTTCAGCAACCAAGTAGAACAGCAGTAACAACATAATACTGTAAGGAATATCCTTCCAAACTGTACTCATGTAAATTCCATTGAGAGGATATATTGCATAGCCAATTAATGTACAAATTCCAAGCCAAAATGGGAGCCCCCGTCGGCAAAGTCTATACACTACCCACGAAACACTAAAAGATCCCAAAATAATTTGAAACACTAAATAAGATGCTGGCGATAAGTATAACAACGAGCACAGCTTTATGAGCAACGTGTGAAAAATAGGGTGCCAATTCGACAGTGCATAATATCCGTTTGCTTGCCCCCACTGAGTGTAAGAATCATACGTTAGTGATCCGGGCCATATAGATAACAGCACTAACAGCCAAACAATTAATAATCCCAAAAAGCCAGTCCAAAACAACTTGATTAATCGACTATCTAATTTTTTGTCATTCTGAAGTTCCATCACAATAATCAATGATAAAAGTGAAGAAAACACTATAGAAAGTCCAAAAAGCGCTACTAAGGCACCTAATATCCATCTGATATCAAGGTCGAAATTATATGTGTAAGTACTCAATGTGACGAATTTACAATGTAAGTGCAACAAATTAGCCAAATAGAAAAGACTCACAGCCTGAGTCCTTGTACAATGAAA
>NZ_RRYD01000046.1 GCF_004010095.1 Lacticaseibacillus hulanensis | reverse complement strand
TGCCAGGCATCTCAGGCTTTACTGAGGGAAAAATTTAGATTTGTGTGAGGAGCATTCAGGATTTGCGCACGAGATAGGGGCTTCGATTGCATGCCAAGCATCGTACGAGTTAGATTCAGGCTGCGACGATGCAAAGCTAAATTTTTAGTCTGGAGACGGCGCTTTTCCGGCTCCAGACGACCGCCACAGCGACCACGGCGAAGCACACCCGAGGCCCAGCCCGGACCCGGAGGCCAAACCCCACAACGCGGAGCCCCACACTGGTATACCTACACTAAGAGCTGACGCTGCCGGACAGCGTGGGCTTTTACAAAACATATCTTGGTTGACTAGGTGGCTGCGAAGATCAAGACAAAAAAAGCGCCGCGCAAGCGCGACGCTTTTTTCAATACTAGTCTTTGGCAGCAGCTGCTTCTGCAGCAACCTGGCGAGCCACAACACCATCGTTAATCTTAACGAATGGCATGTAGAACAGAACCCCAAAGATGAAGAGAAGAATCTGGATAACTGGTGCACGCCAGTCACCACCTGTTGCCAGGAAGGAGTTGAGGAACATTGGCGTGGTCCAAGGAACTTGGACGGCCATTGGATTCATCCAACCGAGCGTCGTGGTCAACCAACCAACGAAGATACCAATGGATGGCAGTGCGATGAATGGGATAATCAGGGAAACGTTGTAAACGATTGGGTAACCAAAGAGGACAGGTTCGTTAATGTTGAAGATACCTGGCAGGAATGCGAGCTTAGCAACGTTACGGGAAGCAGCGTTACGGCTAACAATGAAGGTAGCAATCAACAGGCAGAGAGTACCACCAGAACCACCTAACAGAGCGAAGGACTGAACAAGAGACAGGTTGATGATGTTTGGAATCGCCTTACCTGCACTGTATGCTGCAGTGTTCTGCACAATGTTGATAATCAGAAGAGGTTCGAGGATGGTGCTGTAGATAACGGAGAAGTGAATACCGAAAAGCCACAGCAGGTTTGCCAGAGTGTAAATGATAAGAGTCCCGACAATACCAGTACCAATGTGACGCAGAGGTTCCTGAATGAAGGTGGTAATAAGACTAATCACGTTCATGCCTGTCGTTACGAACAGGATAGCAGAAACGAGAGCGAAGATGGAAAGAACAAGAATAACTGGAATCAAAACGTTGAAGGAGTCACCAACCGCAGGTGGAACCTGGTCGCCCAAGTTAACCTTCAAGGCCTTGACGTTGGACAAACGAATGAACAATTCAGTTGCAAGTAGCCCGATGATAACCCCGGCGAACATCCCACCGGTACCCATGTTGGAGTAGCTCAGTACCCCAGCAACATCAACGGCCTTCTTGGCACCAGTTGGTACCAAAGAAACTGAGTTAGGCATCATGGTAATAAGTGATGCCAGAGAAACCATTGCGGCAGCAAGTGGGTTTTCAAACCCGCGGTTCTTCGCGAGAAAGTACCCAATCAGCATCGCAATCAATACACTGGAAACATTCAGTGTCGCGTTGGACAACATCGTGCCCCAGTACTGAACGTTGACCAGCGTCTGTCCCTTGAACATCCAAAGGAAGACGGTGTTGTTAATCAGCGTGGCAAGCCCTGCCAAGATTGTACAGTGGCATGATGGTTGCGAAGGCGTCACGCAATGAGCGCAGGTGAATCTGGTTGCCTAATTTAACGGCAAACTTAATGAATCCCTGGCCGAATTTAGAATCCTCTAAAGCCATATGGTTCACATCTCCTTATAAAAAGTTCATATGTGATCCAGAGAATTGTTAACCATTGCCCCCAACGCTAACAATCAAAATCAATAATTTCAGTTGATGCTGTATGTCTCTGAATTACATATCTAACAACAAACGATTCTAGCAACGTAACCGCAATCAGTGAAGCTTCGACTTTGATTACATTGTTTAGTAAGCGCTTGCCATTTCTCTCAACAAACAAAGTATACACCATCAAGGGGGTTGTGCAATACATTTATTCATAAAAGAATATACATTTGCACTTACAACCTTAATTTCGTTAAAAGAAAGCCCATACACCGGCTTTTTGAAAGCCTTACCATATAATTAAAAAACATCACACAAAGCAAAAGTCCGTGTGCCGACTGATTGGGATATAGACCAATCGGCATACGGACGGGAACTTCGCTAATTTGTAAAACCACTGCCATGGTGTAAATAACTAACGTCGAGACTGGTCATCCCTGTCGCCAGGATTGCCATCCCGAGTACGATTAAGCTGTAACTATGAACGCTAACGCCGACGCCAACTAGTAGCGCACCGCCAATAAACACAACTGCACCAATCACCAAATACAGTAACCAATTTCCGTGTTTGCGCATATATACCACTCCTTTTCCACCACCTCAATTGTAGGCCGAAATTCTTGTTTGTTAATAGCTTCACGTACATTTTGCCGTTTAACCGGGATTTTTTTGTTATTGCAGCCTCGAATCTCCGTATGGCCGCAAAAATTATTTTATCCTCGAATTAACGTTCAGTTTCAATTTTTGCGTGAATTATCCGCGCTGGCGTCATATGCAAATTCGCTAATAATTGTTCTTTTTGTTCGTTTGGCTAACGAATCTCGTAATTAAAAGGATACTCAAATAGCCTAATGCTTCCAAATCGGTGATTAATTGGGGTGTCACGTTCCATTTTTCAGCAGTAATTATATTTGCATTTTCAACATTACGGCGCTATTGTCGATGCGTTGGGGCCGCATCTGGACTGACTTCGGGGTGAGGAAGCCAGTTCGGATTGCAATGACAACCTGCGCAAACAATTCGGCTCTTGCCGTCATCGTTGTGCAAATTTCCCCCGCACATTGTCCAAGGCTATTTGCCCCAGCGCTCAATCATTGAGTTCCCGTCATTATTCCAGCGCACGTACTTGCCCAAGCTAAAACTTGTGTCCACCGGATTACGACACCTACGTGCGTTTCCCCCAGGTTTGGGGTCAATTCAAAAACAGGGTCACCTTCTGCTCATGCAGAGTGCGACCCTGTTTTTTTGACTTAAAATGAAATTGGCAACATGTTTGCCTGCATGCCGCAGACCTTGGCGGCAAGCTGATTGCCCAGCTGAATTGACTCGGTTAACGTCAACCCCTGGGCCAACCCTGCGAGCATCCCCCCGCAATGGGTGTCGCCGGCGCCGACGGTATTAACGACCTTAACCGCAAAGCCCGGAACAATGCCGGAATCGTTCGGCCCGGCATAATAATACGTCCCCTTCGCACCCAGCGTCACCACCACTGGCTGGTGTGTTTGGGCGTACAAGTACTGCACCTGTTCATCAAAGGTGTCACCCTTTGCCACCTGGGGCAGTTCGACCTCATTACAGTGCACCATCACTCCGGAGTGGAGTAACTCAGCCAGAATATCCTGATCCACATCCTGAATGCGCGCGGCAACGTCGAACAGCAATACTGAATCACCGCTCCGCTCACTGAGTGCATCCACCGTGGCCCGCGCGACGAGTGGGTTGGTCAGTTGGAAGCCACTGAGGTAAAAGTGGTCGTAATCACCCATGTTCAGCTGCTTGAACCAGGAGTCGCGCCACAACTGTTCCATCCCCGGGAGCACAACAAACGTGCGCTCACCGTTTGGCTCAATCATCGCCACGGTCCACCCGTTGTCCGGTGCACCGCTAACAACGTAGGGCTTGGCCCCAAAGCGCTTGAGGTACGCGGTAATTCGATCCGCATTTGCGCCGCGCCCAACCGGGACGAACAGATCACCCTGTGCGCCCGCGTATCGGTAACTGCAATAAGCATTAATCGCGCAACCACCAACTTGATACTCGAGGAAATCACCAAGCACGTTTCCCCCACTAGTCGGGACACGCGGCACGTTCATCAGTGCGTCAACCAAAGCAGCGCCAAAAATCAGAGATTTACCCATGGGTATAATTGTCCCTTTCCACTTTCAAAATAACGTCGTTCCAAAAAGCATACTAGATATTTGTACCGCATTTGGCTCCAGTTTAGCAAGTCAAATTCGGTTTGCAAGCCCCCACCCGGACTTATATCCGGACCAAACAAATGCCTCCACCTAGCTTCTAGCCATGTTTCGGCCAAAAGCCCGGGTAGAGGCATTAATTTTAGTGAATGTGCAGCAGACGCCGAATCTTCCCGACGCGCCGACCCATAATGGTATCGGCGAGGCGGGTCGCCAGCGCTAGATATACGTAAATCGCAACCCCAATGATGAGGGCCGGCACCAGAATCAAGACGGACTGGCTCTTGCTGGCGGGGTTTAAAATCATGCTCAGACCATCAACGGTGAGGCGCGTGGCGATGAACATGATGACGCTAAAGCCGGTGATGCCAACCACCCGCTTCAAGGTTTGCTTGGCCTTGTAGTGGTACATGTGGTGCAAATCGTACAGCATGAGCGCACAGGAGGTGGCCGCCCCGGCGATGGTCGCAATCATTGGCCCGTAAACATTGAACATCATCATGAACGGCAACTGGAAGACAACCTTCACGGCCATCCCAATGAGCATCTCAATGATGGCCCGCATGTTCTGGAACAGTCCCTGCATAATTCCTACCAATACGAGGAACATCCCCAAGAACACGGCCATGACACAGGAGACCACGAGCATCTTGAACCCAATTTCGTTGTAGTCATAAAACAGAACGTACAGTGGTCGCGCAATGGCAGCCATCCCAAACGATGCGGGAATGATGACGAAGAACAGCAACTGCAGTGCATTCGTAATCTGGTTCGTCACTTCTTTGTGCTGGTGCTTGGTCCACGCCGAAGTCAGCAGCGGAATCGCCGTGGTCGACATCCCGGCGGCCAGTGACACCACAATCGTGACCAACTTATTCGCATTCCCCGCGAACATCGCGTAATAGATGTTCAGGTCGTGCATCGTGGTTGTGAACAAACTCTTCATCCCGGTGAAAAACGTGTATTGGTCAATCAGGTAGTACACGTTAACGGTGGCACTAAGAATGATAAACGGAATGGCCTGCTGAACAACTTCCCACAACAGGTGGTTAACCGATACGTTAATCTGGTTCAGGCTCTGTGCGTTGCGCGCGCGAATCTGCGGCATCCGTTTGATTAACAGGAAAGCCAGGAATGCAATCCCGGCGATTGCTCCGACAAAGGCCCCAAAGGTCGACTGCGTAACTGCCTTCACGTAGTCTTTGTCACCGACGCGCATGATGAGGTACGCGGTCACCAGCATGTACGCCACGCGGACTAGTTGTTCCAAAAACTGGGAAATGGCACTCGGAGCCATTTCGGAGTGTCCCTGGAAGAACCCACGCAGAATACTGAGCATCGGAATCAGGATGAGGGCCAGCGACAGCGAGTGGAAAATCGGAATCATGCGTGAATCGCCAGCAGCCAGAATTGGCGTGGTGAGCCACATCACGGCGGCCCCGATGAATCCCATTATGCTGGTTGCGAGCATCCCGTGCCAGAATAACCGCATACTGGTATTGTATTCACCCAGGGCATCGTAACGCGCAATCTGCTTTGACACCGCCCCAGGAATTCCGGCCGTGGAAATCATGATGAAAATAGCGTAAACGGAATACCCCTTAACGAATAGTGCATTGGCCGTCGCGGCGACCGCACCACCACCCATCCAGATGTACCATGGAATAATGTAAATCGCACCGAGAACCCGGGAGAACATGCTCCCCGCGGTCATCCATGCTGATCCCGTTAACATTTTCGCTTGGGCCGATTTTTCTTTGGGTGCCCGTGCTGTCTTTCTGTCCATTTCTTCCCCCGCTACAACGATTTAGTCTAGTTGATTCTAGAATGCAAAACCAGCTACGACATTAACACTCTATTCTATAATTATTTATAGGCCCCTGGCAATGAACGGGAACAAAGTTAAACATTACTAAATATTGATGCCACTCATTGACGCCGTCCGGCAGTGTCAGTGGTTTTGGTGGTATGAGTTACTGAGTGGTATAGGGGCCGCGCCTGGGCGGGGCCGGTGCGCGTTCCGTGCGGCTGGGATTTTCCGTGCGGCCGGTTGAAGCCCCAAAAACCGGGTCTTCAACCTAAAAATTGAGCCCCGCCTCACCGTTCTTCGGGTTACGAACTTAATACGTATTGTTAGGACCTGTTGGGAAGCTTTGCTTTTCCTAGCGGGTCTTAATTTTTGCCGGCTATGGTGTGGAGAAGCCCGATGCAAAGCCCGCATCGGTCTTCTCTCACCATAGCTTTCACAGGAAAATCCCAGCCGCACTACACGCGCACCGGCCCCACCCAGTCACTACGACGTGGTTAAGAAAAAGTCTTACCGAGGCTTTTACAGAGGAGAAAACATAACACAACCGAGTGGCTAGTCTAACACTGTTCAGCACCCGGAAATGACTGAGCTGTTGACTACTATCCAGCGGAGCGTTGTGGGCTTTGGCCGGAGGGTCCGGGCTGGGTTTCGGGTGTGCCGCCCAGCCGTGGCAACAAAGAAAAGAGGTGTGACGACCGCGGTTTTTGCGGTTGGCACACCCCTTTTCTTTGTGGGAAAAATTTAGATTTGTGTGAGGAGCTGTCAGGTCCGAGTTACAAGATGAAATGGGCGTCAACATGCTAAGTATCGTACACACTTAATACTAATTGCGACGATGCAAAGCTAAATTTTTAGTCTGGAGACGGCGCTTTTCCGGCTCCAGACGACCGCCACAGCGTCCACGGCGAAGCACACCCGAGGCCCAGCCCGGACCCGGAGGCCAAACCCCACAACGCGGAGCATCCCCGCAAACTAACAAAAAAGGTTCGACCAGTAACGGTCAAACCTTCTTCGGTGGAGCACTGGCTATTTAGCGACAATGTTGACCAGCTTGTTAGGAATAACAACGACCTTCTTGATGTCCTTGCCATCCGTGAACTTCTGGACGTTTGATTGAGCAAATGCTGCTTTTTCGGTATCTTCCTTGGAAGTGTCCTTCGCCAGCTTAAGCTGGGCACGGAGCTTACCGTTAACCTGAACGACAACGTTAACCTCGTCGGAAACAAGCGCGGATTCGTCGTACGTTGGCCATGGCTCGTAGCTGATGCTTTCGTCGTGGCCAAAGATGGACCAGATTTCTTCCATCAGGTGTGGTGCGATTGGCGCGAGCAGCTTGACGAAGCCTTCGCAGTATTCAAACGGCAGGGCGTCGACCTTGTTGGCCTCGTTGATGAAGACCATCATCTGGGCAATCGCAGTGTTGAAGTGCAGGTCCTCATAGTCCTTGGTGACCTTCTTAACCGTTTCGTTGTAGACCTTGGTCAGCTTACCATCATTGAACGTCGTAATGTGGTCGCGCATCTTCCCCTTGTCGTCGATGAAGGTCCGGTAAACGCGGTCGAGGAACTTGTGCGCGCCGGCAAGACCGTCAGTGCTCCAAGCAATCCCCGCATCCAGAGGGCCCATGAACATTTCGTACAGACGCAAGGTGTCGGCACCATATTGGTCAACCACATCATCAGGGTTAACAACGTTGCCCTTACTCTTACTCATCTTTTCGTGGTTGTCACCCAGAATCATGCCCTGGTTAAACAGCTTCTGGAATGGTTCCTTGGTTGGCACCACACCGAGGTCGTAGAGGAACTTGTGCCAGAAACGAGCGTAGAGCAAGTGCAATACGGCGTGTTCAGCACCACCAATGTACAGGTCCACGTTCATCCAGTACTTGAGCTTCTTTGGATCAGCAATCATGCGGCCGTTGTGGGGGTCACAGTAACGCAGGAAGTACCATGAGGAACCAGCCCACTGCGGCATGGTGTTGGTTTCCCGGCGACCCTTGCGCCCATTTTTGTCAACAACGTTTACCCAGTCGTCCAGGTTTGCCAGTGGTGACTCACCAGTACCACTTGGCTTGATGTCGGCTTCTTCAGGCAAACGGAGCGGCAGTTCGTCTTCTGGAACCAGCGTGGTTTCGCCGTCTTCCCAGTGAATAACGGGAATTGGTTCACCCCAGTAACGTTGACGGGAGAAGACCCAGTCACGCAGTTTGTAGTTAACCTTGGCACTACCAACGCCCTTTTCTTCGAGCCAGTCGATAACCGCCTTGATGGCATCAGCCTTGTTCATCCCGTTCAGGAAATCACTGTTAATGTGCTTCCCGTCGCCGGTGTAGGCTTCTTCTTCGACGTTACCACCCTCAATAACGGGCGTAATCTTGAGGCCGAACTTCTTGGCAAAGGCGTAGTCCCGGTCATCATGTGCGGGCACGGCCATGATGGCACCAGTCCCGTACGTGGACAGCACGTAATCGGAAATCCAGATTGGCAGCTTCTCACCATTAATTGGGTTAATAGCGTAAGCACCGGTGAAGACCCCGGTCTTATCCTTGTTCAAGTCGGTCCGGTCAAGGTCAGACTTCCGGGCAGCCTCTTCGATGTACGCATCGACTGCATCCTTTTGTTCTGGCGTGGTGATTTCCTTAACCAAGTCCAGTTCTGGTGCGAGTACGGAGTAGGTTGCACCAAAGAGTGTGTCAGGCCGCGTGGTGTAGATTTCGTATGACTTGTCGGTTCCGGCAACCTTGAAGGTAACGCTGGCACCGGTAGACTTACCAATCCAGTTACGCTGCATCTGCTTGATAGATTCTGGCCAGTCGAGGTCATCGAGGTCACTCAAAAGCCGGTCAGCGTATGCAGTAATCTTCAGCACCCACTGGCGCATTGGCTTGCGAATAACGGGGAAGCCGCCGCGTTCGGTCTTGCCGTCGATGACTTCTTCGTTAGCCACAACCGTCCCCAAATCAGGACTCCAGTTAACGGCAACTTCATCTTCGTACGCCAGACCCTTTTTGTACATCTGTTCAAAAATCCACTGCGTCCACTTGTAGTAGGATGGGTCGGTGGTATTGATTTCACGGTCCCAATCGTAGGAGAACCCAAGGCTTTGGATTTGGCGCTTAAAGTTGGCGATGTTCTTGGCAGTGAATGCCTTTGGTGCGTTACCCGTCTTCAGGGCGTACTGTTCAGCTGGCAGACCAAATGCGTCCCAGCCCATTGGGTGCAAAACATTGTAGCCCTGCGCCCGCTTCATCCGCGCAACAATATCCGTTGCGGTGTAGCCTTCGGGGTGTCCAACGTGAAGTCCCTGGCCTGAAGGGTAAGGGAACATGTCCAATACGTAATACTTCGGTTTCTTCGGGTCTTTCCCCGTCTTAAATGTGTCGTGTTCGCGCCAGTACTTCTGCCACTTTTTTTCGATACCTTTGTGATCGAAAGCCATGTGTCGTTCCTCCCTGATTTATATGTACACTTTAACGCAAAAAACCGCCCTAACAATGTTAGGACGGCTTGGCCGCGGTACCACCTAATTTCTGCATCCAACAATGCAGCACTTAACTGGATAACGGCCAGTCCGGTCCGCCTTACTTAATTCGGGCGAACTGCCTTAGAAGTCAGTTCACAATCGCGTGCGATCGGCTCACAGTCCCGCCGACTTCCTGAACGTCACTTGATTCCTACTACTCTTCTCGCGCAAAGTATTATTGGCTTAAATATAGCAAAACACGGGCCCGAATGCAAAAGAAAAACAGCTTTTGCATTCGGACCCGTGTGCATTCTGATTAACCATCTTGGCCTGCAGAAAAATCAATCTGCATCCCCGCTAGACGTTTTCCGTGTCGAAGAAATAAAGCGACAATAATATCCCCGTTGCCCCGAGGCAAAAGCCCGCAATGACGTCGGTTGGATAGTGGACCTGAACGTAAATGCGACTGAGCGGAATGAGAATCATGAGGGCGACGCTGATGGTGCGCAGCGTATTTTGCGCCCAGCGCTTGTTCACCAGTGCGGTTGCGCAGACAAAGATTGTCCCGTAGAGCAGCACCGCCCCCGCTGAGTGGCCGCTCGGAAAGCTCCACCCACCGGCAGCCACCAGGTTGTGCACCTGACTGTCGCTTAGGAATGGCCGCGGGCGCTCCACGATGTTCTTCACGATGAAATTCACCGCGTTGATCACCATCATGTTCACCGCCACGAACCCGAATAACGTCCACTGCCGGCGCCAGGCAAAAATCGCGGCAAGCACCACACTAATGAACGTCACCACCGCCGGATTCCCGAAATTGGTCAACGGAATCATCACCGCACTCAGGCTCGCGCTGCGCAATTGTAGTGCGACCCTAAAGCCGGCCTGATCAATTACGCCGACATAACCGAGGTGCTTCATTACGCCCACGGCCATGCACACAAAAATCGCGGCGGTGATACTCGCCATGACTAGTAATTTTGTTGGTTGCCGTTTTGGTTGATACACAGCTTGCCCTCCGCACCATTTAATAGGCATAGCATAGCATTTTTCCTAAATAGCGGCCCACATGAGCGCCGTTTTTATCACATAATTTACCAACGAGCGGTTAGTACACCTGACCCTGGTACACGTCGTAGTTCGGGAAGTTAAAGTTGTAATCAGCCAAATCCTTGACGTGGATAATCGCCGTCGCGCCAATTGCGGGCATCAGGTTCAACGGAATTTCGTTATCATCTGGCAGCACCAGAATCACTGGCTTGCGTAAGCCGTATGCGTAGCCGACTTCCCAAAGGACACCTGGGTCGCTGTTTTCCTGCTTAGGGTCATAGAGGGCAATAACGAGGTCGGTGTTGTTAATCCCCTGCACGTCACCGTTGAAAGTGGCGAGCTGCCATTCGGTGTCACTCAGGATTTCGGGGTTCTTCATCGTGTCGAGATTCTTGTACTGGTGGTCGAGTGGCAAATAACTGTTGGCAAAATCAACGGTCGCGTTGGCCTTAATTGCGGCAACACCCGCGTTCATGTGTGCAGTCTGTTCGTCGTTGAACCAGCTGGAAGCAATGTATGCTGTTTTGGTCATGAATTTAGTCATCCTTCTTTATGAAATATCTATTTAGTCTACCAGAAGCAAGCCAAATGTGCACATCGCCGGTAGCGGCCACGATAATTTCATTTAGCATCCATTTTAATCCAGCATATTTTCAAGTTGCTCTAATTGCGCGGCAAATTGATCAAAGACGCTGGTCAAGTAATCGGGCTTGGTGACATCAAGGCCGGCTGCCTGCAAAATCGTGACTGCATCAGCTGCCCCACCTTTGCGCAAGAAGTTCTTGTAGTTGTCAACTTAGGCCTGGTCACCAGACAGGATTCGCTTCTCAAAGGCAATCGCGGCTGCCTTCGAGGTTGCATACTGATAGACGTAATAATCGTAGAAAAAGTGGGGCACGGCCGCCCACCCAGCATTGGCCCAGGGAACTTCGGTGAACGCATCCCCGTTGTACGTGCGGCTTAGCTCCTGCCACTTGGCGGTCAAGACCGCCGGCGTCAGCGCGTTGCCGGCCGCTTCGGTTGTGTACATGAAGTGCTCGAATTCAGCAAACCGTACCTGGCTGAAGAATGCACCGACCATGTCCTCAATCGATTCAGCCAGCAACTGAATTTGCGCTGGTTGGTCGCTCGCCGTTTGTTTGAGCATGTACGCGTTCAGTAGGCTCTCGTTGGTTGTGGACGCAATTTCTGCGGTGAATATCGTGTAGTTCGCATTCCACGTTGACTGTGCTTCGTTGGCGTAAGTCGCGTGCATGGCGTGACCCGATTCGTGAACCAGCGTGCTAAGTGAATCGTAAGTGTCATCCCAGTTAAGCAAAATATACGAGTGGACACCCGGAACCGCCACGTGGTACCCACCAGACGTCTTTCCTTTCGTTTCCACCACGTCAATCCAGCGGTGGTCGAATTCATCCTGAATGTGCGCTAGATAGTCGGGGCCAAGTGGTGCCAGTGCCTTGAGCGCGATGGCCTTGGCCTCACTGTAAGAAGGGGTCATCACCTTGCCGCCGGGAAGCGGAACAAAGGCATCATAGCTGTACATTTTCTCCAAACCGAGAACGCGCTTGCGCAGTGCGTTGTACCGATGCAACAAGTCGAGGTGTTTGTGCGTCTGTTCAATCAGCGTGTCGTAAACATCTTCCGGAATCTCCCCTTCAGCCAGGTTCATCGCCCGCGCCGATGGGTAATTACGCAACTTGGCCACCGCGTTTTGGGTGTGCACGTGCGCATTCAGTAATTTCGCAAACGTGTTCTGGTGCGCAACGTACGCCGCATCACTTTGCGCTCGTGCCTGACGCCGCAAATCACGGTTGTCACTCAAAAGTAATTTGCTGACGAGTCCCCAGGTTAAGTCTTGCTTGCCGTCCGGGGTCTCGATTTCCCCGAAACTCAGATCAACATCATCAAGTGTGGCCTGGATGTCCTCAAATGCATCAACGGTTGGCGCCAAGGCTGACAGCAGTTCCTCCTGCGTCGAATCCAGCACGTGCCCGCGCCGCTGCCGAATTTTGCTCAAAACCCGCGCGTACTTATTCAGCTGCGGTTCTTCTTTGAAAAAAGTGGCGTAATCATCCTCGCTCAGGGCAATGATGGCGGGTTCAAAGTCGGCTGAGCGGGTCTCAAAATCGGTGACGACCACCTCGCATTCGGCCGCGAGCTGCTGCGCAAGCGCATCCGTTCCGTCCTGGCTAACCGCATTTTCCGTGTACACCTCGAGCCTTCCCAATTGGGCATTCAGGGCGTAATACGCCTGCACCGTCTTCAGTAGATGCGCTGGACTCGTCGTAATTGTCGGCATCAGGTCCGCCAAGGCGGCAACGTTCTGCCGGGCAAGAGCCAAAGCTGCCCGAAATGCATCCGCGTCAGCGTATAAATCCGTCAAATCCCACTTTAACTCGTCAGGCACCTCGGCCCGCGTTGGTTGTTTTTTCATACTAGTTCCTCCAGATAATCAATTGGTTTAAGTATAGCGCTATCACAATTTGGAAACTATGCGAATCCACTCAGGCTGTCGCAAGCACCAGAAAAATCATAATCTGACATCATTTCGCAAAAAAATCCCGCCATAAACTGTTATTCCAGTTCATGAAGGGATGGATTTTAGCTAGTTACGCGCACCGTGCTTAATGAAGGAACGGCCGGCGACCATGCCAATCAGCAGTGCCACACCCAGACCCGCAAAGGTCGCGTTAAAGCCAACTGCACTAACAAACCAGCCGCAAACCGGGAACACCACGACCATCTCAACGGAGAATATCATACTGGCGACGCTGAGCAACGTTGCCCGCTGCGCGCTGGGAATGAGCACATTGTAATAGGAATTAAACAGCGGGTAAACCACCGCAATGACGGCCTCAAACACCAGATACATCACCAGCATCAGTGGCAGGTTGTTAATTCCGGTTAGCAGTAAGGCACCAATCACAATACCCGTCATCGTCAGCAGCAACGGTCCTTGCGCAAAACGGGCCTGGAGTGCGGGCATGACCTTCATCGCAATAATGGCCAGAATCGAGCTAACCAACATCAATCCCGATATCAGCCACCCGGCAAAATGTTCGGTCGTCATCACGTTCTGAAAATAATAATAAAACGCGGTGCCCACCGTACTAATGCTTGCGTCAATCAACATCAGATTGCGCAGCACCGGCTTCGTGGACAGCACCTCAATTGCGGCCTTGGTGATTTCACCAAGTGTCTGCCGCTTCTCGCGCTTGCTGTGGACGGCCGGCTCATCCATGAAGCCAATTACAATCAGTGCAACAAAACCGAACACAATTGCGGCGTAGTAGGTTAATTCGAAATGCCAATGAACTAGTGCCCCCGCAACAATGACGCCCGCGGTACTGCCCACCTCCGTGATGATGCCCATCATGCTGACGACTTTTGGGTAACCCGCATCCCGATTTGCTTGTGGCAGCGACTCATAGGCAAAGGCCTCCAGCGTTCCCGACTGCAGATTGTACGACCAGGCACTAACGATGAAGCTCACCGCAAACCAGATAAACGAGTGTCCGAAAAGCATGAGCATCGAAGAAACAATCGCCATCACCCGGCTGGCGTACAATACCGTTTTGTAACTGAACCGATCCGCGAGCATTCCGGATGGCACCTCAAAGCAAAAACTGGCAACGTGAAAAATACTTTCGCACAGCCCAATTTGGACAAGTGGTAGCCCCTTTTGGCCAAGATAAATCACCCACAAATTGGTGATGCCAAACCAGGCGGCAAAACTGTAGCAATATGCTAACCAGACATTTTTTGTTCTATACATTTTTTGTTCCGTTCCTGCCTGCAGACAGAAAAAAATCCTGAATGCGTCTAACACGCACACAGGACATTATGGGCTGGCATCTTCGCCACGCGACTTATCCTGCAGACAAATTCATTAACTGTCATGACCAAAAAAGGGCAGACTTCGCCCCTAAGCCGCAAAAATGTTGATAATTGCGTTGTTTAGGGCAATCCAGTTAATGATTTGGTTCTGCATTACGCCGCCTCCGTCTAAAAAGTTAGGTTAAGAATAGCACGCACCTTTTCCAAAATCAATTAGTTTCATACATTAGCTAATCTCTTTATGGAAACCCCTTGACACCAGGCCGCATCAACGATTACGCTGTATTTTGAGTAAACACTTAATTTCAGCAATAGAGGCAGACCATGGAAGCAGAAGAACTAAAAATTTTCGTCGATAACCATGTATTCGACGACTACACGGCTAAACAAGTCAGAATCATCTCCGCGGCCATCGACGTGTTCGCGCGCAAAGGGTACGCCAATTCCAGCACGCACGAAATTGCGGTCGAGGCGGGCGTAGCGGAAGGCAATATCTTCAGCAAATTCGGTAGCAAGCACGGTCTGCTTGAGGCCATTGTGCAACCGGTTGTTGAGTCTATTTTTCCCGCAACCATCAATGCTTTCATCTCTGACCGTTTCGTCTCTGACTACCAAACTCTGCGTGACTTCTTCGGAACCGTCCTCCACGACCGCGCAAAATTCGTCCGCGCCAACGCAAAGGTTCTGCGTATCCTGATTGCTGAGCTGGTCTACAACCAAAGCGTGCGTGATCAGGTGATTAAAAACGTCCCTGCTGGTTACCTAATTGCGCTGAACACAAAACTGAATCAACTCAAGGCAACCGGCGAATTGGTCAACTGGGACAATCGGGATATCCTGCGCATGATTCTGTCGGTCGCCGGCGGATTTCTGGCCAGTACTCTGTTTTTCGACTTCCAGGCAACACCAACAATGGAAGACCACCTAATCACGGCCCTGACAAAGGCCCTGACGCCGGACAATCACTGACACTGTCCGGCAGCGACAGCGTGGTTGCTGAGGTAGACCAGTGAGGAGGCTCCGCGTTGCGGGGTTTGGCCTCCGGGTCCGGGCTGGGCCTCGGGTGTGCTTC
>NZ_RRYD01000045.1 GCF_004010095.1 Lacticaseibacillus hulanensis | reverse complement strand
CCGCACGACTACGATGTCCAGAGCTGTAAAGGCGCTAAAGCGCCAACAGCTTCTGGCGACCGCGCACCGGCCCCGCCCAGGCGCGGCCCCTATACCACTCAGTACCCACCAAGTAAAAAGCACTGATGCTCGGACAGCGTAAACGCGTTGGATTTATGATTACTATTATTTTGTAAAATCATACAAAAGAACGGCCAAAAAATCCCCCGTAAGCGGTACAATTGGAGATATAAATTGTAAAGGAGGCAAAATATGCAAGAACGAGTTAAAAGAAGAATCGTGTTCGGGTTGTTCATTTTGATTGGTGTGTTTGCCGGAATTGGTATTCTGCCAGGGGTCTGGAGTCTAACCGGGCTTGCGGACAATCACATTATTAACAACTTTATTGTTGATGCCATAATTGGTGCAGTGGTCCTGCTCGTCATCGCCGCACTAACTGTTCACTGGATTCTCGATATTATTGCACGAGCTGAAAAGTCACTAAGTACTAAGTCAACTTCATATTTGCTGTTCGGTAGCTTATCGACCATTATCGGTCTTATTATTGCCACATTGATTTCGCAGCTATTATTCTCTAAGCTTCCGAGCGGTTTCTGGTCAACGGTTCCCCCAGTTATCCTGATGGTCATCTTTGGCTATCTGGGTTTTCGGGTTGGGACCACGCGTCGGCACGAATGGCGTCAGTTATTTATGTCATTGCGCAAAAATGATGACGCAACGCGGAAGAAGGAGGGTGTCAGCGATGACGCGCCCGACGTCACGGTTGCGGATCTGTCGGAGAACTTTCACAAGTACAAGATTCTGGATACGTCCGTCATTATTGATGGCCGGATTCAGACGCTGGCCCGCACTGGTTTTATTGAAGGAACACTGCTTGTGCCGAACTTTGTTGTGCATGAGTTGCAGCTGATTTCGGATTCCGCTGATGCGCTGAAGCGTGAACGGGGGCGTCGCGGTCTGGATATTTTGAACCAGATGCAAAAGGATATCCACATTCGGCTGGAAATGACTGATCGGGATTTTGAGGGCTCACGCGAAGTGGACGGAAAGTTGCTCAAGCTGGCCAAGGAAATTAACGGGATTGTTGTTTCCAATGACTACAACCTGGGTAAAGTTAGCAGGCTGCAGAATGTGCCAATCCTGAACATCAACGAACTGGCTAGTGCGCTGAAGGCTGAGGTTCTTCCGGGTGAGACGCTGTCGGTTAAGGTCGTTAAGGCCGGGACCGAGCGTCAGCAAGGGGTTGCTTACCTGCCTGAGGGGACCATGGTGGTTGTCGAAGACGGTCAGTACTACATGAACCAGCAGCTATCCGTTGTTGTTACGAGTTCGCTGCAGACCAACGCCGGCCGCATGATTTTCGCCCGGCCAGAACACAGTTCACAGGGTATTCGTAGTAAGGACAAAGAAGGCAAGTAGGCCTCAACCTATTTGCAAAAATTATAAAAGGAGCACCATAAGTGTGACGGAAAGGAATTTCCAACACATTTGTGGTGCTTTTTTATTTGCCCACAATTACCGCTACTGCTGCAATCGCGTTCTTGATTCACAGTATTTAAAGTTGCTTATGCCAACCTTTTTGTCTCAATTTGCACATTTTTGCCACATTGTATGTGCATTAGGGTGGGGCAACTTGGTATGATTAAATTAAGAAATGATAGCGCTTGCCCGGACCTGATGGGTGGATGTAATTGTCACCATTAGTCGGGCCTGATTTTTCAAAGAAAGAAGGGATACTTATGGCTGATCGTGCTAAGCAACTTCGGTGGTACAACGTTGCCCTCATCGCCTTTGTCGCGGTTTGGGGGCTTGGCAACGTCGTCAATAACTATGCACAGCAAGGATTATCAGTAATTACCTCGTGGATTCTGATTATGATTCTGTATTTCGTCCCTTATGCATTAATTGTTGGACAGCTTGGATCAACATTTAAGGATGCTAGTGGTGGGGTTTCCTCATGGATTAAACACACAAGCACCAAGCGGTTAGCGTACTATGCGGCGTGGACGTACTGGGTTGTCCACGTTCCGTACCTCGCGCAAAAGCCGCAGGGGATACTAATTGCCCTCAGCTGGTTGTTCAAGGGGAACGGCTCGTTCGTCAACACCGTGTCCTCAATGACGGTCTCGCTTATTTGTTTGGCACTGTTCCTGATCTTCCTGTGGGTCGCCGCGCGTGGACTTACCACCCTTAACCGCATTGGGAGTATTGCTGGTACCGCCATGTTTATTATGTCCATTTTGTTCATTATTCTAGCAGTATCGGCGCCACTCATGACCAAGGGTGCCCACGTGGCCACGCCGGATATGGGCAAACTCAGTACTTATCTGCCGAAGATGAACTTCAATTACTTCACCACGATTTCGATGCTGGTGTTTGCGGTTGGGGGTGCGGAAAAGATTTCGCCGTACGTTAACAACACGAAGAACGCGGCGAAGGAATTCCCACTGGGCATGTTGTGTCTCGCCGGCATGGTTGCGCTGTGTGCCATCCTTGGTTCGTTCGGGATGGGCATGCTCTTCAACAGCAATAATATTCCGCAAGACCTGATGGCAAACGGGGCGTACGAGGCGTTCGCCAAATTGGGCGGCTTCTACCACGTTGGTCCCGTGTTCGTGATTCTGTACGCGATTGCCAATACGATGGCGCAGATTTCGGCGCTGGCCTTTTCCATTGACGCACCACTTAAGATTATGCTTGGTGATGCCGACAAGGAATTCATTCCTAAGGGCCTGACCAAGGTCAACAAGCATGGCACGCCAATCAATGGTTACTACCTGACCGGGATTCTGGTTGGGATTTTGATTATCGTGCCCGCACTCGGTATTGGCAGCATGAATGAACTCTACAAGTGGCTGCTCAACCTGAACTCAATTGTGATGCCACTGCGTTACCTGTGGGTTTTCCTAGCCTTCTTCCTGCTGAGCAAGCACATGGACCGGTACCACTCAGAGTACATGTTCCTGAAGAACAAAACGGCCGGCATGATTGTGGGTGGCTGGTGTTTCCTCTTCACCGCGTTTGCCTGCATCATGGGTATGGTGCCCAAGCTTGATTACGGCGCCAACCCTGGTTCGTGGTGGTTCCAGTTCATCCTGAACGTCATCACCCCAATTGTCCTCATTGCACTGGGATTGATTCTGCCCGCAATTGCGCGGCACCAGAATCGGCAGGGCAGCAATGTCTAGTTGAAGCCAGACATTGCCATTTTCATTCGTTGAACCCATCGCGGGGCGAAAACAGGGTAATCACCTGCTTTCGCCCCGTTATTATTATGTTTCCGTTGCGGCAAGGTTTGGGGTAAAATAGAAGTTACTAGAGAAGTGGGGGAAAAGCCGCTATGCCAAAGCGTTTGTTCGATTACCAAAATGGTGACGACATCAAATTACCGGTATTAATCAAGTCCGCCGATGTTCGGTTGGCGAAAAATGGCAAGAAGTTTATTGCCTTTGTGTTCCAGGATAAGTCTGGCCACATCACGGGCATGATGTGGGACGCGTCCGCGGACGCAATTGCCCAGTTCAAGCCAGGAATGGTGGTTCAGCTTAACGGTAAGCGTGAGGTGTACCACGACAGTCCGCAAGTGAAGATATATAATCTCCGTCTTGCGACTCAGGAAGAGGGCGCGGACCCGAAGGCATTCATGGAACGCGCTCCGGAAGCGGCCAGCACGATGGAAGAAGAAATCGGCACCTTCGTCTTCGATATTCTGAACCCAAACTGGAACCGGATTGTGCGCCGGATTATGAACAATCACCACAACCAGTTCTTCAGCTACCCGGCCGCGAAGTCTAACCACCACGCAACGGAAGGTGGTCTGGCGTTCCACACGTTGAGCATTTTGCGTCTGGCCAAGCACATTGGTGAACAGTACCCAGGGATTAACACTTCCCTGCTGTACGCCGGCGCAATTCTGCACGACATGGGGAAGACCATTGAGCTTAGTGGCGCGGCCTCCACGGAGTACACGATTGAGGGGAATCTAATCGGCCACATCGTGCTGATTGATGAGGAAATCGTTAAGGCCTGCGACGCTTTGTCGATTGATCCTGGCGATGAAGACGTGATGATGCTCCGGCACATGGTTCTGGCCCACCACGGCCTGCTCGAATATGGCTCGCCAGTGCGCCCAGAGATTCTTGAAGCCGAAATTCTGCACGACCTCGACGAGCTGGATGCGTCAATTAACATGATGACCAACGCCCTGGCCCACACGCAACCGGGTGAATTCTCGGAGCGCTTGTTCGGGATGGACAATCGCCGGTTCTACAAGCCAGCCAAGCTGCAGCACTACACCAAAAAATAAGGATTACACAAAAGCCGGCCACTGCGCCGGTTTTTGTGTGCGGCGGATTTAGTTCATACGGTTAATCACGACTAGCATATTGACGCCATAAGATTTATATTCGTTATGACCGATTCAAAAACGGCGTATTTTTTGTTATTTCAACCAAAAATTGGCACAAAAAAGCCATCACCGGGCAGTGATGGCAATAAGGGGGATGTATCTGTTGGGAGTGTGATAACGGGATGAAACTCGGTTTCGTCGCTCCATGTCTTTAATATAGCAGAAGCGATTAAATTCGATTCTCAATATTGTATAGAAACTTTTGCATCTTTTGCAAAATCATAAATATTTTTAAATTTTGCGGATAAGCATACACTTTAGCTATTTTACTTTTAGCCTTATGCTCACAAAGGGCGGACAGCTGTTCCTGAACCTTGTGATTTTTTTGACAAATTAGCAATAAGTAAGCCAAATCTGGTCGATCGAACCACGCGCAGCGGAATCGTAACCAGTTGTGACCACAAAAAAAGTTTCGACCATCACTGGCCGAAACTTTTTTGTTGATTACTTGGAAGATGTGGTTGCGCTGGAAGAGTTAGAGCTGGAGCCGAGGTATGTGGAAAGCACATCCTTCAGGTCGTCGTCCTTAATCTTAACGTCAGCCTTGGTGAGAACCTTCTTGATGATTCCGTTCATAACGGTGGTATCGGATTCCCATGTGGTGTAAAGCTGCTTGGTCAAAGCTGCCTTAACGTCCTTGTCCGTAATCTTGCCCTTACCAGGGTTCTTGATCATGCGGATAACGTGGTAACCGTACGAAGTCTTGACTGGGGTCGTGGTGTATGTGCCCTGCTTGAGCTTGAAGGCAGCCTTCTTGAAGGTGCTGTCAAGCGTCGTGTCGGTGTTGTCGAATGCTGGCAGCTTCCCGCCATCGTTCTTCGTCCCGGTGTCAGTTGAGTTCTTCTTTGCCAGGCTGCTGAAGTTTGCCGTCGTGTTCTTCTTGGAGAGCTGGTCGATAATCTTCTGTGCTTCTGCCTTGGTCTTTACCAAGATGTGCTGAACCTGAACTTTTGGTTCGTAAGACTTGTACTGCTTCTTCAGCTGAGCGTTGGTTGGCTTCTTAAGGTCCTTCAGCGCAACTTCAGAAAGCAGGGAGGTCCGAATCTGATCCTTGAAGGAGGATTCAGTGTAACCGTTCTGGGTCAGCGTGGAGTCAAATGAGGAACCGTATTGCGACTTAACGCTGTTGAACTGTTTCTTCACCTTAGCGTCAGAAACCTTTTTCCCATATTGCTGGTCCAAAGCCTTCGCAACGATGAGACTCCGCAGTTCTTGTTGACCTGCAGAACTCTTCTTCATTGCGTCGTAGTATTCCTTCTGCGTAATCTTCTCGCCCTTCATGCTGGCAACCGTTGAACTGGAGCACCCAGCAAGGAGTACCGCAACGGCGAGGCCAGTGAAGCCCAAGATCCATTTCTTCATTTTGACACATCCTAATCTAATTTTTTCGCATTGCGAATCTGGTGTCTAATATAACACATCTAGCGCAGTGATGTGTTAATTCACACAACTTTCAAACTTCCTTCAATATTTCAAAGCGCGGCAATCTATTGTTATACAGCGAAAAACTGCTCGAAAACATACTGAAGGCAGCGCTTTGTCCGCTTTGTTTAATTACTTAGCGGCCGTTTCTGACTCGGAATCTGGTCCGACAGCCGGAGCGTCAGGTGCGGGGGTAGTTGTCTTTGTTGCTGCCAAATCCTCTGGCATCGCCGCACTAATGTGGGCCAGGCTTTCCTGAATCTTCGCAACATGGGGCGCCGACTTGAACTTGAAGTGTTCGACCGCGGTGTTGATGCCGTCTAGTGCGGGTTCGAGGTTGGTCGGGATGGTTTCCTGAAGCCGTGCCGCGGCGTTCTTGAAGTTGGCGCTGGCCCGCTGCAGGTGGTCAACGTCGGCCTTGGTGCCGCTCACCCAGTTTTTCAGGTCAGCTTGGTGCTGCTTGCCGGTTTTGGCGCTGGTTGCGAGGGCAAAGATTGTCCCGGCGAGCGCTCCGGTTAATACTCCACGCAGAAATCCTGCCATGATTAATCCTCCAGGGCGGCGCGAATCTTGGCCGCCACTTTTTCCAGACTTTCCGGCGTAGACTGGTCGGAGTGGTCGCCGAAGTGAATGGAGAAGTCATCAGCATCCGAGTAGCGAGGAATCAGGTGAATGTGGGAATGGAACACACTTTGGTAAGCAACTTCACCGTTGTTGTTGATGATGTTCATGCCGGTAATTGCCGGGTCACTGGCCTTGATTGCGCGGGCAATCTTGGGCAGGCGGGCGAACACGCGACTTGCCATGTCGGCGTCGTAGGCAAAGATATCCTTAACGTGCTTCTTGGGCACTAGAAGCGTGTGGCCTGGGGTTGCTTGGGACAGGTCGAGGAATGCCTTGACCTCGTCGTCTTCATAAATCGTCGTGCTGGGAATTTCACCCGCAATAATTTTACAAAAAATACAGTCAGTCATAGATTGTAAGCCCCTTTCAGCATCTGCTTTGTTCTGTCATTATGGTATCATATTCTAGGTATTAAAAAACTGCGGAAACCGTCTATGCGCCTGATTTTTCGCGCCAAGTGCACGGTTTAATGATGGGAAGTAAAAATATGAGTTTAGAAATTAACGCGCTGTCCGGTGGTTACGGGCAGGTGCCAGTTCTGCACGATGTGACTTTTTCCGTCCCGGACGGCCAGGTTGTGGGGTTAATTGGCCTGAATGGTGCGGGTAAATCCACCACAATCAAACACATTATTGGGCTCTTAAAGCCGCGGTCCGGCAGCATCAAGGTCGGTGGCGTGACGCTGGCTTCGGACGAGAATACTTATCGGCAGAATTTGGCCTATGTGCCGGAAACGCCGGTACTGTACCCCGACCTGACGCTGCGCGAACACCTGGAACTGACCATGATGGCGTACGGTCTTGACCAGAAGCAGGCGTTGGCGGATCTGGAGCCGATGCTAGAAAAATTCCGGCTCCAAAACAAGCTGAACTGGTTCCCGGATAACTTCTCAAAGGGGATGAATCAGAAGGTGATGATTGCCTCCGCGTTCATGACCCACGCCAAGTTGTTCATTATCGATGAACCGTTCACCGGGCTGGACCCCCTTGCCATTCACGACCTACTTGATTTAGTGCGGGTCAAAAAGGCGGAGGGGGCGAGTGTACTGATGTCCACCCACGTCCTCGCTACGGCCGAAACGGCGGCGGATTCCTTCGTGCTGCTGGGCGACGGTCAGGTGAAGGCAACCGGCACGCTGGATGAGTTGCGCGCGAAGTTACACATTGCGGATGCCAGTCTTGACGATATTTACATGGCCATGACGGGCGAGGAGGGGCGCTAATGGATAAGCTGTGGCAAACACGGCTGCGGCGCCACCAGAAAAACCAGGCAAAGTATCTGCAGCGCGTGTTCAATGATCATTTTGTACTAGTCCTGCTCGTCATGTTTGGGGCGTTACTCTATGCCTACAGCAATTTCGTTCGGGGCATCGTTGGTCGGCCCATCTGGGTGAGCCCGGTTGTCGCGCTAATTTGTGCGGCGACCATTCCCCTCGGCCGGCTGGCAACCCTGTTTGTGCCCGCGGACGCCACCTTCCTCTTGCCGCAAGCGGGTAAGATGCGGGGCTATTTGAACCAAGCCCGGCGTTACAGCATGATGTTGCCGGCAGTTGTGCAACTGGCCGTCAGCATCGCCGTCTGGCCCCTCATGACGGTTGGCGGTAATCCGAACGTCGCCCTCATGGTGGCATTAATTATTCTGCAGCTCACGGTTGCGTACGCGAACATGTCGGTGCAACTCACCAGCATCTTCGTTCCCCGCTGGTCACGCGTGCGCGTGTGGCTTGTTGCCGGGGATTTTGTCATTGTCCTTCTCGGGCTGACCACGTGGTTTCTGCCGGTAGCACTGCTTGGGGTGATTCTGGCCGCTGGGGTGACGTACAGAACCGTTGCCGCGCGTAATCGGGCGCAACTGGATCTGCTGACGGCCATTAAACGCGAAGGAGCCCGCATGGCAACCATTTACCGGTTCTACAACCTGTTTACCGACGTGCCGGGCCTTGGTGGGGGCGTGCGCCGGCGTCTGTACCTGGATTTTTTGGTGAACAAGGTGCGTCCCGTTCAGGGCAACACCTGGATGTACCTGCTGGTGCGCGGCTTGCTGCGAAGTCAGGAATACTTCGGGTTGTGCGTGCGGCTGATAATCGTCGGGATGATTGCGACCTGGCTGTGTCCAACCTGGTGGCTAGCGCTGCTCGTGAATGCGGGCTTTAGCTACCTGCTGGGCTACCAGCTGCTGCCGCTGGCCACGCGGTACCGCGACGTCGTTTTCACCCACATTTATCCAGTTGATCCGGCCTTGCGCAAACAGGCGTGGTCGAAACTCGTCACGATTGTATTGCTGGTGCAGGCTGTTCTTCTGGGCTTAACGGCAATCGTGCACGTGCCGGAACTGATGAGCGCGGCCGCATTGTTATTAGGCTGCATCTTTGTGCCGGTGCTGGTACGGGGGTATTTGACCAGGCGGATTGCGGACTAGGCTGGTTGCGTTTTGCAGACATTTCCTATATATTAGTAAGCTGGACTGACGAAATTAAACAGAAGCGGTAAACCGCAAATCAAAACGGATTCGGGCGTTGCGGTCTGAATCGTTTAGGAGATATTGATGAGACTTCGAAATAAATCGTGGGCAAAGCCACTTATTGAGGCGCACCCAGACATGATTACCGTGACACCGTTGGGGATGCAGGGCAAATGGCAGGAACGTTTTGCCCAGAACCAGCCACTGATGCTGGAAGTGGGTTCGGGTAAGGGCAAGTTCATTACCGAAATGGCGGCTGCCCACCCAGAACTGAACTTTATCGCGCTTGAACTACAGGAAGTTGCCATTGCGTACGTCCTGCGCAAACAGGTTGAGCTAGAATTGCCTAACCTGCAGCTGATTCTTGGTGACGGCGCCAATTTGACCGAGTACTTTGCACCCGCAGAAGTGACGGGGGTCTACCTGAACTTCTCCGATCCGTGGCCTAAGACGCGGCATGAAAAACGCCGCCTGACGTACAAGTCGTTCTTGGACCAGTACAAGGCAATCATGCACAAGGATGGGGTCTTGCAGTTTAAGACCGATAATCAGGGTTTGTTCGAATATTCCCTCGTTAGCATGAACAACTACGGGATGAAGTTCGACATGGTGAGCCTTGACCTGCACAACGACGCGCGGGTGGTTGACAACATCGAGACCGAGTACGAACACAAATTTAGTAGCCGCGGCGGCCGCATCTATCAGCTGGTTGCCCGGTATTAAAAAAAGGCCCCGTGCATTCGCACAGGACCGGGTGGGGCATTATTAGTCAAAATTAGTGGCACTGATTGTTCGCTTGATCTGGTTGGTCGCCTCGATGTACTGGAAGGGCAGAATCGCACGTTTACCGTCCCGGTTGATGATGACGCCGCCGTTGTAGTGGGCAATTCCGTCGCTACCGAAAACGGGTGTGTGATCAAGAAAGCTCCCCAAAACGGGGTGGCTTGTCTGGGCCTTGGCCGTGGCTAATGCCTTGCGCATGTTCGCGGCGTGGACCAACTTCGCGCGGGTTAAGCACGCGCCGGCAATGACTGCGGCGGTCGCTGTGATTGCGTACGCTGCTACTTTTGATTTTTGCATATACTCGCCTCGTTTCATTATGTAGTATACCGAATCGAGCTCAAATTGGAACCTTTGCGTGTGTATTAAAATATTAGGCACACGCAATTTGTTATTTATGAAAGGATTGTTCGACAAAATGTTGATTACTAGTTACAACCCAGATGCTCTTGGAGACACGCTTATTGCAGTTGTTGCACAGGATGAGGATAAGCAGACCAGCAAGCAAACTGGTGATGTGGTTGTTATCACGGGTGCCTCTGGTCAGTTGCTCGGCGTTAACTTCTATAACGTCAGCAAGGTGCTTGGCGAAATCAGCGCTCGCGGCCAAGTCTTTTTGGACGCAGAGCAGGTGGCCAAGTTGAACGGGGCTCTTGCTGCTGCCGGATTTGCGGAACAGCTTGAAGCAGACGCAACGCCGAAGTTTGTTATCGGGGTAGTGACTGAATTTGTTGCCCACCCCGATTCTGACCACCTGCACGTGACGCAGGTTGATCTCGGCGGCTACACGAAGCAGATTATCTGCGGCGCACCAAACGCAGCGCTCGGTCAGCACGTTGTTGCGGCACTTCCTGGCGCAATGATGCCAGACGGGAAGATTATCTGGCCTGGTGCTTTGCGCGGGGTTGATAGCTATGGGATGCTCTGCTCCGCCCGCGAGCTGGCTCTGCCGAACGCACCCCAGAAGCGTGGGATCCTGGTTCTGCCAGATTCCGTTCCTGCTGGGACACCGTTCGACTTCGACAAGGCCGCTTCCTTCTTGGCTAAGTAGTTTCGGTGGTAGTAGGTACTGAGTGGTATAGGGACCGCGACTGGGCGGGGCCGGTGCGCGTTCCGTGCGGCTGGGATTTTCCGTGCGGCCGGTTGAAGCCCCAAGTTCGGGGTCTTCAACCTAAAAATTGAGCCCCGCATGCCCGTTCTTCGGGTTACAAACTTAATATGTATTGTTAAGACCTGTTGGAAAGCTTTGCTCTTCCTAGCGGGTCTTAATTTTTGCCGGCTATGGTGTGGAGAAGCCCAATGCAAAAACCGCATTGGTCTTCTCTCACCATAGCTTTCACAGGAAAATCCCAGCCGCGCTACACGCGCACCGGCCCCTCCCAGTCGCTACAACCCGGTTAAAAGAAAGTCTTACCGAGGCTTTTACAGAACAGAAAGCATTTCACCCTCGAGTGGCTAGTCCACCGCTGTTCAGTACCCGAAAATGACTGAGCTGTTGACTATTATCGAGCGGAGCGTTGTGGGGTTTGGCCGGAGGATCCGGGCTGGGCTTCGGGTGTGCTGCCCAGCTGTGGCAACAGTAAAACCTGGGATGACTGGCGGGTTTTGCTAGGCATCTCAGGTTTTACTGAGGGAAAAATTTAGATTTGTGTGAGGAGCCGTCAGGATTTAGGCATGAGATAGAGACTTCGATCACATACCAAACATCGTACGAGTTGGACTCAGGTTGCGACGATGCAAAGCTAAATTTTTAGTCTGGAGACGGCGCTTTTCCGGCTCCAGACGACCGCCACAGCGACCACGGCGAAGCACACCCGAGGCCCAGCCCGGACCCGGAGGCCGAACCCCACAACGCGGAGCCCCCACTGGTATACCTAGACCAAGAGCTGACGCTGCCGGACAGTGACAGTGGGGTTGACGACTTTCGGCGCTATTTATTTTGCCAGACTTCTGGGATGAGGCAAATTGTTATGTTTTGGCAGCTAATGGGGCGCCAGTCTAGCGTTGCGTGGGACGGATGTTATTGATTGGGCAACAACAGTTCATCGAAATGTAATCGGAACCATTAATTATAATGAAAAGCGTTTTCAAATGTGCTAAATTGGTCCTTATAAGATTATTTGTGGGCGGCCGGGGAACTGCTCACGGAATCTGTGGGGGAATTTTTATGGTTTCAGGGAGTGCGTTATGGGACATTTCGGTCACTGAAGCGATGGTGGCCTTTTTCTTCACTGCGGGTTTTGTCGCAGTCTATACATATGCTTGGCATCGGGGGCAGACGCTGAAAAGTGCCACCTACCGCTTTATTTGGCGTGCCGCGGTGGTTGCGCTCACGATGGTCGTGACCACGCTCATGGCCTTTGATGCTCACGCCGGCCGAATTGCGCCCATTTTTAACGTTGTCGCTTTGTTTGTCGTCACCTACCAATTATTTGATGATGGGGTGACGAATGTTGAATACCTACTGCGCAATTTGGGCGTGGTACTGGTTTGGTTTGCTTACCACCAGGGCAACTGGAACGATGGCGGGTTTATGGTGTCGCTGCTCGTGCTGGTGTTGGTGCTGCCGATTATTTGGTGGCAACACGATACCGTGCATTACCAGTTCGGTGCGTTCATGGCGGTGCAGGTGACCATTGGGACCGCGTTTTGGCTGACGGTTCCCGGGCACATTGGCGCGGTTAATCTAGATTATGCTAAACGGCTTTTTGCCATCGGGATGTTTCTGATTATGGACGCGCTCGCCTATATTTACAGTGCGGCGCTGCACCGGGAAGAGGTGCAAAGGCGGACCATGACGCGGCTGGCAAACGTGGACACGTTGACGAACGCAAAAACGTACTCAATGTATCAGCGTGAAGTCAGTGACTACTTTGCGGCCGCCCGCGCAAGTGAAACGCCGCTGACGCTCGCCGCCCTCGATATCGACCGGTTCAAGCAGGTAAATGATCACTACGGCCACTTGGCGGGAAATGCCGTGCTTGTGGGGGTGGCTTCGCTGCTGGACGAAATTCTGGCGAAAAAGGGATTGCCTTATCAGTTGTATCGGACCGGCGGCGAGGAGTTCAACATCGTCTTTCCCGGTAACACCCCCGGTGAGGTGGTTCCGGTTGTTGAGGCGTGCATGGGCGCGGTGCGCAACAACCCGTTTATTTTCCACAAACAACGCATTGAAGTTACCATTTCCGTCGGGGTGACCTCCGTGATGCCATCCGACCGCAGCATTGATGATACGTACAAGCGTGCCGATGATAATTTGTACCGTAGCAAGCGCAACGGTCGGGACACGCTCACCGTTGCCGGACATTCAAGCAAGCGGCGCCGGGACCGGACGATGATTGCTACGTACGCGTTTTACGTTCAGCCAATCCTCTGCGTGGAAGACGGCAGTGTTGCCGGGGCGGAAATTCGCACCCAGTACTTCGATCACGATTTTGACCGGTGGCGCCACAACGTTGATTTTCGCCCAGACGTTCAATCACTGCGCAGCATTCTCGCCCGCGGTGTGGAAACCAGCAGTTGGCCGTCGCTGAACGTGAACCTGACCGCAACCGAACTGGCCAATTCTGCAGTGGTGGACATGCTCATTGACTTCAAGGACAAGAGCCAGCGACTGCAGGCGTTAACCGTCGAATTAGAGCAGGGTCTGCCGCTCACCGATTTCATTCCGATTAGTCGCCGTCTTCATCACGCCGGTATCCACATCGTGCTGGACCGACTTGGCGGTGATGGCAGTCAAAAGGTGGTTGCGCCGCTGTTTGATTACGTTGATGGATTGAAGCTGACACTCGAGGTTATCCCGAACCGTGACGACAATCTCGTGGTGACGCAGCGCATTCGGTTGTGGTCAAGCATCGCGCAGCAGCACAACCTGAAACTGATTGTCACTGACGTCGAACGGAACACCGACGTGGAAGCCGCCACGCAGGCACATGCGTTTGCAATGCAGGGCTTTTATTTTGGTCGGCCAAACCTGCTCTAAGCCTCGAACTTTCGGCTGAATGTGCTATCATAGTAACCAAGACTAAGCGAGGGGAGTTGCAGTAAATGGAGCGTTATGATGGCCCCGTTTTTCGCACTGACGATAACAAAAGTGCGGTACCAGCACCAAAAAGTTCTGCCCCGCGGCCCAAGACTTCGGAATCTGAACCAACATACCATTCAGTTGACCCGATGTCCCAGTTTGTGACACCGCCAAGTTACGCTCCGCGGCGGGTTAAGCCGGCAATTGATTACCGCAAGTTGCGGGCCCGCATGGCGCGGGATGATGCCGCGGTGTACCTGCTGGCAACGGATGCGGATGCAGATGTTCCGTTTGCGGATTCTGCTAGCACCCAAAGCGTTGAGCAAGCTGCGGCGCGACCAGAAGCGACTGAATCGTTGACAGCACCAGCGACCAAAAGTGATGCAGCAACGAAGCGCGGCGGCAGACAAAAGCAGGTAGATGGTTCCGCTGCGACACCGGAAATCGTCGACGCGCCAGTAGTTGCGGACGATATTTTGGCTGAAGCTGCGGACGCGGAGGAGACAGAACATATCCCCGCAACGTTGACCGAATTGGCTGAGCGGGGTAGAATTCAATCCCGACAGGGTGCATCAACCAAGAAGAAGCCTGTTGGTCAAAAACGAAATGTGCAGCGGCTGCTCCGTGGCGGAACACGGCCTAATCGCCTGAATATCCACCAAGCGTACGCACAGTTCAAGTCCAGCCAGACTGGGCAAAAAGGGCACCACTAGAAAGAGGAATTGGTTTATGACTGAAGAAATTGACTATTTTATCGGGATTAAGGGTTCAGGGATGAGTGCACTCGCGCTCATCTTGCACGATTTGGGGCACAAGGTTCTTGGGAGCGACATTACCCAGTACACCTTCACTCAGCGTGGATTGGAACAGGCAAACATTGAAACACTGCCATTTTCTGCTGACAACATTAAGCCTGGTTACACAATTATTGCCGGTAACAGTTTTACTGACGAACACCCAGAAATCGTTCGGGCAAAGGAACTTGGCCTGACGATTTACCGTTACCACGAATACTTGGGTAAGCTGATCCAAAACTACACGAGCATTGGTGTTGCGGGCGCGCACGGCAAGACCAGCACAACGGGACTGCTGTCCCACACGCTTGGCGGCGTAGCGAAGACGAGTTACCTGATTGGTGATGGTAGCGGGAAGGGTGAACCTGATTCCCAGTTCTTCGTGTTTGAGGCTGATGAATATCGCCGTCACTTCCTGGCTTACAGTCCCGATTACATCATCATGACCAACATCGATTTTGACCACCCTGATTACTACACCGGAATTGAAGATGTGTACGATGCCTTCGAAACCGAAGCAAAGCAGGTTAAAAAGGCCATTTTCGCATGGGGCGATGACCCATGGTTGCGTAAACTCAAGGTTGACGTCCCAGTTTACTACTACGGTACCGGGGACAAGGATGACTTCATCGCGAAGAACGTCGTGCGCAACACGAAGGGGTCTGAATTTGACGCCTACTTCCACGACGAACTGATTGGCCACTTCATGGTGCCACTCTTCGGGGAACACAGTGTGCTGAACGCCCTGGCCGTGGTCGCAGTTGCCTACGCCGAAAAGCTCCAACCAGAGCTGATTGCTAAGGAACTGGCCACCTTTGATGGGGTTAAGCGGCGTTTCTCCGAGACGAAGGTTGCTGACATGACCATTGTTGATGACTACGCGCACCACCCAAGTGAAATTGACGCAACGCTTGATGCTGCGCGGCAGAAATACCCAGACAAGCAGATTATCGCGGTATTCCAGCCACACACCTACAGCCGGACGATTGCGTACCTCGATGAATTCGCCGAAAGTCTGAACAAGGCCGATGTTGTTTTCCTGACCGACATCTTCAGTTCCGCGCGTGAACAAAGCGGGAGCGTCAGTTCCGAAGATCTGGGCGCGAAGATTAGCCACGGCGGCACGGTCATCAAGCTCGACAACATGGAACCACTGCTCGAATACAAGGACGCAGTTGTCGTCTTCATGGGCGCCGGCGATATCCAAAAGTACGAACGCGCATACAAGGCCCTGCTGCAGCTGCGGAAGTAGTTAATCACTGAGCTAGACCTGTGGGGGGCTCCGCGCTCTGGGGTTTGGCCTCCGGGTCCGGGCTGGGCCTCGGGTGTGCTTCGCCGTGGTCGCTGTGGCGGTCGTCTGGAGCCGG
>NZ_RRYD01000044.1 GCF_004010095.1 Lacticaseibacillus hulanensis | reverse complement strand
GCTTCAACCGGCCGCACGGAAAATCCCAGCCGCACGGAACGCGCACCGGCCCCGCCCAGTCGCGGCCCCTAGACCACGTCGTATTGGTCGAAACCCATTTTAACGGATTTAGCGACGTATCGAATTAATCGTTTTCAGATTGTTAGATTGGAAAGGCTAGCAAAAATATTCTCGCGTTATTTCCGGGCTAATCACAACATTCGTTTATACAACAATTAATCTGCAATGCCTATTATCATGCGTTTATGAGAGTTAAATCTAACCATTTTTAACAACTGGGGCGATAAGTGCTACGGTTAATACATGATGAAAAGCCAAAGACAACTCATGACGGACGGTAAAGAATATCAACAATTTGATGACGAATTAATCAATCGGCGCAGAACCGTGCGCCGGGAATTAAAGCTCCTCAACCAAATTGACGATAACGACGAACGCAATCGCCGCATTCAGGACCTGCTTGCAGACTCAGGCAAGCACTTCTTCGCGGAGACCGGCATTGAATTCGACTATGGATTCAACATCCACATCGGTGAGGACTTCTACGCCAACTACCACCTCACCCTGCTGGACACCTGCCCAATTACTATCGGCGATCATTGTTACATTGGCCCAGATGTTGGTTTCTACACACCGGTCCACCCACTCTCTGCAAAGCTGCGTGATGCCGATGTTGAACTCGGCAAGCCAATCACGGTCGGTAACAGCGTCTGGATGGGCGGACACGTCACCATCTTGCCGGGCGTCACACTGGGCGATCGGGTTGTCGTTGGCGCCGGGTCGGTTGTCACCAAGTCATTCGGCAGCGACGTTGTCATTGCCGGTAACCCCGCCCGCATCATTCACCAGTTGGATGCAAATGGTGATGTAATTCAAAATTAGTAATTTACACCAAGATTTTTTTGTACCTGAATATTTGTGTAAGATAGCAAGCACCCAATGCACGCTGGACAGATATCCTAAGTGGACACATCTGATCAAGCGTGTTTTTTAATTGGTAATTGGTGATCTCGACCCTTGCCCTTGCACAAGCCAATCTAGCTAGGAGGAACTTTTTATTTTACAGAAACAGAATATTGATAAGAAAATCTTCGTCCCAACCGTGGCACTATTCTTACTAGTGTCCGCAACCCTACTTCTTGGGGGTACGGGGATTAAAGTAACGCTTAACTCACTTCTGAACGTCATTTCTGGCAAGTTAAGCTGGCTGTACCTAGGCATTTATATTATCAATTTCATTTTCTTCACGTATATTGCCTTGAGCCACTTCGGCAATATCAAACTGGGCGCAGCACAAGACAAACCAATGTATAGCAACTTCCAGTGGGGCAGCATGGTTTTTGCCACCGCGATTGATGCCAGCATCCTGATGCTCAGCATGGTCGACCCACTGCGGTACGTCCAGCAACCACTCTTCGGCGCCAAGGCCATGTCCGCGCAGAACTACCAGAACGCCCACATGCTCGGCCAGTTCGACTGGGGACCCATGGCGTGGATGATGTTCGCCTCATCCGCCGTCATCATTGCTTACATGATGTACGTCAAAAAGGTCCAGGTCACGTCCCTGAGTGATGCAATTCCAATGCTTCAGGGCCCACAAAAGAGCAAACGTGCCCTGCGCAAAGTCATCGATTTCCTCGTTGTCTTTGGCATCATGGGGGGCATTGGCTCCTCTGTCGGGATGGAAGTACCTGTCCTCGCCAAAATCATCGCGCAACTCACCGGGATTGCGGATAACCTATTATTAAAACTGGCATTATTCGGTATCCTATTCATTATTTTCGGGTTAACGATGTTCAAGGGCATCAAGGGCGGGATTGACCGTCTTAGTTCCGCCCACATCTGGACCGCGATTGGCTTCTTGCTCGTCGTCCTCCTCGTTGGACCAACGATGTACATTCTGCGGACTGAAGGTAACAGTTTGGTCCTGCTGGTTCGCCGCTTCGTCACCATGAGTACCGGCATGACGACCGGACTTGGCCACGGCCTAGATCCCGTTAAGTCTGAAACCGTCTTTTACTGGGGCTGGTGGCTCACCTACATGCCATTTATGGGGCTCTTCATCGCGCGCATTTCCAAGGGTCGCACCATTCGCCAGGTCATCTTAGGCATGCTCGGTTACGGTGCCCTCGGGTGCATGAGCTTCTACGCCATTCTGGGTGGCTACTCCCTGTACCTTCAGCAAAGTGGCATTATCAACGTCATTCACACGTTGAACACTCAGGGGCAGGCGATGGCGATTGCACAAATCCTGTCGACCTTACCGCTGAAGTTCATCATGCTGGCGGTCTACGCGATTTCTTGCTTCATTTTCCTGGCGACAACCATTTCTTCATCTGCGTACATTGTTTCATCGTTTACCAGTTTGAAGTTATCGGCAACCCAGCAGCCAAGCATCGTGAACCGCTTAGTCTGGATGCTCATCTTCATGGTCTTCTCGTTCGGGATTGTGTTCGTCGGTGGGTTCAAGACCATTCAGGCGATCTGTTCGGCGGCCGGATTCCCGCTCATCTTCGTTTCCGGTTTGATGATTATCTCAACTTGGCAATTGCTCAGCAAGGATACATCCGAACCCGTCACGGTCAACTACCTGGCAACAACGCCACTGCAAATCCGTCTTGGCGGACGCACGGTGCACAACTTAATGCATATCTAACGCGCATCTAGTAACGTGCTAGCGTGCCACAAGAAAAAGGGCTTCAAGCAGGAGTTTTCGCAATCCTGCTTGAAGCCCTTTTTTGATGGTCAATTCCACGTCAAAACCGTCGCCTGCGGGTAAGTTGTCTTAATCATCCCCAGGGCTCCTTTGGCCATGCTTCCTGCAACAATCAGTGGCGCACTCCCCGCCGGAAACAGCTTGTCAATCTGCGCGGGCATTTTCGCTGAAGCCACCATCTGCCAATCAAACTGTGGAAAGCGGGTTTGCAGCTCAGCAAATTCGGCGTCGGCCTTGCTCTTAATGGTGTGTATGCGGTAAAACACACCGGCGCCAAGGCCACTGGTGCGCATGGTGCCCACAAAATACGCCTTTTGTGCCGGCAGATTCGCCAGTTGTTCAGCGGTGTAGACATTCTCGTCTGCCATTGCGTTCACCTCCTCGGGTAAATTGCTCCGTCTTCATTGTAGCCTTAATTGATGGCTGTAAACCAAAAAATGGGACCGAACTTTGCGTCCGGTCCCATTTTGCTAATCACACACTGTTTTCATCGTTTCGCCGGTAGACCAACGAGCCGCAAGCTGCCGCTGCGCCAATCAACGTTAATGCATTGTGACCTGGTCAAAGGAGATTAATCCGTTCGGGCTTAACTGCATTCCCTGCACCTTGCCATTGGTCAGATGCGCCGCGCCCCGCTGGTAGAACGGAATCACGCCCACATCACTGGCCAGAATTTGCGTTGCCCGCTGCATATCCGTCCAGCGCTTCGTAGCACTAACGGCGTCTGCACCCTCAGCGCGGCGCACCAGCTGGTCGTACTGGGCATTGTGCCACTGACCACTGTTGTACTGGTTGCTGGCAGTGAACAAATCCAGGAAGCTACTTGGATCGGGATAATTTGCTGCCCACGCCGAGACAACCATGTCCGTTTCGTGACTGGAACTAAGTGCAATCCGCGTCTTGAACGGGACCGACCTCGTCGTGATGTCAACCTTGAACTTGCCCGTCGCGAGCTTGCTGAAGGCATTTTGCAGGTAAGCGAGCGTGTTCTTGGCGTTATCGGTATCATCCGACACAATCGTGAAATGCAGCGTCGACGTGCCCGTTGCCGTCATGCCCTTCGCGAACAACTTACGGGCAGCCGCCAGATCATACTCGGCGTACTTACCCACCTTACCCGCTGCCTCAGTGGCGAAATCCTTGCCGGCGGTGCTGCTGTACATCATTCCCGTTGGTATCACCGTTTTGGCCGGCTGCGAACCATCCCCAAGCACCTGGCGCACAAACTGCTTCCGGTTTAACGCCGCGGACAATGCCCGCCGCACGTCAAGATTGGCAAACGCCGGCACCCGTTTTTGGTTTAACTCTAGGTAAAATGTCGCGTTTTGGGGCACCACGTTGTACTCGTCACTGCTTTGCATCTGCTTGGCGGCATCACCAGTAATCGTCACGTCGTCGAGTTTGCCGTCCTGGAACAGGTTCATGGCCGTGTCCGTACTCTTGACCACCTGGTTCTTAATCTTGTCCAAGTGCACGTTCTTGGCGTTCCAGTACGCCTTGTTCTTGGTCTGCACCCAACTGGTGTCGGCACTTTGCCAGTGTTTCATCGTGAAGGGCCCGTTGAAGGTCAGCGTGGTGGCGTCATTGCCGTACTTGTCGCCATATTTTTCCACCTGCGCTTTTTCGACCGGGTAGAAGGTCTTGAGCGTGAGCAGCGGTTCAAAGTACGGAATCACGCGGTCCAGTTCCACCTTCAGCGTACGTTTGCCCTGCGCGTAGACACCGAGGCTGCTTGCCGGCTTGTTCCCGGCGATAATTGCGTCCGCATTCTTGATGCCGCTAAACAGGTACGCATACTCTGACTTGGTTGCTGGGTTAATTGCCCGGCGCCATGCATAAACGAAGTCCTGGGCCGTGACCGCCTTACCATCCGACCATTTTGCGTTTGGCCGCAACTTAAACGTGTAGGTCTTCTGCCCGTTAGTCACCTTGGCCCGGCCGGTTGCCATATCGCCGCGTAACGTCTTACCCGCATATCGGTACAATCCGGAATACACGTTTGCCATCGCTTGACTAGAAATCGCATCCGTGGCGCGGGCGGGGTCCATCGTCGAGATGAGGTCACTTTCCATGCGGGCCAGCGTTACAGCATGTTGCCCGTTGCCTTTGTGCGCACTGTGCCCGCACGCCGCCAGCAACAGCATCATCGTCGCAGCCATGCCCAAGCTAATTACGCTAAACTTTTTTGCCATTTGTCCTATCCTTTTAACCGCAGCGCCAATCCGTGCGCCGACCAACTTTTGCTCATTAAAAATCCGCCGTGCATCGTGCTACGACGGACTTTGGTATTGCTACTGCTAGAGGTTACTTCTTACCTTTACGGGCCTTTTTCAGCAGCTTTTGCTTAGCCTTCTGTTGCTTTTTCATCATGGAACGCATTGCCATCTTACCCATGCGGCCCTTAACGCCACCACCGAGCATGCCGTCAAGACCGTTCATGTTGCCCTTGCTCATCTGGTTCATCAGCTTCTTGGACATGTCGAACTGCTTAATCATGCGGTTAACTTCTTGAACCGGCCGGCCTGAACCAGCGGCAATCCGGCGCCGACGTGATGGGTTGAGCAAATCTGGGTTTGCCCGTTCCTGAGGGGTCATGGAGTAAACAACCGCGCGCATGTGGGCCAGGTCTTTCGGGTCCATGTTCATGTTCTTCAGTTGCGGGTTGTTGGCCATCCCCGGAATCATCTTCATGATGTCCTGCATTGACCCCATCTTCTCCATCTGATCCATCTGGACGAGGAAGTCGTTGAAGTCAAAGGAGTTGGACTGAATTTTTTCGGTCAGTTCCTGGGCTTGTTTCTCATCAAAATTCTTCTGGGCCTTGTCGACCAGGGTGAGGATGTCCCCCATCCCGAGAATCCGGTTGGCCATCCGGTCGGGGTAGAACACGTCAAGCGCGTCCATCTTTTCCCCCTGCCCGGTAAACTTAATTGGCTTCCCGGTGACGGCACGGATTGAGAGCGCCGCACCACCACGGGTATCCCCATCGAGCTTGGTCAGAACAATCCCGGTGATTTCGAGCTGCTCGTTGAATCCCTTGGCCACATCGACGGCGGCCTGCCCGGTCATGGCGTCAACAACCAGCAGAATTTCATCTGGGTGTGCAATTGCCTTGATGTCGGCGAGTTCCTGCATCAGCTTCTCGTCGATTTGGAGACGACCAGCCGTATCAATCAGGACGTAATCGTTGTGGTCCGCTGCGGCCTTGGCCATCCCCTGACGCACGATTTCGCGTGGATCAACGTCGGTACCCATTTCAAAGACGGGCGCCCCGACTTGCTCCCCGACAACCTGCAACTGCTTGATTGCGGCGGGACGGTAAACGTCGGCGGCAATCAGCAGTGGCCGGGCTTTTTCGGTCTCCTGCAAGTACTTGGTCAACTTACCAACCGTGGTCGTCTTCCCGGCACCCTGAAGTCCGGCCATCATGATGACGGTTGGAATCTTGGCGGATTTGTTGAGCGGAACGGCCGCGTCACCCATCGTTGCGGTGAGTTCATCATTCACAATTTTAACAATTTGCTGTCCCGGGTTGATGCCGTCAAGCACCTCAGCGCCAAGAGCCTTCGTGCGGACATTCTTGACAAAATCCTTCACGACGTCAAAGTTAACGTCGGCCTCGAGCAGGGCGAGGCGAATTTCGCGCATCGCGTCACGGACGTCACTCTCTGTGACCTTCCCCTTACGACTGAGTCCCTTAAACGCTTTTTGCAGGCGATCTGTTAATCCTTCAAATGCCAATGCTATTCCTCCTGCGGGCGCGCTCATTGCGCCCAGTTATTGTCTATTAATTACAAAATGATTTGCGGATGCCGTAAATCCTCACGCGTCGACCGTTCCCTGCACCTTACCGAGCAGGTGACGCAAATGGTCGTCCGTCGGGTAATGTTCCTTAACGTACTTCGTCAATTCATCAACTGCAGCGTTGCTCACCGTGAATTTTTCGAGCATGTGCAACTGCTGTTCGTACCCCTCAAGTGCGCTTGCGGACCGCCGGATATTATCATACACAGCCTGGCGACTTACGCCAAAATCCTCCGCAATCTCACCCAGTGAATAATCGTCACCGTAATACAGCTCGAGGTACTCCTGTTGTTTGCTAGTGAGGAGTCCACGATAAAAGGCGAAAAGATCATTCATTCGGTTAGTCTTCTCTAATTCCATATCTTCAACTCCGCGGATCCAGACGCGAACTGCCAGCGTGCTGGACCAATAGTTGTGGCGCCCTCTGCAGGCACCATTTCTGAGCGTAACTACCCATACTTATATTAGTCTACCGGTGCAAGTGGCCAGCGTCAATCAAATTACCCGTCAAAGGCAAAAATGGCGATAAGAGGCGGCGCACCCAGCGTTTGAGCCGGTTGATTGAGTTTGATTTTAGGCTGTCCGCAAACGAAAAACCAAGGCAAATGCACCGGTTCATTGAGCATCAAATTCCAGTTGAGAGTGCCAATTATGTAGCCCGCTTCTGCCCCGATTAATCGCAAAACCATCTTGTCCAGCCAGTGTGCTTTATTTCATTCACCTATACCAGCTGATTTTATGTCTTGTTTCGTTTTCTGAAACATGGTCGAGGCATCTATGTATTCTATGTAAACTCAGATTAACCAGTCCACCGCGGATGAGGCAATCAGATTATTAGCAGTACCAACAATTTCCTGATTTTTGCCCGTCGTAGCGCATTGCAGCCGTCAAATCCACTTACGACTGCGAGTTACTAAAACAAAACCACGCCTCACCAGTTTTCTGAATGAAACTTATACCCGTAAAAAAGTTATCCACATTCCAGTTTCAGACCAATGCATTCGAACCAATTCGTTTGTGTAATTAAAAGCGGTTCCACATTTTGATCTATCCATCCGCCGCCCTCATCGATTAACCCGACTCATTTCGGTCAGCAATCTCGCTTAGTCCACCAGCCGCAATCATTCTCTGATGCTACTACTCCGTGCTGCCAGAATTACAACGCCAGGCTACTCCGCAAGCCCCATATTTGTGGTTCAACCCACCGATTGCCGATATGCACATCCCGAATTTTATGTAAAAAAAATGACCGGCTCCCCAGCCGGTCCCCCATAACTTATTAAAACTATCTATTGGTACTATCTCCGGCTCCCCAGCCGGAACGTGATGCACGTCGGAATGCTTGACTAAACTTACGGTAAAAAACTAACAAACCTTGAAGCGATGGAACTAATTAACGTGCCCAGACAATCCGGTTAACGGTGTTGCTGATGCAGGTCTGTAAAACAACTTGTTCACCCTGGTTGGCGCTAACAATCTGGTTGTAAACGCTCGTGTGCGTGCCGGAAATGTAACCGGCGTCCGTAACGTTCTTAGCAGAGTAAACGTGGTAGGTGCGTGTGTTGCCGTTGCCATCAGTGACGGTAACGGGTGAACCAACGCCCAAGCTCAGCACACGGCCGAAGCTGGAAGTGTTGTGCCCGATGATGTGGGTTGACTGGCCGTCTGTAACTGACAGGCGTGTCTGCCCACCCCAGGTCTGCGCAACGTTACCTGAAGGTGCTGTGGTAACACTCATGTTCCCGCGGATAACGGTCATGCGTGCCCCCGCAAAGCTGATCGTGTTGCGAGCAACTGTTGCTGGCCGAGTAGCAGTGCGGTGAGCAACGGTATGCGTAGCCGCGCGCTTAACTGTGGTTGCGTGGCTAGTGCTGGTGCTCCGTGCTGACGTGCTACTTGAAGTTGTGTTGGCCGCAGTGCTCTTACTGCTAGTGCTTGTTGCACTTGCGACGCTGCTTGAGCTGGACTTGCTGGTCGCACTTGATGAAGTGCTGCTTGCTACTGCCTTCTTGGTGGTAGCTGCTGGCGTCTTCTTGGTGTTCTTGGCTGCCGTCTTGATGTCAGCCGCACTGTCCTTGTGCATGTTCTTCGCAATGCTATGCACCTGAACACTTACTGCTTTCGAACTGTTAGCGCCCCCGCGCTGAGAAGTCCGAACCGTGTCCGTTGTGCCATTTGCTGATGCACTCACTGCACCCTTCCCCAAGAGTGCGGCCGTGGCTGCAACAACAACGCCTGCGACAAGACGTGAATATTTAATTTTCATGATGTACTCTCCTAAACTTACGCTCCCGACGAGCATTCGAGGGATTATCGTGCTCCCCAGCACTCCCTTTGAACATCTTTAATAATACACCTAGAATTACAAAGTACAACCCCTTTTCAATTATTTTTTGTAATTTTTTCAAAATAAAAGCAGCTACAAATGCGATGATATCGGCATTTGCAGCTGCTTCTGTAGTACTATAATGAAACTCTTATCGTCATTTTATATAACACTTTGCGAGTTTACAAGACTGTTATTTAATGGTCCCTTAAACCCTAACGTAGCGGTCTTCTTACTTGCGTGCGTCCTGTCGTGAGTAGTTGGCGATATCAGCCTTAACAGCGGATACAAACATTTCTGCTGACTGGCTCCATGCCTTATCTTCACCATAATGACGAACTGATACCGTTGCGGAGTCAAGCTCGGAATCCCCAATAACCACGGTGTATGGTACTTTCTTGGTCTGGGCTTCACGAATCTTGTAACCCATCTTTTCGTTCCGGTCATCAACCTTGACCCGGATACCGGATTCAGTCAACTTGTCCTTGATCAGGTTGGTGTAGTCGAGGTGCAGCTCGTTCTTAACTGGGATCAGGACTACCTGGGTAGGTGCAAGCCAGGTTGGAAAGGCACCCTTGTACTGTTCAATGAGGTAAGCGATGAAGCGTTCCATCGTACCGACAATCCCACGGTGAATCATAACTGGCTGGTGTTCTTCACCATCGGAACCAACGTAGGTCAGGCCGAAGCGTTCTGGCAGCATGAAGTCCAGCTGAATGGTGGACATGGTCTCGTCGTTCCCAAGCGCGGTCTTGGTCTGGATGTCCAGCTTAGGACCGTAGAATGCGGCTTCACCTTCTGCTTCGTAGTAATCAAGACCAAGGTTGTCCATGGCCGCCTTGAGCATGCTCTGGCTCCGGTCCCACATTTCATCGTTAGCGTAGTACTTTTCGGTGTTTTCTGGGTCGCGGTAGGACAGACGGAAGGAGTAGTCAGTGATGTTGAAGTCTTCATAGACACTCATGATGAGCTTCAAAATCTTCTGGAATTCGTCTTGAACCTGATCCAGGGCAACGAACGTGTGCCCGTCGTTCAGGGTCATCGCCCGAACACGCTGCAGGCCGGAGAGGGCACCGGACTTTTCGTAACGGTGCATGAGGCCAAGTTCAGCAATGCGCAGTGGCAAGTCACGGTAGGAACGGATGTGGTGCTTGTAGATCTGAATGTGGCTAGGGCAGTTCATTGGCCGCAGTTCAAGCTCTTCACCTTCACCCATGTCCATTGGTGGGAACATGTCTTCACGGTAGTGCTGCCAGTGACCGGAAGTCTTGTACAGGTTCAGGTTGGCTGCAACTGGGGTGTAAACATGTTCGTAACCATCGGCAACTTCGCGGTCAACGATGTAGCGTTCAACCGTACGGCGAATGGTAGCACCGTTTGGCATCCAGTATGGCATCCCCGCGCCGACTTCAGGGTCAACGAAAAACAAATCAAGGTCACGGCCAATCACACGGTGGTCGCGTTCCTTGGCTTCTTGGCGCCGCTTTGCGTCTTCTTCGAGGTCAGCAGCCTTGAAGTAGGCCGTCCCGTAAACACGCTGCAGCATTGGGTTGGAAGACTTGCCTTCCCAGTATGCCCCAGCCACGCTCAGCAGATCAAAGTGCTTGAGTGCCTTGAGGTCTGGCAGCAGTGCGCCTTCTTCAAAATCAAAGAAATCACCAAGCTTGTGGCCCATAACGGGGTCGCCGGCTTCTTCTGCAAGTTGGCTCTTGAACTTGTCGTCAGCGTACTTAGCCTTGGCTTCGTCTGCACTGATGGATGCAAGTTCAATCTTGCCGCCCTGCTTGATGATTGCCTTCATCTTGTCCTTGATGGCGGGCAGGTCGGTAACGGCAACCTGGCCGTCATCCTTGTCCGTGTCGTAGAAGAAGCCGTCATCCGTGGAAGCACCCTGGCCAAAACGCAGGCCTGGGAACAACTGGAACAATGCGTCAGCAAGCACGAATGCTGCGGTGTGGCGCAGGACTTCGAGGGCGTCCTTGCTGCCCTCGGTGATGATTTCGATGGAACCGTCGCCCTTGATTGGCGCATACAGGTCAACCAGGTGGCCGTTGATCTTACCGGCAAGTGCCTTCTTACCAAGAGAAATGCTAATGCTGTCGGCAACATCCTTGGTGGTTACGCCCTCGTCAAAAGGCTTAACGCTGCCGTCTGGAAAAGTTAGTGAAAGTGTCATGATAAATACTTCCTTTCTAAATTTGACGCAATTGCGCCGGAATAGCTGAATAAATATGGCTGCATATCGGGGAACAAAAAAACGTCCCTGACATTGATTACTCAACGTCAGGGACGAATTACTTCGCGGTTCCACCCAGATTGGCAGACGCACGACACGTCTGTCCTCTCAATACCCGTAACCAAGGCGAGGGCCATTGCTGGCAATCTCGGGAAGTGGTGCGGTTCAGTCAATTCGTGGTTTGCAGCCAAGACCACGCTCTCTGAGGCACTGAACCTTTTGTTCCGTCTTCGATACTCGTATTAAACCACAAAGAAAAATGGAATGCAACATTCACACAATCGGAAATTTTGCCAACCATTACCGAAAGGTCGCAAAGCTACTGTTGCTCCGGCGCCGCAACATCTTCTCGCGGATTGCGCCGGTTAGGGCCTTCAATCTTAATCTCCGTCGCCAAATAATTAATCCGCTCCATGATGCGGGCCGCCTTAACCGTCTCCTCATCCCCGCGTTCCTTCCCGGCAAGGAAGTCGGCGAGCTGCGCCTTGGTCTTGTTCGACGAGAAGCAGGTCGGAAGCTGTTCCTGCATGCGGTACTGCAGAATTACCCCGAGCACCTCATCACGGAACCACGGGCTGAAACTCTCGGCACCAATATCGTCTAGCATCAGAACTGGTACCTTCTTAACCGCATCAATGCGCGCAAGCACGCCACCGTCCTTGATTGAATCCTTCATTTCCACCGCGAACGTTGGCAGGTGCATCAAGGTCGCGGCAACTCCGCGTTCGGCCAGCTCATTGGCAATCGCGCCGAGCAGGTAGGTTTTGCCCACCCCAAAACGGCCGTCCAAGTACAGCCCGGTAACAAAAGTCTTGCCCTCGTCGGTCAGGCCGAGAACAAAGTCAAAAGCCGCTTGAATTGCTTCTTCCCGGCCCCGAACCACATCGTATTTTGCAAGCCGTGCTGCCCGCACGTCCTTGGGCACATTCACCATTCTCACTAGGTGCACCCGCTCGGACTGAGCGTCGGCAATAATCTTGGCCTTACTTGGGCGGTACTCGATATCAATCAGGTGACCCGCTACCACCAGGAACGGGACGTAGCCCGGCGCAATTGAATCCGCACCGCCACTCTTGGCACGCTGGCGGATGTACTCGTACAGCTTGGCCACGCCGCGATCCGCCGCATCGGGGGCGAGCTCGTCCTTGTGTGCCTGCAGGAACTCCTGTACGCCCTGATCCGCCATGACGGTCTGCTTCATCTCGTTGAACTTACGCGTCACCCCACGGCCACGCATCATGTCTTGCAAGTGCTCGGAAAGATTGTCCATTATGCTTCTCCCTTACCGGAATTCTGGAGCCGCGCCATCCGCTCCGCAATTGCCCGTTTTGCCTCATTCGATAACGGTCCCTGTGGCGCCTTGTAATCATCTTGTGCCCAGTCTGGCACCGGCTCCTTGCGTTGCTGTCTGCCATATGCCGTGCGCTTGTGGGCCGTCTTGTTGCCGGCCGTGCGGAAGTCCCGGATTTCAGCGATTGCCTGTTCCGGTGTCTCCACCTTGTCGTTAATCCAATTATTCGCCACGGAGTTCAAATACGCGGCACTGATGCTTGGCCGGTTTTGCAGGACGTAGTAAACAAGGACGTTAAGCGTTGCCGCGCTGAAGACATTTTTGTCGAGAAGCTTTTGCACCGCGAACCGCTCGTTATCTGCCACGAACAACTTACCGTTCTTCGCCTTCTTAGTGACTTCCAAAAATTCGCGCACCGGCAGCGTTTTTGCCCGTTGCAACAGGGCTTGTTCGTCTGCCGTCAGTTTGCCCGCTGCTGGCGCGCTTGGCGTTTCTGGCTCATCCTTGGTGGCGTCCGCCACCGCCTGCTTTACGTTACCGCGCAGGCGACTAACACCGTCACGGGAATACGTCTGCTCCGCCTCACGCTTCAGCAGTGGCTCACTGATTTTGCCGGTAACCACGTCAATTGATCGCCCAATCAGTCGCGAAAGGCTGCTGGTATCCAGGCCGTAAAAGCCCGCAATCTGGGCAATTGCATGCTGATGACTAATCAGTTCGCCATCACCCAGTCCTAGGCCCCCAAGTTGCCGCTGCAGCAGGTCCCAGTCCACCTTATTCACGTCGATTTCGGCAACGGGACTCGCAACTGGTTTCGTTGCCGCCCGGACCGCAAGCACATCTTCTGGCGTACGCGTCACCTCGGTTGTGACGTGGAACACCTCGGTGAACGTCTTGCTGATGTCGTGCATGTCACTGCGGCGCACGGGCGTCACCGTGAACGCATGGCTGAGCTCAAGGAACCGCTCCGAGCCGACCGCATCGTACAGCGCGATGCTCAGCAAATCATCCGCAAAGAACTTTTCCGGCCGCAGCGGTGCGTACATTTCGTATACATAGTGCCGCTGCGTGTCGAACTGGGTGTAGGTCTTGATGAGGCCAACCGCTTCAAGGTGAATCCGGGCGTCGTACAAATCACTTAGACTGACGCCAAGCGTGCTCAGTAGGGTCGTGTGCGGCCGCCGATCCCGGGTAAACATTGGGTGCTGTTTCACCTGGGCCCACAGCGCATCGTACAGCGCCGCGGCAACCGCCCCAACCAGTGGCTGGTACAGATACACCAGGCTCTTACGGTCCAGGTCGGTCAATAATTCAGCTTGGGTGACTAAATAATCATCCTGAGCCATGAAGTTTGCAGGCATTGCCATACTGAACATCCTTTCCGCCAAATAGATACGGCCCGCCCCACAATCGGGTCGGGCCGTCCTCAGGCAATATAATTATTCCTTCTTGTCTTCTTTGTTCATCATTTCCTTCAGCTCATCCATGAACACGGACATGTCCTTGAACTGACGGTAGACACTCGCAAACCGAATGTAGGCAACATCGTCGACATCGGCCAGCAGGGTCATGACGTATTCACCAATGCTCTGGCTAGAAACCTCATTTTCGCCAATCGCACGCAACTTGGTTTCCACCGATTCAACAATTTGCTGCATCTGTTCCATGGTCACTGGACGCTTTTCTGCGGCACGAATTAGGCCCCGCAGAATCTTCTCGCGGTTGAACTCCTCACGCGTCCCATTCTTCTTGATTACAAGCAGGGGCGTTTGTTCAACACGTTCAAATGTGGTGAAGCGGTAACCGCAATTTTCGCATTCGCGCCGGCGCCGAATTGCGGCACCGCCGTCAGTTGGCCGGGAGTCAACAACGCGCGAACTATTCTTATGACAATGTGGACACTGCACGGACTAATCCCCCATACGTTTAGTTAAACCAGAAACTCGAACCGACATATTACTTCTGCGGATAATTATACCAAACTTTCGATGTGGCGTACTAGTTGCATCACCTGAACGTGCCGTAATTCTTCCGGTCCCATCGTGTTAACCGCAAAATCCGCCGCTTTCACCTTCCGCGCAAGTGGTAGCTGTGCTTCAATGCGGCGCCGCGCCTGCACCCGCGTCAGCCCGTCACGACTCATCACGCGGTCAAGCTGGAACTCCTCGTCGGCAACGGAAACGGCAATCCCATCAAAGAAGTCCTCGTATTTTTGTTCATAAAGCAGTGGCACATCTCCGACAACAATCTCAGCACCCGTTGCGACCGCCGCGGCTAGTTCCTGCGCAAATTGCTCGCGGATAACCGGTTGCATGATTGAATTCAGCTTCGCCAGCTGATCATCATGTCCAAACACAATGCTGGCCAGAGCGCCGCGGTTCAGGCCGCCATCAGCTTGAACCACCATGGGGCCAAACGTCTTTTGGATTGCCTTCATCACGTCGCTGCCGGGCTTCGTGATGGACCGGGCGATTTTGTCGGCATCCACCACGGGGTAACCCATCGCGGCAAATTCACTCGCCACCGATGACTTCCCCGTGGCAATGCCCCCGGTAACTCCTAATTTATACGTCATTGCCTAATCCCCACTTACTTTGTTTTGCTGACACTGCGGGCAAAAATGCGTGCCGCGGCCCCCAACTTTAATTTTTTCGATTGCTGTCCCGCACCGGAAGCACGGCTTACCGGTCCGGCCGTACACGTTCAGCTTGTTCTGGAAGCCGCCCTCTTTACCCACGGCGTTCACAAACGAGTGCACGGTGGTGCCGCCGAGGTCAATTGCGGTGCTGAGCTCAGCGATGATGTTGTCGTGCAGCGCCTGCACCTCGTCTTCCGTCAGGCTATCCGCGGGGCGTTCGGGGTGAATCTTACTCATCCACAGCGTCTCGTCCGCGTAGATGTTGCCCACACCGGCGACCGTCGCCTGATCCAGAATGACCGACTTGATGGCCTTTTTGTGCCGCTTGAGTGTGGCCGCAAAGTCTGCAACCAAGAATGTTGCTGGTGTTGGTTCCGGACCGATTGTTTTCAGTCCCGCCGTCTGCATTTCGGTGCCGGTGTCAACCAGCGTCATGCGCCCGAACTTCCGTGAGTCGAAGTAGCGCAGCTCGCTGCCGTCCGTGAACGTGAACCACACGTGCGTGAAGCGAGCATGCGGTTCGTCATGGTCTTCCATCAGCGCGTACTTACCTTCCATTCGCAGATGGCTAATGATGGTCTTGTTATTGCTCAAGCGCAGCAGCAGGTATTTTCCCCGCCGGTCAATAGCAATGAACCTTTCCCCCACCAGTTGGTCCTGGAAGAACTGCAACCCACCGTTCAGAATCTTTTCCCAATCCGTCCCGATGGCCGCAATTTGCTTGCCAACAATGAGGCCGGTCAAATTCCGCCGCACCGTTTCCACTTCTGGTAATTCAGGCATCTGCCACCCCACCAATCATTAAGTAATTTGTATTTAGACTACAGCAAAATCCACCTAAACGCCACTATTTTGCATCGTACCACGTATCACCGTAGTGGCTTTCAACCTTAAGCGGAACGTTCAGCTTCACCGCGGAGTCCATCACCTGGGGCACCAGCTTTGCCAGCGTCTCGGCTTCACTGCGAGGTGCTTCAAAAATCAGTTCGTCGTGCACCTGCAGCAACATCTTTGCCTGCAGGTGGTTGTCTTCAAGTGCCTTTTGCATCCGCACCATGGCCACCTTGATGATGTCCGCTGCACTGCCCTGAATCGGCGTGTTCATCGCCGTCCGCTCAGCAAAACTGCGCAGGTTGAAGTTGCGGCTGTGAATGTCACGGAGGTAACGGCGCCGGTTGAACAGCGTTTCAACGTATCCGTCCTCACGCGCCTTCGCCACCATCTTGTCCATGTACTTCTTCACGTCCGGGTACTGGTCAAAATAACCGGCGATGAACGCCTTGGCCTGACTCCGGGTGATGCCGATGTTGGCCGCGAGTCCGTAATCGGAAATCCCGTACACAATCCCGAAGTTGGTTGCCTTGGCCTGCCGCCGCATATCCGGCGTCACCTGGTCGGGTGAGTCGAGGCCAAAAATCTTCATCGCGGTGTTCGCGTGAATATCCCGGTCCTCCTTGAACGCCTCTTGCATGTTGGCATCTCCAGAAATGTGCGCCAACACCCGCAATTCAATCTGAGAGTAATCAGAACTGAAAATTACCCAGTCCGGCTTGCTTGGCACGAACGCATACCGTACCTGCTTGCCCATCCCGCGTGCCGGAATGTTCTGCATGTTGGGGTCAACCGAGCTCAGCCGGCCGGTTTGGGTCAGCGTCTGCAGGTACCGCGTGTGAATCTTGCCGTCGTCATGAACGGCCTTGGCCAGACCATTCACGTAGGTTGATTGCAGCTTGGACAACCCGCGCCAGTCCAGTATCTTCTGGATGATGGGACTGCTGGTACGCAGCTGTTCCAGGACGTCGACGCTGGTCGAATAACCCGTCTTGGTCTTCTTGATAACTGGGAGGCCCAGGTCCTCGAACAGAACCACGCCGAGCTGCTTAGGCGAATTCAGGTTGAATTCACGCCCCGCCTCCGTGTAGATTTCCTGTTTAAGCACATTCATGCTGCCGGTCCACTGTTTGCCCATTTCCTGCAGCATGTCTGTATCGAGCGTAATCCCGGCCATTTCCATGCTGGCCAAAACGGTGGAAAGTGGCAGTTCGAGGTCTGTGAACAGCTCACTTTCACCCTGCTTGGCAAGCTCAGCCAGAAGTTTTGGCCGCAACGTGAGGAGTGCGTCCGCTTTTTGCGCCAGGAAGTTGCAGAAATCGTCCTTTTCCGGCATGTGCAACTTAGCACCCTTTCCGAACACGTCAACGTCGGCCTGCAGCAGCGTGTAGTCATGGTTCCGCGCCAGGGTGCCGAGGTCCGTGCTGTTGTCATCGGGATCCAGCAGGTATGAAGCCAGCAGTGCATCAAAGTCCGGGTGCAACTCCACCCCAGCGCGGTGGCCCGCCACAATGTTACGCTTGGCGTCAAAGACGGTCAGCTGCCGCGCCGGGTCGCCAAGCCACATGCTGAATTCAAGGTCGCCAAGCAAAGTGACATCCGTGCTGACGAAGATGTTCTGGGCATCCGCCACCATAAACCCACGTAATTCCTCGGTGTGGTAATTATCACCGAGCATCGACAGCTCAAAGGCAACTGGGGCCTTGAGTTTCATGGCCGCGTCCAGATTATCTGGGGTTAGCTCGGTGTACTTAACCTGCTTGACTTCAACCGGAACGGCCCCAAGCCGCTTAAGCGCGTTCTTCATGTCTAATTCGGTGAAAAATGCGCGCAGCTTGTCAATGTCTGGTCCGGCATAATCGATATCGTCCAAGCCGATTGTAAGCGGCGCATCACAGCGGATGGTCGCGAGGTCCTTGCTCATGAACGCGTTGTCCCGGTCATTGATCAGGTTTTCCTTCATTTTGCTTGGCTTCAAATCATCCAGATGGTCGTAGAGATTCTCCACGCTACCAAACTGCTTGATGAGCTTCTGGGCAGTTTTCTCCCCCACCTTGGTCACGCCCGGATAATTGTCAGAGGTGTCACCCTGCAGGCCCTTCAAGTCGATAATTTGCTTCGGGCTTACTCCGAGTTTTTCCTCAACGTGCGCCGGCGTGTAGTATTCAATCTCCTGAACACCCTTCACGGTGACGGCCACCGTGACGTTGTCGGTGGTCAGTTGGGTCAAATCACGATCCCCGGTCACGACGGTCACCTTAGCGCCCAATTCGTCACCGGCGTGTGCGAGGGTCCCGATAATGTCGTCGGCTTCGTAATTAACCAGTTCGTAATGCTGAATCCCGTAACCATCAAGCATTTCCTTGATGAGTGGCATTTGTTCCAGCAATTCTTCCGGTGTCTTCTGGCGGCCGCCCTTGTAATTGTCGTACTTGGCCGTGCGGAATGTGGTCTTGCCCGCGTCAAAGGCCACCAGAATTTTGTCCGGTGTCTCACGCTTCAGCAGTGTTGCCAGCATGTTATCAAAGCCAAAAATTGCATTCGTGTGAACGCCTGCGTGATTCGTAAAACTGTCGAGTGCCGTGTACGTCGCGTAAAAAGCACGAAAAGCAACTGAGTTTCCGTCAATCAATAAAATCTTTGTATCCACGTGTCCTCCGCTGGTTGAACTAACCCCTAATCCGGAATTTTAGTTCAGCTTGTCATTAGTCTTCTAGAGAACATTTTACCATAATCTGACTGGTGCCAGGCATTTACCGCGGCACGACAAAAACGACCGCCGCGGGGTTACCGTGACGGTCGTTGCGTTTAATATTTAATTGTTGTCGCTGCCAACTCCGAAGATCTGGAGAATGGTGATGAACAGGTTCAAAAAGTCCAGGTAGAGCATCACTGCACCCTGGATGGCCAATGAACTAACCGCCACGTCACCCTGAGCCTCTGCGGAAGCGTAGAAGTTACGCAGACGCTGAGAATCGTAAGCAACAAGGACGATGAACACCCCAAGGATAATGTAGTTAAGCACCATGGCAAAACCGGCAGAACCCATGAAGATGTTCACAAAACTCATGAGGATAGCCCCGTAGAGCAACATGGTGGCAATCCCGCCAGCACGGCTGATGTCCTTCTTCCCGTAGACACCAACGAGGGCCATCGTGCCAAAGATAACCGCGGTCACGAGCAGTGCAGCCACAACGGTCGTTCCCTTAAACCACCACATGACGGATGCAAGCATGAAGCCTTCACTCGCTGCGAGACCAATGAACATGACCATTGCCCGTCCAGGATTTGCAAGTGCCTTGCGACTCGAACCCATCAGCAAAAAGGCAAATGGCAACAAGGTAAAGACAAACCGCAGTAGCGCGTTCGACTGTAAAATCGCGAAGTACTGCGCCTGGAACACGTAACCTAGTACGTAGGTAACTGCGGCGGTCACTAGGATCCCAATACCCATCGTTCCATAAACTTTACCGAAAAACTGAGCAACTCCCGTTTCATTAACGGCACGGCGTTCTTGCATGTAACCATTCCTTTCAGTTGAAAAACCAATCTTATTAATAAGCAAGTATAGCTACTTGAGCGATAATAGTCCACCGTCTAAAGTCCTATTTAGGAAATCTGTAACGACGTCCGGCAGCGGAAGCTCTTGGTGAAGGTCCAGTTACGCAGTGGTCTAGGGGCCGCGACTGGGCGGGGCCGGTGCGCGTTCCGTGCGGCTGGGATTTTCCGTGCGGCCGGTTGAAG
>NZ_RRYD01000043.1 GCF_004010095.1 Lacticaseibacillus hulanensis | reverse complement strand
ACCTTAAAGTTCAAGAGTTGGTCAATGTCATGAAGATGTCTATCGGAGTGGGAATACCAATGTAGACGGGACTAAGTGAAATGCAGAATGTAAATCAAGAAAGGAAATATATAAACCTTTATTGGTGTCAAAGAGACATTCTTCCACATTTTATATAGCAGGATCAAACAATGAGTAAGGTCTACACCAATTATTTTTTCGATGAAGCTGCTTATGATTATCACGATGGTGGTTATGTCCCGCTGGAGGTTAACGCCGCGGCGCCGCTCAAGCCACTAAATGTGCCGCCGTTACTGAAGCCGGACAAAGAGACCGCGACTGACGTGTATTACACCGTCACTGCGCAGGCAGGGGAAACACAGCTACTGCCGGGGGCCAAGACCAAGACGTGGGGGTACAACGGGACGCTACTTAGCCCGACGATTCGCTATCAGGTCGGGAAGCACGTACACGTTACCCTCAAGAATGAGTTGCCCGAATTGACGACGTTCCACTGGCACGGACTCAACGTGAGTGGTCCGATTGTTGATGGTGGTTGCCACGCACCGGTTTATCCAGGTGAAACCAAGCACATTGACTTTACTCTGGACCAGCCGGCCGCAATGACGTGGTTGCACGCGCACCCATGTCCATCAACGGCGGAACAGGTTTGGCATGGACTTGCCGGCATTGTCTACGTGCAGGATGACCATGAGGCGAGCCTGCCATTGCCACACAATTACGGCGTGGATGATATTCCGGTTGTTTTGCAGGACCGGCTTTTCCACGAGAACAATCAGTGGGATTACCGTGCTGACTATGATCCTGACGGTGTGGCCGGCCCAACAGCGATGCTGAACGGGACCATCAATCCGTACTTCGATGTCACCACCCAGCGCCTACGTTTGCGTTTCCTCGATGGGGCCAACCGGCGCGAGTGGCGGTTGCACCTCGATGACGACCACGAGTTTACGCAGATTGCCGGGGATGGCAGCTTTTTGCCAGAGCCGGTGCGCATGACTAAGCTGATGCTGACGTGCGCTGAACGGGCACAGATTATTATTGATTTTGCGGATAAAAAGCCTGGTGACGTGGTTACGCTCTTCAGCGATGACGTGCCGCTTCTGCAATTTCGCATTCACGAGTTTGCGCCAGACAGCGCCGTTTTGCCGGACCAGTTACTGCAAATTACGCCACCAACCGTGAATCCAGATACGCCGGTGCGCCACATTGTGATGTCCGGGATGGACGAGACGGTTGCGCTGGATGGTAAGAAGTTCAAGATGGACCGAATTGACGCTACGCAACCGGTTGGGCAGGCCCAGTACTGGGATGTCACCAATACCAACGACATGGAGGGGGGCATGGTTCACCCATTCCACTGTCACGGCACGCAATTCCTCGTTATTAGCCGTAACGGACAGGCGCCGTACCCGAACGAGCACGGATACAAGGACACGGTTGGCGTGAACCCGGGCGAAACGGTGCGGCTGCTCGTCCGGTTTGACCTGCCTGGGGTCTACATGTACCACTGTCACATCATCGAACACGAAGATGGCGGGATGATGGCTCAAATTGAAAGTTACGATCCAAGCAAGCCACGGCCACACTACAACCTCATGACCATGGACAAACTGATGATGGCCCTGAGCGCCGAACGCGGTGTGCCGATGGATGAACTCTGGATGGGTGGCATGGATTCATACAAGAAGATGGGAATGGAGATGTAACCATTACGGATAAAAATGAACCGGAGCTGCGTGGTGGTCGGCGTCTCGCGTTTGTTGCGACGCTCCTGGCCGGAACCTTTTCCATGTCGATTTCGCAATCGGCGCTGAGCACGGCATATCCGGAGTTCATGCGGGCGTTTCACCTGGACGCCGGCACGGTGGCGTGGTTGACGACCGGCTTCATGCTCATGATGACATTGATGATGCCCGTCAGTCCCTGGTTGCTGCACAACGTTCCGTTCAAGCGCCTCTTTCAGATAGTGGAAGGAATCTTTGCACTGGGCACGCTGCTTTGCGTTTGGGCGCCAACCTTCAGTGTGCTACTCATCGGCCGTCTGCTTGAGGCGATTGGGGTCGGAATTATTTTCCCCAGTTTTCAAACGGTGCTGCTTACCATCACGCCATTAGACGCACGCGGGCAGGTCATGGGGCTGGCCGGATTGGTCATGGGTTCCGCACTGGCGGTGGGGCCAATCATCTCGGGCGTGTTGCTGACGTGGTTTTCCTGGCGGGCGCTGTTCATCCTGTTTTTGGCGGTTGCCTGCATTGTGCTCATTCTGGCCAAATGGACCATCACGTCGGCGTTGCAGCTGCAAAAATCCGGGCTCGACTGGCTGTCGTTTTGTCTCTCTGCCGGTTTTCCAATCACGCTAATGGCGCTAAGCCTGCTTGCTAAGGACGGGAGCCGTGTTGTTGGTGCGGCCTTCTTGATTGTCGGCATTGCACTTTTGCTGTCGTTTATTTACCGGCAACTGCACCTGAAAGCACCAATGTTACAGCTAAGGGTGCTGCAAACGGGGATGTTCCGTAAGAGTGTGCTGCTCACCGGCATTTCCTATGTGGGCCTCATCGTGACGACGGTGATGCTACCACTGTTCCTCCAAACCCACCTGCACGTGAGCCCGTTAGTTTCCGGGTTGGCGCTCGTGCCTGCCGCGGTGATGCTCAGCCTGCTCAACCCGATTAGTGGGAAAATGCTGGACCGGTTTGGCTCGCGGGTCGTGGCAACGGTGGGGATGAGCCTGATTGCAGGTGGCTACCTGCTGCTGGGATTGCTGGCGGCGCACCTGAACGTGTTAGGTGCAATCCTGCTGGCAATTTGCACCGAATCCGGCAATGCCTTTGTCATGATGCCATCGGTGACGGCGGGGGCGAATGCATTACCGAAACAGCTGGTCCCAGACGGAACGGCGGTCACGACGACGGCACGCCAGCTATTTGGTGCCGCTGGCGTGCTGGTGGCGACGGTGCTCTTGTCGCTGATGGAACAACAGCTCGGCAATCAGGCGGCTGGGTTTTCCTGGACGTTTCTAGTGTTTGCAGTAATTGCCGCGGCTGGTCTGCTGTTAGCACTGAGTCTGCCACGGAAAGAAGCTGCTTGAGTTACCGTCATATTAGGAGTAGACTGGTCTTTATATTTGACAAAAAGAATATGAAACTTGCTTGGATTAATGTAAGGAACCGCCTGGACGTGTTGACGTAGCGCGGTAATTTTGTTATCCTAGCATTTGGTATTGTTTGCCCCACGTAAGCCCCGGAAATCTTACAAGTGTCAAACAAACACAGAAATTTGGAGGAAACTCATCGTGCGTACAACATTTTTGGCTAAGCCAGGTGAAATCGAACGCAAGTGGTACGTCATTGACGCAACCGACATTGCACTAGGTCGTCTTGCATCTGTCGTAGCAACTATTCTTCGTGGCAAGAACAAGCCAACGTTCACCCCTAACGTAGATACTGGTGATAACGTCATTGTTATCAACGCTTCTAAGGTCAAGCTGACCGGTCGTAAGGCTACTGACAAGATTTACTACCGTCACAGCCAGCACCCAGGTGGTCTTAAGCAGGAAATTGCTGGGGACCTTCGGGAAAACAACCCAGAACGTTTGATCGAATATGCAGTTAAGAAGATGCTGCCTACCAAGAACACTCTTGGTCACCAGCAGTTCCTGAAGCTGCACGTGTACGCAGGTGCTGACCACAAGCACGAAGCTCAGCAGCCTGTAGTACTCGACATCAAGGACCGTATCTAAGGAGGATCATCATGGCAGACGTTGTAGCATACAGCGGCACAGGCCGCCGCAAGAACTCCGTTGCCCGCGTACGTCTCGTACCCGGTACCGGTAAGATTACCATGAACGGCAAGGATGCACATGACTACCTTCCGTTCGAAAACCTGATTTTGGACATGACCCAGCCATTTGGCCTTACCGAAACCGTCGGCCAGTACGACGCTTTGGTTAACGTTAATGGTGGTGGCTTCACCGGTCAGGCCGGCGCAACTCGTCACGGTATCGCCCGTGCCCTGCTGACCGTTGACCCTGACTTCCGTGGCGCCCTCAAGAAGGCCGGCATGCTGACACGTGACCCTCGTATGAAGGAACGTAAGAAGCCAGGTCTTAAGAAAGCCCGTAAGGCAAGCCAGTTCTCCAAGCGTTAATTCGTTTTGGATTACCGACACAAGAGCAGTCCTGCAGAAATGCGGGGCTGTTTTTTTGTGTCCGGCCAGCCTTAGCGGCGTTGCGGCACAGTATATTGAGAAATAATAATAATCCTCATGCAAGACCTCCGTGCTTTAGGAGGTCTTTTTCTTGTCTTTAGGGCTGTTGCAGAGCGGAATAGCCGCAGATTAAGATAACGCTTGAAATTGTATATTTTCACAATCAGCCACGCCTTATGCTTTTCCAGATGTGAAAACGACAGATTAAATAACCTGAAGAACCAATGCATCCTAATCACGGTATCCTACCAGTAGGGGGGATGCTGCTCAGTTGGCTATTCTGCTATTACAAATTTTATTCAGCTTATATCAGAATGTTTTGAATATAGGACTGATTCACGGGTATTCACCCGGTAGAGCTTGAGCGTACCTTGAGGGTTCAAACTTAAGGGCATCAAATTCTTAGTTTTATGAGCTTAGACAGCAGACATTAGCTACATCTTCCGAAAAATGTTGCATTGAAAGTTTGTGAAAGGTGGGATTACTATGCTTGGAGATTATCGTAAGCTCTCAACGCATAATCAACTGCGCCAAGAGTCAGAGATTACGACCAGAGTCAAAATGTTCAAAGGTAAAGGACGGTGGCTCACAGCACTAATTGTTGGTGTTGGGGCGGCAATTGCAGTTCAAGGCCAGAGCGTGACCCAAGCCGCAACAAGCGGCGCGACTGCTCCTAACTCTGAGACGAATGCAGAGGGTAATCCAGAAGTGGTTGCAGCGAAAACGGCGCAGGTCGTTAAACTAGTTACAACTAAGAGTGCGCCTAAAATTGATGATACGAAGGAATCTGCTGAAAGTGCGGCGTCAAGTACTGCTGAGCAAACCGGCGCGGCAGAAGATCAAACTGCAGAGTCGAGCAAACCAGCAGCGACTGAAAATGCTGCGCAGGCTGGAGCGGAGACGGCCCCGGTGACTTCAGAAGTAGCAGCTCAGGATGCTGAGTCAATCGCGCCTGCTAACGACGAACAAGCCGGCCAGGATGATCAGGCCAAAAAGCTTGTTGCCGATGAAACGAGTGTTGCGGAAGACGCTAAGACGAATGAAGAAGCGGCACCAAGCCCAAGCGTCACGGCTGAGGAAACCGCAGCACCTGGAAATCAAAATAGTGGCGATGCGGTCAAACCGGCAGCGGATGCGAAAGCCGTTACGTCTACCGAAGTTGTAGATGCGGTAGGGACCGCGACTAACGTGGCCAGCGATGAGAATGCTACGGCGGATACTGATAGGGCAGACAAGGCGGACACGGCGACGGCTGAAGCAACAGATGAAGCTGCAACTGCATCTAACGCGAACACAGACGAAGCAAGCACAGTGCAGACCGAGAACGCAGATGAGGCACCGGTAGTAACTACCGGCGCGACAGATGGTGGCCCAGCAGTATCTGACTCAACCGCAGATAATGATGCGTCTGTGGTGAATTTACCATCCAGCCCGGAAGTTAAGACTGCTGTGGACCCAGTTTCGGCAACGCAAGCAGACACGTTAACCTGGAAGACAGTAGAAGACCCAGCAACAATCTCGCTTTCCAGGATAGTTGAAAATGATGGTAAGAGTTACACGTTCACGATTAAACCGGGACGCGATGTAATTGCCGGCTATGAAGAGTGGGGTTATCCACTATTCAATAACACAGTGACAGATAATGCTGACCAAATAGAGCACACTTACACCCACGCTAATGGTGATACAGCTGCTTATTACATGCGTGATTTAACTAAAGGTGTTAAGGACTATCAGCCATTGGCATATCCCAATCACGACCGTGAACCTATTAAGTACGAAACGAGCACCGCTGAAGATGGTACGCCTTATCTTCGACTCACGACTGAAGACGCTACCGATCAACTAACGATTACAGAAACGCTGTCAGTTGACGCTAGTGGTTCCTTCAACCATACCGTCACGATTAGAAATAATGGTACCGCTACTTTGAGTAAGGTGAAGTTCGGGACGCTGGTTGATACCTCATTGGACGAGGCGGACGGGATTCCCATTTATTCCAATGGGGATGGGTCGGCCACTATCTCGAATGCAACCAAATCTGACAACGGGTTGACATTGTATTTTACGCCGACTGATAACGATACCTTGATTGTTGGTAACTACAAGACCCCTAATGAGAGTAACGACAGTTTTGGGGATATGCTAACACCGGAACCAGTTACTGGAAAGCCTAACGGGAAGTCTTTTGAGTCTAATGGGGATACGGCGGAACAGTTTGAAACCCCGGAACTGTCGCTCGCTCCCGGGGCGACAACCTCATACTCCTACAGTGAACATTTATACGTTCAGCAAATCACGACGAGCACAATCACCGTTAAGTACCAGGATGAAGGACACACGACACTGCAACCAGACACCACTACTGGTGGGGTTGTGGGTTCACCATTTGTGCTCAGCTCACAGGCAAAGACGATTGATGGCTACACCTACCTGAAGACGGAGGGCAATGTCACTGACTTCACTAAAGACCCACAAACGGTCACTTTGATTTTCCAAAAGACGCCGGTAGTCAAGACGCAAACCGCGACGATTACCTATCAAGACGTTACGGACAATAACAAAACACTAGGTGATGTCGATAGCGTTACCGGTGATTCAGGAACAACATCCAGCTACAGCAGTGCCGAGCGGATTAAAGCGTACACTGATCAAGGCTACAAGTTAGTCAGCGATGGAACCAAGGATGGCATTGTCTTTGATAGTGATGACGATGCAGACCAGCCCTTCATTGTGCAGCTGGCACATGACGTTGCTGACGTCACCCCCGAGGACCCACACGATGCTAAGCCGAGTGACTTTAGTGCAACGGCGACACGTGTGATTAAGTACGTCAATCCAAGCACACCGACGAAAGTGCCTACTCCAGCGACACAGACTCAAACTGCTAACTTGACCCGGACTGGAACCGAGGACCTCGTTACCAAGGAAGTTACTTTCTCTGACTGGCAAGCTGGTACAGTTGCGGCTATCGATAGCCCAGAAGTTGCGGGATACACGCCAGATCAGACCACCGTACAGGCAGCTTCATTCAGCACGCCTGATGTTGATGGAAAGCCAAGTGCCACCGTTACCGTCACCTACAGTACTGACGAGCAGACGGCAGTTGTCACTTTTGTCGACCAAGCTAACAACACGTTGCTGCCAAGCCAGACAATTACTGGCAAAACTGACGCTAAAGTTGATCACAGTCAAATTGCGTCCAGCATTCAGGCCGCAATGGACAAAGGTTACACGGTTTCTAAGGATGGGACAATTGGTGCAACCTTTGACCACAATAGTGACAGTAACCAAACTTTTGTCGTAGTCCTGGTGCCAGTTGAAAACGCCAGCGTGACTACCACTTTGGTGCCACAGGGACCGGACGGAAAGCCACTCACGCCAGCCGAGCCAAAGACGTTCAGCGGGAAGCCTGGTGACCCAATCAATGAAACGGATTACCCAGATGTTCCTGGCTACACCCCTGACGAAGGCCAAACAACAGTGGTGCCAAATAAACCTGGTGACACAATTGTTAAGTACGTGCCAAAGAAGCAGACCGCTACGGTAAGCTTCGTTGATAAGTCTGGCCAGCAGTTGATTACCCCAGACCAGACAATCACCGGTGACAGTGATACCGCAGTTGACCACACGCAACTCATGACGAGCATCCAGAAGGTCATCAACCAGGGCTACAGCCTGGTTGATGATCGGACGGTTGGTGCGGCCTTTGACCACTATGATGACAAGGACCAGAAGTTCACTGTGACGTTTACCGAGAACCCTAGGGCGGAACTGACGACGACCCTTGTACCAATGGGGCCGAATGACCAGCCGTTGACCCCAACGACACCAAAACAGGTAACTGGTTTCCCAGGTGACCCAATCAGTGACACGGATTACCCAGATGTTCCTGGTTATACGCCTGATCCGAACCAGAACCAGGACAAGAAGGTACCGAAAGAGCCGGGCGAGACAACCATCATCTACACGCCGAATACGCAGACCGCTACGGTAAGCTTCGTTGATAAGTCTGGCCAGCAGTTGATTACCCCAGACCAGACAATCACCGGTGACAGTGATACCGCAGTGGACCACACACAACTCATGACGAGCATCCAGAAGGTCATCAACCAAGGCTACAGCCTAGTTGATGATCACACGGTTGGTGCGGCGTTTGACCACTATGACGACAAGGACCAGAAGTTCACCGTGACGTTTACCCAGAATCCAAGGGCAGAACTGACGACGACCCTCGTGCCAAAGGGGCCAAATGATCAGCCGTTGACCCCAACGACACCAAAACAGATTACTGGTTTCCCAGGTGATCCAATCAGTGACACGGATTACCCAGACGTTCCTGGTTACACGCCTGATCCGAACCATAACAAAGACAAGAAGGTACCGAACGAGCCGGGCGAGACAACCATCATCTACATTCCGAATACGCAGACCGCTACGGTAAGCTTTGTGGATGAGTCCGGTAAGCAACTAATTACCCCAGACCAAACTGTCACTGGGGATAGTGATACTGCAGTTGGTCACAGTCAGATTGCGACGAGCATTCAAAAAGTAATTGGTCAGGGATATGTTCTGACTAAGGATGGCACGGTTGGAGCGACCTTTGATCACAACGATAAACAGCCACAGAGGTTTACAGTAGTCTTTGGGCAGGTCCCTAAGGCAGAACTGACGACGACCCTTGTGCCAAAGGGGCCAAATGATCAGCCATTGACCCCAACGACACCAAAACAGGTCACTGGGTTCCCAGGTGACCCAATCAGTGACACGGATTACCCAGACGTTCCCGGTTACACGCCTGATCCGAACCAGAACCAAGACAAGAAGGTACCGAACGAGCCGGGCGAGACAACCATCATCTACATTCCGAATACGCAGACCGCTACGGTAAGCTTTGTGGATGAATCCGGTAAGCAACTGATTACCCCAGACCAAACTGTCACTGGGGATAGTGATACTGCAGTTGGTCACAGTCAGATTGCGACGAGCATTCAAAAAGTAATTGGTCAGGGATATGTTCTGACTAAAGATGGTACGGTTGGCGCGACCTTTGATCACAAGGATGGTGAACAGCAGAAATTCACAGTAGTCTTTGGCCAAGTTCCAAAGGTCAAGTTGACGACGCCACTTGTGCCTAAGGGTCCAAACGGTCCGCTGACACCAACGACTCCAGTTCAAATTACTGGTTTCCCAGGTGACCCGATCAGTACGACGGACTACCCTGATGTTCCTGGTTACACACCAATTGAGGACCAGAACAAGAAGGTACCAAACGAGCCAGGCGAGACACAGGTAGATTACACGCCAAATACGCAAACTGCAGTAGTGACCTATGTAGACGAATCAGGCAATCAGCTAATTACTGGCCAGACTATCACTGGGAAGTCAGACACCGCGGTTGACCACTCACAACTCATGACCAATATCCAAAAGGTTATCAATGAAGGATACGTAATAGTTGATGACCGGACGGTTGGTGCAATTTTTGACCACATTGATGGTAAAAATCAGAAATTCACTGTAACTTTCGGTCAAGTTCCAAAGGTCAAGCTGACAACGACGATTGTGCCTAAGGGTCCTAATGGCGAACCACTGACACCCACGACCCCAGTTCAAATCACTGGCTTCCCAGGTGACCCAATCAGTGTGACGGATTACCCTGATGTTCCTGGTTACACACCAATTGAGGACCAGAACAAGAAGGTACCAAACGAGCCAGGCGAGACACAGGTAGATTACACGCCAAATACGCAGACCGCGATTGTGGAATATGTAGACGAATCCGGTAAGCAGCTGATCACTCCTGAACAGACAGTCACCGGTGACAGTGATACCGCAGTTGATCACGGTCAAATTGCGACAAACATTAAAAAGGTTATCGGTCAGGGATTTGTTTTGACGAAGGATGGGACGGTTGGCGCAGCGTTTGATCACAACGATAATCAGCCGCAGAAGTTCACGGTAGTCTTTGGCCAAGTTCCAAAGGCAAAGCTCACAACAACTATTGTGCCAGAAGGTCCTAAGGGTCAGCCGTTGACCCCAACGACGCCTAAGCAAGTAACTGGTTTCCCAGGCGACCCAATCAGCGAGACGGATTACCCAGATGTTCCTGGTTACACCCCTAATAAGAATCAGAACAAGCTAGTGCCAAACGAGCCCGGTGAAACGACGATTGAGTACACACCAAACACGCAGACTGCAGTAGTGACCTATGTGGATAAGTCTGGTAAGCAGCTGATTACTCCAGATCAAACAATTAGTGGTGACAGTGACACGGCGGTAGTTCACAGTCAAATTACGGATAATATCCAAAAGATAATTAACCATAATTATGTATTGGTTAGCGATGGCACAGTCGGAGCGACCTTCGACCACAACGATGGTGAGCAGCAGAAGTTCACCGTGGTCTTTGGTCAAGTTCCTAAGGCAGAGTTAACGACGTCCCTTGTGCCAGAGGGTCCTAATAGCCAGCCGTTGAAGCCAACGACGCCTAAACAGGTCACTGGTTTCCCAGGTGACCCCATCAGCAAAATGGATTACCCAGACGTTCCTGGTTACACGCCTGTTGAAAACCAGAACAAGAAGGTACCGAACGAGCCGGGCGAGACAACTATCACCTACACGCCGAATTCGCAGACCGCGATTGTGAAATATGTGGACGAGTCTGGTAATCAGCTAATTGCTGACCAGACCATGACTGGAAAGTCGGATACAACAGTTGACCACTCGCAGCTCACGCTCAATATCCAAAAGATTATCAACGAAGGGTACGTACTAGTTGATGATCGGACAGTTGGCGCTACGTTTGACCACAATGACGATAATAATCAGAAATTTACTGTAACTTTCGGTCAGGTTCCTAAGGCAGAACTAACTACAACCCTTGTGCCAAAGGGTCCAAACGGTCCGCTGACACCAACGACTCCAGTTCAAATTACTGGTTTCCCAGGTGACCCAATCAGTGCGACCGACTACCCAGATGTTCCTGGTTACACGCCAAGCAAGAACCAGAGCAAGCTAGTGCCAAATGAGCCCGGTGAAACGACGATTGAGTACACACCAAACATGCAGACTGCAGTAGTGACCTATGTGGATAAGTCTGGTAAACAGCTGATTACTCCAGATCAAACAATTAGTGGTGACAGTGACACGGCGGTAGTTCACAGTCAGATTACGGATAATATCCAAAAGATAATTAACCAGAATTATGTATTGGTTAGCGACGGCACAGTCGGAGCGACCTTCGACCACAACGATGGTGAGCAGCAGAAGTTCACCGTGGTCTTTGACCAAGTTCCCAAGGCGGAGTTAACGACAACCCTTGTGCCAAAGGGTCCAAACGGTCCGCTGACACCAACGACTCCAGTTCAAATTACTGGTTTCCCAGGTGACCCAATCAGTACGACGGACTACCCGGATGTTCCTGGTTACACACCAAGGGATGACCAGGACAAGGTGGTGCCGAACGAACCAGGTGAGACGACGGTTGAGTACACGCCAAACTCGCAAAGCGCGGTAGTGACTTATGTAGACGAGTCTGGTAAGGAGCTGATTACACCAGACCAGGTCATCACAGGTGACAGCGATACTGTAGTTGGTCATGGCCAAATTGCGCCTAATATCCAAAAGGTAATTGGTCAGGGATATGTTTTAACTAAGGATGGCACAGTTGGAGCAACCTTTGACCACAACGATAAGCAGCCACAAAGGTTTACAGTGGTTTTTGGCCAAGTTCCTAAGGCAGAACTAACGACGACCCTTGTGCCAAAGGGTCCAAACGGTCCACTGACGCCAACCACGCCAGCACAGGTAACTGGTTTCCCCGGTGACCCAATCAGCGAGACGGATTACCCAGACGTTCCTGGTTACACACCTGATAAGAATCAGAACGAGGTGGTGCCGAACAAACCCGGCGACACAACGATTATGTATACGCCGAATACGCAGACTGCAGTAGTGAGTTACGTAGATGAGTCTGGTCAGCAGCTGATTACGCCAGACCAAACTATTACTGGGAAGTCAGACACCGCTGTTGACCACACAAAACTCATGACCAACATTCAAAAGGTTATCAACGAAGGATACGTTCTAGTTGATGATTGGACGGTTGGCGCGACGTTTGATCACATTGATGATAACCAGCAGAAGTTCACGGTAGTCTTTGGTCAGGTTCCTAAGGCTGAACTGACGACAACCCTTGTGCCTAAGGGTCCAAACGGTCCGCTGACCCCAACGACTCCAGTTCAAATTACTGGTTTCCCAGGTGACCCGATCAGTACGACGGACTACCCGGATGTTCCTGGTTACACCCCAAGGGATGACCAGGACAAGGTGGTGCCGAACGAACCCGGCGAAACTACCATTACGTACACACCGAATACGCAGACTGCAGTAGTGACCTATGTGGACAAATCAGGTCAGAAGTTGATTACTCCTGACCAAGTCATCACTGGTGACAGTGACTCGTCAGTAGCTCACAGTCAGATTAAAGCCAACATCCAAAAGGCAATTAACCAGAATTATGTACTGGTTAGCGACGGCACAATTGGCGCGACCTTCGACCACATTGACGACCAGCCACAGAAGTTCACCGTGGTCTTTGATCAAATTCCAAAGGCCAAGCTGACCACAACGATTGTGCCTAAGGGTCCTAATGGTGAACCACTGACCCCAACGACTCCAGTTCAAATCACTGGGTTCCCAGGTGACCCAATCAGTACGACGGACTACCCAGATGTTCCAGGCTACACACCAAGCGAAAACCAGAACAAGGTAGTGCCAGACGAGCCGGGCGATACAACGGTTGATTACACGGCTAATGACCAGAAAGCCATCGTGACATACGTGGACGAGTCTGGTAATCGGCTAATCACTGACCAGACTATCACTGGAAAGTCAGACACCGCTGTTGACCACGCGCAACTCATGGCTAACGTTCAAAAGGTTATCGACGAAGGATACGTACTAGTTGATGATCGGACAGTTGGCGCAACGTTTGACCACAACGACGACAACATTCAGAAATTCACCGTAACTTTCGGCCAAGTTCCTAAGGCCAAGCTGACAACGACAATTGTGCCTAAGGGTCCTAATGGTGAACAACTGACACCGAAGACTCCAGTTCAAATCACTGGTTTCCCAGGTGACCCAATCAGTACGACGGACTACCCAGATGTTCCAGGCTACACACCAAGCGAAAACCAGAACAAGGTAGTGCCAGACGAACCTGGCGAAACGACGATTGAGTACACGCCAAACACGCAGACCGCAATCGTGACCTACATTGATAAGTCTGGTAAGCAACTGATTACGCCTGATCAAGTCATCACTGGTGACAGTGACACGGCGGTGGTTCACAGTCAGATTACGGGGAACATCCAAAAGGTAATTAACCAGAGTTACGTCCTGGTCTCTGATGGTACAGTCGGAGCGACATTCGACCACAACGATGGCAAGCAGCAGAAGTTCACTGTGGTCTTTGACCAAATTCCAAAGGCCGAGTTGACCACAACGATTGTGCCAAAGGGTCCAAACGGTCCACTGACCCCAACGACTCCGGTTCAAATCACTGGTTTCCCAGGCGACCCAATCAGTACGACGGACTACCCAGATGTTCCAGGCTACACACCAAGCGAAAACCAGAACAAGGTAGTGCCAGACGAGCCAAGCGAAACGACGATTGAGTACACGCCAAACATTCAGACCGCAATCGTGACCTACGTTGATAAGTCAGGCAAGCAGTTGATTACGCCGGACCAAGTCATCACGGGTGACAGTGACACAGCGGTAGTTCACGGTCAGATTAAAGCCAATATTCAAAAGGTAATTAACCAGAATTATGTACTGGTTAGCGACGGCACAATTGGTGCGACCTTCGACCACATTGACGACCAGCCACAGAAGTTCACCGTGGTCTTTGACCAAATTCCAAAGGCCGAGCTGACCACAACGATTGTGCCTAAGGGTCCTAATGGTGAACAACTGACACCGAAGACTCCAGTTCAAATCACTGGGTTCCCAGGTGACCCAATCAGCACCACGGATTACCCAGACGTTCCTGGTTACACACCAGTTGAGAACCAGAACAAGGTGGTGCCAAACGAACCTGGTGAGACGACGCTGGAGTACGTACCAAATCTCCAGACGGCAACGGTGGCTTATGTTGATGGGTCAGGCAATCACCTAATCCATGACCAGCAAATTGGTGGCAAGAGCGACACACCAGTTGACCACGCACAAATTACGACCGCCATTCAAACCGTCATTAGCCAGGGTTACAACCTTGTGAGTGATGGGACGGTCGGGGCCGTGTTTGATCATGATGACGACCACGCCCAAATTTTCACCGTGCTCTTTAGCAAGCTTCCGGCGCCAAGACCGACGAAGCCAGCAACTCATGTTACCCCGCCAAGCACCACCGCGGAGACCGGTCACCCTGGGTTGCCATCGACGTTTGGTGGAGTAACTACCGGTGATGCAGCAGGCGATTCAGGCACGACCAGAATCAAGCGGACGTCGGACAATGGTCGGACGACTGGTAAGAAACAGGCAGCGGCGCAAGCGCAAGGTCAGACTGCGACCCACAGAGAGTTACCACAGACTGGTGACGGTCACGCCACTAGTCTCACGTGGCTCGGTGCAACGCTGATGTTCCTGCTCGGGATTGCTGATCGCCGGCGCAAACGAGACCGTTAATCTAGAGCGGCGAGAAAGTGACTAACTTACTTTATTAAGCAGCTGCCACGAATATTTTTACCAGCGAAACTCCTTCTTGGGTAGACAAGCGAAGCATTAAAGCTTGCCAGCTCTGGAAGGAGTTTTTGTATGCTTCGTAAAACATCTAGGTATACGGCAGAAGGTAGCCGCGCCAGCTAAGTCAATCAATGTCAGCGGCTAGCCTTGGCCAGCGGAGCAAATATGGCTGTCGCCAGGAAATACTAAACGGCACGGTTCCGGTATCGTGCCAGAATCGTGCCGTCAAGGATGCTGAATAGGTGCTGCCAGTGTTTGGCCTGCTGCCCGCAGCGTATCGTTCACATTTAATTCACTCTATTCACGCGCAATTACCTGTTGCAGTGTCCCCATCACGGCATCAGCATAGCCACTGCCGAACTTGTCCAAGTGCACCATCAGGTAATACAGCCGGTAGAAGTTCAGCCGCTGCTGCCAGCCGTCGTCCATCGGCAAGGCATCTTGATACGCGGCGTAGAAGTCGGGGCCGAAACCGCCAAAGACGGTCGTGACGCCAATATCAAACTCGCGGTCACCGTAAACCGCCGCCGGATCGATTAGTGCCGGGCGCCCGTCAGCGGTAAACATGTAGTTGCCGCTCCACAAATCACCGTGCAGCAGAACGGGCGTACTCTTGTGTTGCGCTAGGGCAGCGGTAATCACTTGGCGGGCCTGCGAGTAAAGTGCGTACTCCTGCTGCGACCACAAACCCTTTTGCACAATGTGGTCCGCTAGCTTATCCAGTCGCTGGTGCACAAACAGTTCCTGCCAAGTATCCACCCAGTCATTGCTGAAGCTGACACTGGTGCCGGCGTAGGGCTGGTCAAAACCGAAGCGACCGTCTGGACTCGTAAAGGAGTGCAGATGCGCCAGCAAGCGCCCGAGGTCCGCCTGGCTGCCGTGACCGCTAGTTAGGTAGCTAAGCAGCAAGTAGGCATCCCCATTAATCTGGCCGTGCCCCAAGACCCGCGGGGCGAGCACGTCCGCCTGGGCAAACGCGGCTAGACCAGCAATTTCACCAGCGTAGAAATCAGCGGCCATGTGCGGTTGCACGAGGAGAAAATAGGTCTGGCCAGCCGCCTGCAAGCGGTAGGCCGCGTTAACATCGCCGCCGCCAACGGGTACGACCTGTTGCACTGGCTGCACGGGCAGCTGCTGGAGCCACATTTTATCTAACATGCTATCAATCCTCTCTGAAATCTTCGTCTCCATGATAACGCAAAAATTGGCTGCAAATGGATGTGGTTTGGCACCGTTGATGCGAGGACGTCGGGCTTGTGCTTTTCCTATATTTCCTGTGCCACATTAGTTCAATCGCCGTGTAGGAACAGGTGGCCGTTAGCTTAAGTCGCGTCCCTGCATTTTCAGATTGCGCCGAGAGGTTTTGTGGAAACGTTGAACGTATTGCGGCCGTTTGGAATCTTTCAGCTTTGAATCGCTGACAACCATATTGGTCCAATGTTCTTACGTAAAAACACCTGTTGCACTAATCCTCCCGGAAGGATTAGTGCAACAGGTGTTTTCATTTGGTAGTCAGAATTAACGGGGCAAGAGAATGCTCAGCGTATCAATGATGCCGGAAGCGGCGCTCGGGAACGCGAAGATTTGCTGCTGCAGCATCCCCGCGGTGTAGCGGCCGTTAATTAGCATGGTGAGCAGGTTAATGGTCTCCTCGCCGTCGTCCGCGTACAGGCTGGCACCAACTAGGTAGCCATCTTTATCGAAGACCAGGGTTGCCTCGGCGTCGAGGGCGCGCTTGAATTCGAACGTGGCCTGCTCGCCGTACTTAAGAACCTGGATGCGGTAGTCATCGGGGTGGGCCTTGGCGGTGTCGATGCTGACGCCGACCTGGGCCAACCGGGGCATGGTGAAGACCACGCTTGGAATTGCGGGGTAGCTGATTGGTGCGGTTTGCCCGGCAATGACACTGGCGATGTAGTTGGATTCGAAGATGGCCACGGGGGTCAGCTTGGCCTGGGGCTTGTCGATGACGTCACCACTGGCGAAGATGTTTGGCACGGCCGTTTGCAGGTGGTCGTTGACCTTGATACCGCGGCGGGACGCCTCAATCCCAAGGGCTTCGAGGCCGAGGCCCTCCACGTTCGCCACACGACCGGTTGCGCCGAGGATGTAGTCGGTGTCGATGGTCAGACCGCTCTTGGTGGTGACGGTGAGGCCGGTCGCAGTTTTGCTGACGGCGGACACGGCTTCACCAAAGTGGAAGTGCACGCCCTGTTGCTCGAGCTTCTTTTGCAAGCGCGCAACGTAATCCTGGTTGAACGGTGCCAGGGCCTTGTCGCTGAACTCGACGATGTGGACGTCTTTGCCCATGCTGGCGGCCATGGAGGCAAATTCCATGGCGATGATGCCGGCACCGATGAAGACGAGGCGCTCTGGCATATCTGACAGGTCGAGGAATTCCCGGCTGTCGTGGATGTATTCGTCACCGGGGATGTTCAGTGTGGCTGGACGCTGCCCCGTGCCCAGCACGATGTACTCGCTCGTGTAGTCCTTGCCCGCAACCGACACGGTGTGTGCATCGGTTAGCTTGGCACTTCCGGTGGTCATCTGGATACCCATCTTGGTGAAGAGTCCGGTCATTGCCGGTGCAAATTGGTCGATGACTTGGTGCTTGTAGTTCATCAGGTCGGGCCAGTTGATTGTCGGCACGTTGTCGACACCGTTACCTTGGAAGCGTGCGAGTTGTTCCTTCAGCTGAAATGGGCCATCTAGCGCAATCTTGGCGTCGCAGCCGTAGTTAGTACAGGTGCCACCAACAAGGTCCTTTTCAACGATGGCGACGTGCTTGCCGAGTTGCGTTAACGCCACGGCCGCGTGCCAGGTAGAATGACCTGAACCAATCATGATTACATCAAAATCCATAAGAATGTTACCTCCATCTTTTTTAATCGTGCACGATTAATATTTTAAAAATAAACGACCTCAGTTGCTGAGGCCGGCTTCGAGCTTTTGGTTCAGCGCCAGCGCCTGCTGGTAATCATCGATGGTGAGGGCATAGTGGCCCAGACACTTAACCAGTGCCGCCTGAATTGGGGCTTCCTGTGCCTTGGCGTGGGCAGTCAGGCTGACAATCAGGCGCCGTTTGTCGGTTTCTGGGTGGGTCCGTGTGACCCAACCGCGACTTTCCAGCCGCTTGAGTAGCGGAGTCAAAGTGTTGGAGCTGAGGTGCAGTGCGTCACCGAGATCGCGCAGTTCACGGTGATCTTCGTTCCACAGCACCGTCAGCAGCAAGTATTGCGGGTAGGTCAGGTCGAAATCCTTCAGTGCCTCCTGGTAAAACTTGTTGAAGAGGCGGTTAACGTTGTAGACGCTGAAGCACAGCTGGTTTGCTAGTTGGACATGGTCCGGCATGATTATTCTCCTTATTAGTCGCACACGATTGGTTTTAGCTTAGGCCTAATGTTGGGGAATTGCAACAGTAACCGTTCGAAGGTGGAGACTGGCCGACGTCCACTCGTCAATCCGCGTTGCCCGCTAGATACGCCGAACTCGTGTTAATGGTTGCACGGTGGATATTTTGCAGTGTCTGCTCCGCCATCTGTGAGGTGACGGTTGGCTCGGCCAGCCATCTGGCGATGAAACCGGCAACCGCGGATGCCAAGTACGCGGTGTTCATGCGGTTACGCGGGGTGTCAGCAACAAGGGAAAGTGTGCGGTCGCCAGCCAAGACTTGCGCGTAGATGACATCGGCGAGTCGTTTCTGGAAGGTCCCGTCGTCCTTGCTGAACAGGATTTGCAGTGCGTGTCTTTCCCTGACCACGCTGGCGATGATGCCTTTGCAGTACGCGTTGATTTGATCGGAGTCAATCGCATGTAGGTCGCTTTCGGGGCTACTGAAAGCGTCCGCCATGTTCACAAGTACCTGGTCGATGATGTGGTCGCGCAGCGTTGGCAGGTCGAGGTAATGCTGGTAGAAGGTGTTACGGGCGCACTGAGCCAGCGAGCACAACTGCTTGACGGTGATGTCCGTGCAGTCGTGGTCAACTAGTAATTCGAGATAGGCTTGCTTCAAGTTGGCCTCGGTTTTGCGGTAACGCAGATCATTTTTATTCATGGTGCACCTCTTTAACGGACATTATACCAGTTAAGTGACACTTAACGCACATTTTCCCCATTATTGCCAGTTGAAGCCCGCCGTGACGGCTTGTATAGTGACCTTAAATACTGAAAAGTGAGGTAATTACATTGAATCGTGTCGCGTCAATTCTAGGAATCAAGTACCCGTTTGTTCAGGGGGCGATGTCGTGGCTGACAGACGCCAAGTTTGTCGCCGCCGTCAGCAACGCCGGTGGGCTCGGTATCCTCGGCCCCAACGCCGGGCAACATACTGTCACCGCCAGCGCCGATGAGACCGCTAAGCGCATGCGGGACCAGGTTAAGCAGGTGCAGCAGCTGACCGATAAGCCATTTGCTGTGACCCTAATTGTTGCCGCCAGCGACACCTCGATTTTTACCCAGAAAATATTGGACGTGGTCATTGAGGAACACGTGCCTGCAGTGTTGCTCAACTCGCTGGGCGGCGTGAACAGTGCCACTTACGGAGTTGACCCAGAAATCATGGCGACGCTCAAGAAGCACGGGATTAAAACTGTGGTGCGGTCGCTCCAGCCATCAATTGCGGATGCGCAGGCTGTTGAGGCGCAGGGGGCCGATGTGTACGTGGCGACCGGTTTTGATGAGGGTGGCACCATGCCCGGTGGTGAGATTGGCTCCTTTGCCATCATGCCGATGATTGCCGATGCTGTTAAGATTCCCGTGTTGCTTGCTGGCGGGATTGCTGATGCGCGGACGGTGAACGCGGCTTTCGCTCTCGGTGCTGAAGGTGTCTACGTGGGCTCACGGCTGATTCCAACGGTCGAAAATCCGGCGGCTGAGAACGTCAAGCAGTTGATTGTTGATTCAACTGCTGAGGATCTGCGCTTGTTCCGGACAACACCGGATTACTACCGGTCCCTCCCGACAAAGCTGCGCGATGAACTTGTCGCCAATGACAACAAGTTGCCGTTGCTGGAAGCAAAGCAAACTAACGGGAAACTGATGGGCGGTACCAGTGGTATGCGCATAGGGATGCTCGATGGTGACTTAGAGCATGGGTATGTCTCCGTGGGGACCGGGATTTCGATGGTGCACTCCATTCAGCCAGTGCAGACGGTTGTTGAAGAAATGATGCAGGATTACAAGACCAGTGCGGAGTGATTATTGACTACTGTTAAGGTTTAAACACAGCGAGTGGCAGACTAGTATCCCCGAGCAAGAAGACGCCAACCTGCCGCTCTTTTTTGTTTGACGAATTTACAATGTAAGTGCAACAAATTAACCAAATAGAAAAGACTCACAGCCTGAGTCCTTGTACAATGAAATCACCACAAGATCATATACAAGGAGAACTCGGCT
>NZ_RRYD01000042.1 GCF_004010095.1 Lacticaseibacillus hulanensis | reverse complement strand
ATACTGGAGTGAAGCCATTTAGAAATAGACAAAACTTTATATTATTTCATCTGTCAACTTGACAGGGCCTAGTGCAGGTTGTGCAGGGTGATTACTTAAGGGTAACCGTTGCACCAACAGCTTCGAGCTGTTCCTTGATCTTGTTAGCTTCGTCAGCTGCAACATCTTCCTTAACGTTAGAAGGAGCAGCGTCAACAACGCCCTTAGCATCCTTCAAGCCAAGTCCGGTGATAGCACGAACTTCCTTGATAACCTTAACCTTTTCCTGACCTACTTCAGTCAGTTCAACGTTGAAGCTGTCTTTTTCTTCTTCAGCAGCACCTGCTGCTGCGCCTGCTGCTGCTACAGGAGCTGCTGCAGTAACACCAAATTCGTCTTCGATTGCCTTTACGAGGTCGTTCAGTTCAAGAATGGTTGCATCCTTAAGCTGGTCGACAATTGCTTGTGTGTCCAATGCCATGATTGGTTTCCTCCAATTGTATGATTATATTTATTTTGAAACGATGGGACGGAATCAAGCGGCCATTAAGCTGCTGGTTCTTCGCCCTTTTCGGCAACAGCCTTGACTGCGTATGCCACGTTGCGTACTGGTGCCTGCAGAACAGACAGAAGCATGGACAGCATACCGTCGCGGTCTGGCAGACCAGCGAGTTCGTCGATCTGTTCCAGGGATGCGAGCTTGCCCTGGATGAAACCACCCTTAATTTCAAGGGCGTCGAACTGCTTAGCGAACTTCTTCATGATGCGGGCAGGAGCCGTAACATCTTCAGAACCGAACGCAATAGCAGTAGGACCAGAGAAGACATCGTCGAGGCCTTCGTAACCTGCAGCGTCAGCGGCACGGCGGAGGTAAGTGTTCTTGATGACTTCCATCTTGACACCTGCTTCACGCAATTCCTTACGCAGTTCAGTAACTTGGGCAACCGTCAGACCACGGTAGTTAACAACAACAGCGGATTCCGCGTTCTTGAACTGATCCGTGATACCAGCAACGATTTCTGCCTTCTTAGCAATAATTGCTTCACTCATGTGTTTCACCTCCTATTAGATTGTGGTGGAATTTTTTACATAAAAAAACTCCATGTCCACCAAGACATAGAGGTATCATAATCAAATCGATACCACCTCGGCAGGATTATTAAGGCAAAGCCCCCTGAGTCTTAGGTAGAGTTTTTAACACAAGGAGTAGTTTAGCATTGCGCACCTGCCACGTCAACTAAATTATGTAGTTTCCCATTTGCAAGCCACCGCGCGTGTCCTTGTGATGTTTTCTGATTTGGTGCAGCCGGCATGTCAGCAAAGTTGCCAAGACAACAATCGCGCGCCGCAACTAAAAAAGCTCGCGTCAACTGAAACCAATCATCAGTTCACGTAAGCTTTAATCTAACTACTTATAGGGTCTTGTCAATCCGGCCGATGCCGTGTTCAGCATCCTTAACCGTGACGGTGAAGTTGAACTTCTCGAAGATGTGGACAATCTTGGCGAACTTCTCTTTATCAAAGGAGCTAATGTTGCCCTCGATGGTCTTCACACTCAGCTTGTTGGCCAGGTTCAGAAGCGAACGCAGGGCAAGCTGGGCAAGTCCGTAATTCTGGTAGTCGAAGAAGGCCAAGCGACTTTCGCTCCCAAGGGTCTCCAGCACGGTGATGTGCATCGCGTCGTTCCATTCGTTCAGTTCAAAGAGCAACTGCGCCTGGAAATCAGCCTTCGAGTGCCCATACTTATCGATATTCGCGAATGGTGTGTAGACGAAAATTGAACTGGTCTTAACTTTTTGACCGTCCTTTTTAAAGTCAGTATAAACAATGTACTGTGTGACAATTTTGGCACCATCGGCCATTGGCTTGTTCATGCTGGCCAGCACTGTATACTGCTGATCGTCTTCAATCATTTCGAGACGCTTCTTGTACAATTCTGTATATTCTTCTTGCGAAACCATCTGGAAACCCCCGGACTCATTTTCTCATTTACTTACATTCAATTATACCATTAACTCGGCACTTGCGGGGGCGCTTAATTGCGCTTTTCCTCTTGATTACGCGCCACATGGCATTTTTCTTACCGTCATTTTCTGGAAATATTGTGACATTTTGGGTCAAATATACAAATTATTCACTTTTGTCTATTTGGCTGCTGCAAAATCTGTTGCCGTACAGGTGAAGTCCAAAGTTCCCGGCTGCATGGGATTGACGTGCTGTTTAAAGCCCAGGCCCAATAGCAGCTTAATTGACGCAACGTTGTCGGCATAAACACTCGCATGGACGTTCTCGACCTCCGCCGCAAAAGCCCGTCGAAGTACCTGGGCCAGTGCGTCCGTCATGACTCCCCGGTGCCAGTACTCGGGACTGAGCGCGTAACCAAGTTCGCGGTTTGCGAGATCTGGTTCACCCTCAGGCCCGATTTGCCAATACAAATCGATGTTGCCGATGACCGCACCCGTTTCGTCAAGCACCACGACGTACATCTGATCCGTCCCCGTGAAGTTACGGATGCGTGCGAGCACGTCATCTTCATCATGCGGCGGAATCATCGCGGCCGGAACGTACACTTGCGGCATGCGTGAATAAGCACAGATTGCAGCGGCGTCATCATTCGTCATTTGTCGGATTGAAACTCCCAAAGCGCAATCACCCACCTATTCTTTTTGCGCCGGCGAAAAGTTGTTTCCGCCAGCCACCCTCTAATGTAACAGAAACTTTCGTAAAATTACACCGCTTATTTCTTCATCTACAATTAGCCTGACCTAATTATTGATGGCAACTGCGCGCCACTGCTAACTTCTGTGTGTGCTTTGTGCACGGATGCGCCTTTATGCCGGTTTATTAGCGCTATGAACCGTTATCATTGTTTACCTTGCGCACAATTGACCGTTCGCGCACGCACTGCCAGTTAGGTAAAAAATTTGATGATCCACGCAAAATCGCCCGCGGCCAGTCGACCAACAGCGGTCCACGGGCAAAATAAATAGGACAACCCACCGCAAACGGTGTGCTGCCCTATATTATTAACTACTTAACTTCGGTGAATACTACGCGCTTGCGCAGCTTTGGGGAGTACTTCTTCAGCTGAAGCTTGTCAGGAGTATTCCGCTTGTTCTTGGAAGTCAGGTAGATACGTTCGCCGGTTTCGGCGCATGCAAGCAAAATGTTGTTACGCATCTAATCACCCCACTTTCTATTCAGTAACCAGTTTAGTTTACAATACCCGTAGCGAAAGTCAAGTAGTTGCTCATAATTCCGCCTGCAATCACACAACCGCCCAGAACTTGGGCCAGGGCAAGCTCACCTTGATTTGTTCACCGGTAAACGGATCGGCGAATTCTAGCCGCGCCGCAATCAGTGCCTGACCGGTTAAGCGGTCGGTTGGGCCTCCATAAAGTGCATCCCCAACCAGTGGGTGCAAAATGCTGGCCATGTGCACCCGAATCTGGTGCGTGCGGCCCGTAAGCAGGTGCAATTCAACCAGCGTCGTTTGCTGGCCGCGCCGCACAACTTTGTAATTGGTGCGGGCAATTTTCCCGTCGGCGCGCACTTCCTGGTGAATACCATCGGGTGCGGCCCCGAGTGGCTTGATGATTGCCCCGCTGGTTTCGGGCAACACCCCGCTCACCAGCGCTAGGTAGTACTTGTCCAACTTGGCAGCTGGGCCCAGTTGATCAAGCCGTCCCTGGGCGAAGGCGTGCTTGGCAATCAGCACCAGGCCAACGGTATCCCGGTCCAGCCGCGTGATGATTGCTGGCTGGGCACCGGCAAAACCCGCATCCACCAGGTAACCGGCCGCCCGGTTCAACAGGCTGTCTTCCGGGTTCGCGGGACCGGGGACGCTGCTGAGCCCGGCTGGCTTATTCACCACCAGCCAGTTGGCATTCTCGAACACAACGTCGAGATGCCCGGATGACGGGGTGACCGCCTTATCCTGAATCAGCGTAAACGTCACGGATTGCCCGGGGTGCACGGTGACGTTGCCGGTTTTTTTACCCTCGAGCTTGATGCTGCCGCTGTCCAACAGACGCTTAAACAGGCGGTGCGATACGCCAAAATCGGCAAGCAGGCGCTTAACGGTCGTTTCTTTTGTCGCTGACGTGCTGAAAGTGAAATTCTGCATCTGCTTACTCCCCTTTACGCGTGTAATCCACGGCCTACTCTAGCTGATTTTTGGGCAAAAGAAAAGGCCGCCGAGAACGGCGACCAGCTTAATATTCAAAACAAAAGGCACATGTTGCATCAACCTTAGTGCTGCTTCCTTCCGGACCTGACACAATTCGGAAGCGCCACATTGCCTTAGGGCCTTTCGGCAAGATTAATTATACACGGGCAGGACTTGTTTGTCACGCTTTACAGCTCCAAAGGCGTTCGGCCTGGGCAAACACTCGGTAATGCCGGTTGCTACTTAATCTCTGGTTGCGTGCCGTTTGCGATTCGCGCCGCTTCTTCCTTGGCCAGCGCCTCAAGTGCCGCTTGCCCCTTCAGCTCGGGTGCCGGGGCAACCTGTTCAAGCTTCGGGTCGATGTCTTCATCCTCATCGATATCAACTGGTGCCACGTCCTTGGCGCCAGCCGCGGCCGCTTCCTTGGCCGCCTTGCGCTTGGCGCGGATTCCGCGGAAGAAGTCCTGCAGGAGCGCCGCGCTCTGGTCGGCCATGACGCCACCGATTGACCCCACCTGGTGGTTAAACCGCGAGTCCGTCAGCAGATTAACGATGGAACCGGCCGCACCGGCTTTCGGGTCGGCTGCGCCCCAGTAGCAGTTCGCGATGCGGCTGTTAATCATCGCACCGGCACACATTGGGCACGGCTCAAGGGTGACGAACAACTCGCAGTCTTCCAGCCGCCACGTGTGTTCAACGAGGCAGGCCTCCTCAATCGCCAAGATTTCGGCGTGGTGCATCCCGTTTTGGCTGTGCTCACGCATGTTGTGGCCCCGCGCAATGATTTTGCCATCGTGCACAATCACCGCACCAATGGGCACCTCACCAATAATCTTCGCGTCACGCGCCTCACGCAGCGCGGCCTTCATGTACTGATTAACTTCTTCTTCCGTTGCAAGCATCATCATCCCACCGTTCCGTCAAAATCATTACTTCTCCGCGTGCAAAATGTAGTAACCCGCGTCTTTACGCAGCACATCAACATTGCCAAATGTCTGGTCCAGCAGCTTCTTCGCGCTCGGGGCGCCCTGCTTTTTTTGCAAAACAACGAATACTTCCCCGCCATCAACTAGGTGAGCAAACGCGCCGCTGATAATCGCGCTCACGACGCTCTTACCCGCCCGCACTGGTGGGTTCGTCACGATGAACCCGAACTGACCGTCGATATTGTCGTAAGCAGACGATTCAACAATCTTGGTCTGGGCCTGAACCCCATTGGCCTCCGCGTTGCGCTCAGCCAATGCCATTGCGCGTTTGTTCACGTCACTCATCACGACGTTGCGGCCCAGCGCCTTGGCCAGGGTGATGCCGATTGGGCCATAGCCGCAGCCAACGTCGAGCAAGTCACCGGCTGGCAGGTGCGGCTGGTCAAGTACCGTTTCAATCAGCACGCGACTACCATAATCAATGGTGTGCTTGGAAAAAACACCGTTGTCCGTGGTGAAGCGCAAATTATGACCGCCAAGCTCAAAGTCAAATGTGTGCTCGTTGTGTTCCAAATCTGGATCGTTCGTATAGTAGTGATTCATGGCTGCACCCTTCCGTATAATTATCTATCCCGTATTGTAGCATAAAGGGATTGCGCCTCGCTGCTCAAAGCAAAATCGAATGGCCGGCTGCCCCCTCAAGCGGCCGCAGACGCAACGCAAAAGTGGCGTCAGTGCGCTAACGACACAGGACATATATAAAAATATGCGCATGAGGGCCTCCTCTTTGCGCATATTTTTATATATGTCCTGTATCAAATGAGCAAAAACGCGACTTTTGCGTTTTGCAGCCACTCAGACACCGAATCCGCGACGGCGATGGCACCTGGCAGCATCATCGCAAAGACGGCACACATCAGCGCAGGTCGTTGATTGAGTCAATATCACGCATGTACTTTGGCACCGCCAGCCCCACTTGGGCACCACGCAGATTAACGCCGAGATCCACGACCTGGCTGCGGTAATCGTGATAGTACTTGCTCGATGTGTTCGGTAGCCAAGCACAAGTCATCGCGTCGGCGGCCTTGGTCGCAATTGACGCCCACATCGGTTGCATCTCCATCGACTGCAGGACCACCTTGTAGCCAACCTTGCGCAGCAGCGCGGCCGCCACGTTACTCGAAGCAATTTCGGAATCCCACGCCACGTACGTCATTTTAAGTTTGCGCCCGTGGACCCGCGGCACGCCGCTCAGCCATTGCTGCACCTGCTTGGGGTGCCGTGCTAGCCACTTGTCGGCCGCCTTTGCGGGACTGGCGCCCTTATTCACGCGCATCATCACGTCCGACATCTGGGCCGGCGTCCAGTAGAAGCGGTCCAGAACCGTATAGGCGCTAGGCTCATCCGCCCGCAATCCCTGACGGCAAATCGTGTGAATGTCTTCTTCGCTTCCATAAACGTTCTTGGGGTCCTTCAGGAATTTCAAATCATACTTGGTAAACATCCAGTGCGGCTGCCACCCGGTCACCACAATCGGCTGCCGGTTAGCAATCATGCGCCCGAGCTGCGCCGTCATCGCCGCCGTGGAGCTGGCCTGCAGCTGCCAGTTACGCTCGGTCAGGCCGTATTGCTTGAGCACCCGCTCGGTCGCCGCCATTTCCCCCGAACCCGCATCGATTCCGGTGATGGTGTAGTTGATTTGCCGACCCAGCGGCTTGTCCGGGTCGTACGGCGCCACGCCGGTGTTGCAGCCGGCCATCAGTGGCAACAAGAGCAATAGCACGACGGCCACCCCACAGATTTTTTGCCAGGTGTGCATGGTTACACCTCCTTGTGGTTGCTCGTCGCCTGGGTGATACGGTCGAGGATGATGGCGATAATCACAATCGCAAGGCCGGCGGTAAACCCGTTGCCGGCATCGTTGCGGCCCACCGCAAAGTAGACCTTTTCGCCCAGTCCCATCGCGCCAATCATCGACGCCGTCACAACCATCGACAGCGCGAGCATCATGGTCTGGTTGACCCCGGCCATCACGGACTTGCGGGCCAGCGGTAGTTGCACCTTGATGAGCTTCTGCCACGCCGTTGAGCCGTACGCGTCAGCGGCTTCGATTAAATCTGCTGGCACCTCCCTGATGCCCAGATTAGTCATGCGCACCACCGGCGGCATGGCAAAAATCAGCGCTGAAATCACACCCGGCACCGTGCCAATCCCAAAAAGTGCAACCGCCGGAATCAGGTAGACAAACGCCGGCATGGTCTGCATGAAATCAAGCACCGGTTTGACGATTGCCTGCACCAGGTCGCTTTTGGCCATCCAGACGCCAAGGGGAATCCCGAGCACTAGGGCAATTGCACTGGCGGTCAAAACCAGCGCCACCGTCTGGGTCATGTCCCGCCAGTAACCCAGGTTCCAAATCAGTAGCAGGCCGGCCACCTCAAAGATGATGAGGCTCAGGTGCAACCCCTTCTTCCGCAGCAGCAGCCACGTTAGCGCCGGCACCAGCACAATCATTAGCGGAATTGGAACCACGTCAAACAACCACTGAATTGCACCATTAATGCCCGCAATGCAGCTCGTGATGAAGTTGAAAAACGCGTGCAGGCTGGTCAGCCACTCAACCAAATCGTCAATCCACTGCGCAATTGGCAAGGGGGCAATTTTCACGGCCAGATTAAGCATTGCTCGGCACCTCCCTTCTAGCCATGGCGGCAAAGACGGCACCACGAATAACGACGCCCCGCAACCGCTCATGCTCGTCAAGCACCGCAATTGGCAGCGCCGTCTGGGCAAACTGGGCCAACAGCTGGTTCAGCGGCGTGCTTGGCGTAGTCGTTGGCACATCGGTTTGGACAATTGAATCCAGACGCTGCACGTCATTGCGGTGCTCGTCAATCAGTTTCATCGTGTCGCGTGCGTCAATCATCCCCAGCAGCTGCCGGTCAGCGTTCACCACCAGCAGCGTAGACACTTGGTTGGCCCGCATCCGGCGCATCGCCACGTACGGACCGTCGCTATCGATATTCACGGTGTAGGCCCGCGTCATGACGGACCCCGCAGTGATGACGCGGGTGCGGTCAACATCCTCGATGAACCGGGCAACATACTCGGTCGCCGGGTGCGTGAGAATGTCTTCGGGCGTGCCGCACTGAACAATCGCCCCGTCGTCCATAATCATGATGTGGTCCCCAATCCGTAGCGCCTCATTCAGGTCATGGCTGATAAAAACGATGGTCTTGTGCAACTCGGCTTGAAGTTCCAGCAGTTCATCCTGCATGTCCTTCCGGTTCAGCGGATCTAGCGCCGAGAACGCCTCGTCCATCAGCAGCACGTCCGCGTCACTGGCTAGGGCCCGCGCTAACCCCACCCGCTGCTGCATCCCCCCAGACAGCTGGTGCGGGTACTCATTCTCATAGCCTTCCAGGCCGACGCGGTTCAGCGCTTTTTGGGCCCGCGCGTTGCGCACTTCCGGCTTTTCCCCGCGCACCTCCAGGCCGTACGCCGCATTCGCCAGGACGGTGCGATTGGGGAAAAGTGCGAAGTTCTGAAACACCATCGCAATCTTCTCACGGCGCACCCTGAGCAGCGCGTCCCGCCCTAGTTTGGCAATGTCCTCACCATCGAGCAGCACGCTGCCACTGGTGGGTTCAATCAACCGGTTCAGCATGCGAATCAGCGTCGACTTCCCGGAACCGGACAGCCCCATGATGACAAAGATTTCGCCGTCCTCCACGCTGAAATTGGCATCTCGTACGCCGATGGTTGCGCCGGTTGCACGCAAAATCTCCTTCTTGCTCTTACCCGCGGCCAGCATTTCGCGCACCTGCTTCACGTGACCACCAAAAATTTTGGTTAGATTCCTCGCTTCGATTTTCTGCATTTGAAGCCTCGATTGTTGACGTGTGCCACCACGTCAACCGGCACTGTTGCTACTTCTCCGCCATTACCATCGCATGCTGCAATAACGTCGTCAATTTTGCGGGCCGCCAGCCACTGGTCTTGTATAGGCAGTGTATATTCATCAGGCGTGAAGCGGCCAGCGCTGCCCAGCCGTGGGCACTGCAACTGCATATTTATTGCTACAAATATGGTGAGTAACTGTCCGGTGTTTTGCAGTGCACATTTTGGTTGGCATGACGTCATGGTTTTTGCGGGGAAAATGGCGAATGCGGAAATATTTAAAAAAATCCGCCCAGTTCACCCCCAAGTTGCGTGAAGTCGGGTATAATTTTTCAGGATTGGTAGGTATCCCTATGAAAGAATTCATGCAACTCGACCGCAACCTGAAGCTCCGTGCACTGACGGTGTTCCTGGCTGCGCTCCTTAACAGCTCCATCTATCCGAACATGACCATCTATTACACCAAGTATTTCGGCGTCGTCACCACTGGCTTCTTATTGATGATTATTTCGACCATCAGCTTTATCGCCGGGCTGTACGGTGGCCACCTCGCTGACATCCACGGGCGAAAGCCGATTATGCTGACGGGCGGCTTACTCATGACCGCAGGCTACATCCTCGCTGCGAGCGTCAACAGCCCCGTCTTGCACATTCCGCAGCTAACCTTCCTAGCCTTCCTCGTGGCCAGCATCGGGGGCTCACTGGCTGACCCCGCCGAGCAGGCCATGATGATTGACGCGTCCACCCTGGCGAACCGCAAATTTGTGTACGCCCTAATTTACTGGATCATTAACATCTCCGTGATGCTTGGGGCCGCGCTTGGGGGCTGGTTCTTCCGTGATTACCTGTTTGAACTGCTCGTCGGCCTCATCATCGTGTCCGTCTTCAACCTCAGCATCATTCGCTTTGGGATGACGGAAACCATGGCCGAGCAGAGCCAGGCATCCGGTTCTGTCTGGGGTGCCGTGAAATCGTACCTCGGTGTGCTCACTGATCGGCGCTACATGCTGTTTATTCTGGGCTTTGTCCTGATTACGATTGTGACCCGCCAGCCGGATTACTACCTGGCCGCGCACCTCGGCCGTGATTTTATCGAGACCAAAATATTCGGCATCACCATCTACGGGCAGCGCATGCTGTCGCTGGTGACGATTATCAACACGGTCATGATTGTCACCATGATGTCCCTCTTCACCCAGTTGACCCGCAAGTGGAGCCTGGTGAAGGCCAACGCGATTGGCGCCGCGCTGTTCGGCATTGGCTTTGCCCTGTCGTTTGTCACCAACACCATTTTGCCCCTGACAATTAGCGCAATCATCCTCACACTCGGTGAAATGATCAGCGTGCCGGCCAACCAGACGATGCGCGCCGACATGATTAACCCCGCGCGCATCGGTGCATACTCCGGCGCCATTTCCGCCGTTGCCCCGATGGCTTCCATCTTCGCGGGGCTCCTCGTTTCGGCGTCCCACTTCATCGGCAACTACGGGATGGCGGTCATAATGCTAATCTTCGCTGCCATCTCGATTGTCGTCACGAGCAAAGCCACCCGGATGCCGGCCAGCTTCTAAAACGGCAACCCGGCAGCGACGCACCAAAGCCCAATCTGCCAAGTTCAGCGTTAATTGAATGTGTAATAAAAAAACTCGTCACTGGACTGTCCCAATGACGAGTTTTTGATTTACGCATGTTGCCAAAATTGGGCACGAAAAAAACCATCCAGACCTGGATGGCTTCGTGATGGAGGATACAGGGCTCGAACCTGTGACCCTCTGCTTGTAAGGCAGACGCTCTCCCAACTGAGCTAATCCTCCATTGCGCTTTTGAGCATGTATTCATAATACATGCTCGACTAACGCTTGTCCAGAACTAATTTCGCCAGAACCCAACTTTTGTCTAGTACTCGGCAAAAATGTGCTCGTAACTATCAATTGCCTGCGTGAAATCGGCAATTGCAATCGATTCATCGGTCTGGTGGGAGGAATCATTACCCGGACCATACTCGGCCATGTCCATCCCCGGCGTCAGCAGCAGTGCCGCGTCACAGATTCCGGTGCCACCAACCACGGGCGCTTCCGCCAACCCCTGGGCGGTCCGCACCTTCTGAATTGTCTGCACGAGCCGGTTGTCGGATGGGCTCCCCACCGATGGCAAGGTGGAATCAATGCTGAGCGTCAGCGAAACGCCAGGAACCTTACCGCTCGCCTCGGTCACCGCGGCTTCTAGTGCCGCGGTAAACGCCGCGTTGTCGGCCAGTGGTGTCGTGCGAATGTTCCCCCGCAGCGAAGCAGTTTCCGGAATAATATTCACCTGGTTACCACCATTAATGAGCGTAATGCTGTGGGTGGCGTGGCCAAGCATTGGGTCCACCTGGGACGTCAAGGTTTCTGTTTGCACCGCAGCCGCGGCGTTGTAGGCAAATAACCCGGCAATCGCGTTAGCCCCGTCCTCAGGGGTCGACGAATGTGCGGCCTTGCCCGTCGCCGTGACGGTGTAATCAATGATGCCGCGGGTGGTCGGCTCAATCTGCGGGCCACTTGGTTCACAAACAATTAGCCCCGAAAGACCCGCGTTGTAGCCGGCCGCAGCCAGCTGCCGGGCGCCATAATTGTCGACTTCCTCGCCGACTGTCGCAAAGAAATGCAGCTCACTATTGAGCGTGGTGCCGCTAACCAGCAAGTTGTACAGCGCAACAAACGCAGCAACCAGACCCGCCTTCATGTCCGTTGCCCCGCGGCCAAAGAGCGTGCCGTCGACGATTTCCGCGCCAAACGGTGCATGGCTCCACTTAGCGGGATCACCTGCTGCCACAACGTCCATGTGCCCGTCAATTCCCAGCTTGGTGGGTGCATCCTTTGGTCCGGCGACAATAATCAAGTTGTCCCGGCCCGGGGCGTAGGGCAACCTTTCCATCGTTGCGAGCCCGGCGTCAACCAGTGGCTGCATCTTTGCCGCCAGAATATCCGCAACCTTGCTCTCGTCTTTGCCCACCGTTTTGATGCGCATTATCTGCTGGAGTAGTGCGATTGCCTCATCATTTGTTATCTTCTTCATCTATGTACCCCCATGTGTTGCAATGCATCTAGCTTAGCATTTAGTGCATATAAATACAAGCGATACGCATAATCGTGTATATTATTCTCATAATCCATTAAGCAACAAAAAAACTACCCGGTGGAGGTGCCGGGTAGTTAAGGGGTTAACCTCTGCCATGAGCAGAAGCCAAAAATTGGAGTACCAACCATGAAAGTATCGTACCTTCTTTGTCACCTAACAAAGGGATTTGAACAGGTGCTACCTCCTGTCCATATATTAAGCATACAGGGTTGCCCCGCCCTCTTGCAAGCGCCTCCACTAATTTTTTTGTGAAAATCGAAAAATAAGCGGCCGGCACCAAAAAGCGTTGACACCAAACCTTCTGCGGGTGCATACTTAACTTTGCAAATTAAATCGTATATGTATCAAGAGTGCTGCGAGTGGCTACACACTATGACCAGCCGGCAACGTACCGCATCGGCAACGTGCCCCACTGTAGAAGGATGCACAAAGAACAAACCCTGTTTGGTCGTGCATGCAAATGTACGACTTTTTTTGTAAATAAAACAGAGGAGATACACATTATGCTACAAATGATTGATCACAAAATTGTTGAGGTCCTGGACACCAAAGAGGCTATCGATGCCTGGATGGAGCGGGTTCAAGAGGACTTAGGGACCAACTTTACCGAACTAGACGAGCTGCTTTTGGTCCGCAAGTACGCCACACCCGAACAGCTGCAACAAGTGGATGCACTAACGATTGCAAAACTGAACGCCAGCGCCAAGGCCAAGGCTAACGTGAACCCCAATCTCCACTACGGCTACGCATCCTACCTTGGCGACTACTGGCTCCAGGAACTAGCGGATTGCCACCAGTTACCAGCAAGCATCCGCAGGGCAGCATTAGAAGCAATGCGCGGCACGGCAAAGTAAGGCTAGCCGTTGGTAGAAACGTCACCCTAGCGCCTAACTGCTGGCCGCAACCGCGGGCCTTAATCGTCAGGGCGTCCTAACGCAACAACTTCCAGTCACACAAATAGGCAAGCCACTGGTTGCAAGACGTATTCCGTCTAACTGCCAGTGGCTTGCCTATTTCATTCATTCAATTGTTGTTTAGTTCTATGCAGAGCTGAGTTTAGTCTCAACACGTTAGGCCAAAACCGTTACTGCAAATCCGCGCCATTAGAAGCAATCAGGCGCTGGTACCAGAAGTATGAATCCTTCAGCAGCCGCTTCTTGCTGCCCTTGCCGGTGTCATCCTGGTCAACGTAGATCAGGCCGTAACGCTTGGCCATTTCCCCGGTGGACGCCGAAATCAAATCGATTGGGCTCCACATCATGTAACCAATCAGGTCAACCCCGTCGAGCACAACCGCTTTTTCCATCTCGGCGATGTGGCTGCGCAGGTAGTCAATCAGGTAATTGTCGTGAATCTTGCCGTCTTCAACCTTGTCGTAAGCGCCAAAACCGTTCTCGACAATCATCACCGGTTTGTGCCAGCGGTCCTGCATCCAGTTGAGAATCCAGCGCATGCCGACCGGGTCAATCTGCCAGCCCCAATCGCTCTTTGGCAAATATGGGTTACCGACCAGGTCGTTGTGCTCATCGAACTCAACTTCTCCGTCGTCACGCTCAGCCGTGGCAAAGGACATGTAATAGGACATCCCCATGAAGTCCACGGTACCGCGGCGCAGAATGTCAGCATCCGCGGCGCTAACTTTCACGTTGTAGCCCTTTTGCCGCCAGTACTTGCGCAGCCAGGCTGGATACTGTCCAAGCGCCTCAACGTCACCGAAGAAGTACCGGTACTGCATTGCCCGCATGGCTTCCATCTGATCTTCAGGCTTGGCGGTCAGTGGGTAAATTGGCACCATGGCCAGCATGCCCCCGACTTGAAGCTGGGGATCAATCTTCCGTGCGGCAAGCACCGCCCTTGCGCTGGCAACCAGCTCGTTGTGGGACGCCTGGAACATCGCCTCTTCAGCGTTTTCGCCCTCTTTAAGCTTGAGGCCGGAATCCTGGAGCAGGTGGTGGTCAAACCGCCAGTCGGACTGGTTGTCAATCTCGTTGAACGTCATCCAGAAGCGCACCTGCTTGTGGAACCGCTGGAAACACGTGGTTGCAAACCGAACGAACATATCAATCAGTTCGCGGTTCCGCCAGCCGCCGTACTCCTGCACAAGCTTATTGGGCATTTCAAAATGAGACAACGTCACGACGGGCTCAATTCCCTTACTGCGCAGTGTGTTGAACAAATCTTCGTAGTAAGCTAAGCCCTCTTCGTTCGGCTTCAGTTCATCGCCGTTCGGGTAAATCCGCGTCCAGGCAATGGATGTCCGGAATGCGCGCATGCCGAGCTGCTGAAACAAGTCGATATCATCCTTGTAACGGTGGTAAAAATCAATTCCCCAGTGGTTTGGGTAAATCTTGCCGTCTTCCACTTTGTCCGTAACGACCCGCGCAGGATCGGTGCGGCTTGCGGCCATCATCACATCCGCGATGCTGACCCCTTTGCCGCCTTCCTGCCACGCGCCCTCAACTTGGTGCGCAGAAACAGCGCCGCCCCAGAGGAAATCATTTGGTAACTTTAAACCTTTAGTCAAATCAGTTCCCCATTTCTACAAAAAAAGCCGGCGTTAAATAAGCCGGCCCACAATTATTCAAATAAAACTTACTCTCAAAAAGGATTATTTAGCTTGCTGCTGATCCAGCCGCTTGTACAAATCCACAATTTCGCCCGCGAGATCACGGAACGTAATTGCGTTCATCAAGTGGTCCTGGGAGTGCACAGTGAGCAATGTGACTTTCACGTGATTGCCCTGTGCTTCCTGTGTCAGCATCCCCGTCTGAGAATTATGTGCTTCCACCAGGAAATTGTCTGCTTCTTTCAGCTTTGCGTCAGCGGTGTCGAAGTCACCTTTTTTTGCTGCGTAAATTGCCTCAAAGGCAGAACTTTTGGCGTTCCCACCATTCACAATTAAGCCCATGATGGTCTGTAAATCTTGTTCTTCTTCCGCCACGGATATCCGCCCCTTTTTATTTTGCGTACGGCGACTGCCGCCAATGTGGACGATTATGTCCGATATTTAGCCTAAATAGCTAACTTCAATGTGGTGCCGAAGTTATGCTTCCTTCTCGTCGATCAACTTGAGGGCAGCCTTCAGAACCTTTTCACCGTTCATCAGCCCGTAATCTTGCATGTTGATGACGTCAACAGGAATGTCGAGCTTCTTCTTGAGGTCAGCAGCCATGTAGCGAACTTGAGGTCCGAGCATGAGCACGTCTGGGTGCTGCTGTTCAAGCTGGTTGTTGATGTCGTTAGAAGCAGCGGCGAAGATTGTTACGTCCTGGCCATCAGCTTCAGCAGCCTTCTGCATCTTGGTTACCAGCAAACTGGTGGACATACCAGCGTTACATGCCAACATAATTGTTTTTTCAGCCATAATATTTACTCTCTTTCTTATTCGCATCGCTCAGCAAAACGGTTATTCCGGGTAACCGTTTCCATCTCTACGTATTCATCATAATACGTGGGTACAAATTTAGCAAGTGCTTACAAATGATTTTTTTGAAACTCTTGTTAGGGCTTCCCACTCCCTCCCGGCAGTTGCAAAAACGTTACCACGGAAACCGTACCACGATGAGCGAGCCGAAATTTGCCCAGAAAAATGCTATTGTGCAGAATTCACTACACTTTTGGGTTATACTTGGCGTACAATAAATAATGACAAATAACGACTTGACGTTAAAGACAATAAAATGGACGGTGAAATCCTTGTACCACAACATTGCAGAAGACATTATCGCCAAAATAAATAACGGTGTGTTTGACACAAAATTGCCGACAGAGCAGGCGCTCATGCAGCAATACGACGTCAGCCGCAACACGATCCGTCGCGCCATTGATGTGGTGTACCAGCGTGGTCTCCTGCGCCGGGTACAGGGATCCGGTTACTACATTAACCAGCTGCCCAGTTCCTCGAAGGCCATCTTGAACCTGTCACTTGGCACCGGTGAACCAATGCACAGCCCGGAATTCCACCTGACATCCCACGTGGTGACCTTCGATAAAATCCTGGCGCCCCACCACCTGGCCCGCCTCATGAATGTCGTCGACGGCACCGAGATGTACCGTGTCGTCCGGCTGCGCTTTTTGGACGACGTTGAATACTCACTCGAAAGTTCGTACTATCTAACCAGCGTCGTGCCGGTTCTGACGGTTGATGCCGTCAACAACTCGATTTTCGCCTTCCTGCGCGAAACGTACGGAATTAAGACGAGTAGCAGTGAGGACTACATCAGCCTGGAAGCCCTCGGCCCAGACCAGTCCTCCCTGCTCGGCAAAGAAGTCGGCGACGAGGTAATGGCGCTCAGTCAGTTGAACTACTACGGTAACAACACGCTGTTCAACTACTCCACGACCTTCTTCGTTTACCCAGATCTTCGCTTCTACGTCCACTCCTCGCACCTAAGTAGCAACTAGCGCTGACTTGACGCAGTCCAATTTAGAAATTAATCCAATATGTAGTTACCAAGAACCGCAGTGGGGGCAAATGCTTCTCACTGCGGTTCTTTGTTACTAGCGGTATTCTGGTCCAGCCCGGACTCAGCGGCCAAACCCGCAATGCCGAATCGCCCAAAAACGGCATAAAAAAGCCACCCTCAGAAATGTTGCACCTGAAGCTGGCCGCTACTGCACTATTTTATTTATCGCTTAATCTCAACGTCTGCAACCACTGAGCTGGTCTCGTAAGGGAAGTGCGTGATTGAATACTCAAACGGCTCCCCCTCCTCGGTGTAACTGACCTGCTTAATGGCCAGCACCGGATCGTTCAGCTTGGCCCCAAGCGCCTCGATGTCTTCCTGAGTCGCCTTGATGGCATACACTTTGCGGTGTGATCCCGCAATGTGCATGCCCTTTTCCTCGGCAAGGTGCTTGTAGATTGACCCCTTCAGGACGTCTTCGGTAATGGTGGCAATCTTCGTTGGCATCACGGTGTGCTCGTAAGCGTACACCTGACCGTCAACGTAACGCACACGCCGAATGACGTAAACTGGTTCGCCTGGCCCAATGAGCAGCTGGTCCTGCTCCTTACCCGTTGGCAGGCGGGCATCAAGCCCCAAGACCTTACTGGTTACCTTGCGCCCAGAATAGGTTTCGGTCGTCCCGTATGGTTTTTCGATTGACGCATCCAGTTCATCGTCATGACTGCGAAAATCCTTGCGCAAAAAAGTTCCCGCCCCGCGCCGCGTGTAAACCACGCCTTCCGCAACGAGTGTCTGGATTGCCTTGCGAATCGTCATGCGCGTGGTGTTGAATTCACGTGCAAGTTGTTCCTGATCGGGCAACAACGCCCCTGGTTCATATTTACCACTAGTAAACATCGACTTAAGGTCGGCAGATATTTCTTCGTATTTGTACATAATCTCTCCTCCTGCCTTACACTAATAACCGCGTAAAACACTAGGCTCATTTTGTTAAAGATGACGTCATCCGGCCCGGATTAAACCGTCAATCTTGCTATTTACTTCCCACTTCACTCTTGATTTTACGCTCTTTTAGGCCAATAGCAAACACTAAATATCATTAATGTATATACTTTTTCAAAATAAGTCTTTACACGGAACCGATTATGCGGTTATAATTGTAATCGGATTCAGGGGCGACGTTCACTGCAAGTTGGTAGCGCTGCATAAATAGCTAACGGGCGCGCGGCCCGCAACCGTTAGTCGTTTATCTCCGCACTGGTTGTCGCAACGACTCTTGAACCCATGCAGGGCACGGATTTTCCGTGCACGAAGCAACTCTCTACATTTTCTTAAGGATTTATTCCAAGCACGTCCAGCAATTATGTGTTGTCCCTGCAGTTTTGGTTTCACCTAGAATTCCCCAAGCAGGGTTCTAGGCCAAGCGTTTATCGGCGCGTGCCCCACCTATTCGTCCGGGAACAGGATGTGGCCGCCCGCAGCAGTATGATTTTTTGCACGTTCAAGTAATTGACTTCTGTCGATGACGGAACATGACTTGATTAGTGTATTTCCTTCATTGAAGATTACGTCAATTAATCACCATTGCCCAGAATCACTGTGGTTAATCGACGATGCTTTGCCATTTTATCAACGCAAAAACGTCGGGAACTAAAGCTTACTAGTGGGGTAAGTTTTAGTTCCCGACGTTTTTTATTTTGCCTCAGCTTTGTCAGCACCGCCAATGTCGCCGGTAATCACCCGCAGCAACGTGACCCCGGCGCCATTTTTAGTATTCCGGGGTGCAACAATATGCGCCGCGTCCTTCACCTCGCGCACCGCGTTGCCCATCGCCACCCCGCAGCCGACGCCACGAATCATCGTCAGGTCATTTAATTGGTCCCCGATGCAGAGGCATTCATCCAGGCTGACCCCGGCATCAGCAGCGATGGTCTTCATCCCAAACAGCTTGTCGACGCCGGGTGCTAGGCCCTCAAATAAGAGCGTCTTGGAGCGCGTCATGTTCAGCGGCAATCGCTTGAGCGCCCGCAGCGCCATGCCCAGCGTCACCACGTTGCCGAACGCGGCCTCAAGCGTGAACTTGTAAAACTGAACGTCTGGCCGTTTGAGCAGCTGATCCAATTGCGCCATCGTGCTCACGTGCACATCCCGGTTGAGTTCACCGCCAAGATAATCTCCCGGCGCGTGGGGCGTCACCAGTGCGTGATACAGTTCACTGTAAAAGCGCACGCGCACCCCATACTTCTTGGCCAGGAGGAACACCCTGCGCGCGGTTGTTTTTGCCAGAGGTCGCGCCGCAATTAATTTGTTCTCCTGATTGTACACAAGCGCACCATTTAGGCACATCCGGTAACCCCGTACCTGCAAGTCATCATCGAGCAGTGCCGCCACCCGCGGAATCATCCGCCCGGAGCAGACCGCAAGCAACCGGCCACTTGCAGCCCAGGCGCGGACCGCATTCCGGTTGAATTTAGATACGCGTAGGTGCCGGTCGTACAAGGTGCCGTCCAAATCTAATCCGGCTAATTTAATCATGCTTCTGCCCCCAGCGCTTGTTTTTTCAACTAAATTGTACAACAAGAACTATGTGACAGTTTTAACATTTTTCCAAACCGCCATAAGTATACATAAAGGCGCCCGCCGCGATTTCACCGCAGCGGACGCCTAAAATTAGCATACTAGTTTTTAAACGAGTGAATTGGTGCCGGAATGTGACCACCACGCGCGATGAACTGGCTTGCGTCGCCATCGTTCACCTTCATGATTGGGGCCCGGCCAAACAGACCGCCGAACTCCACGAAATCCCCCACACCTTTACCGGGCACGGGAATTACGCGCACGGCCGTGGTCTTATTGTTAATCATGCCCAGCGCCGCCTCGTCCGCAATCATCCCCGCAATCGTGGTGGCAGGGGTTGCGCCCGGAATGGCCACCATGTCGAGGCCGACCGAGCAGACCGCGGTCATGGCCTCCAGCTTTTCGAGACCAATGTGACCCTTGGCGACGGCGTCAATCATGTTGGCATCCTCACTGACGGGGATGAACGCGCCAGACAAACCGCCAACGCGCTCGGCCGCCATGATGCCACCCTTTTTAACGGCATCGTTCAGCAAGGCCAGCGCCGCGGTGGTGCCATAACTACCGACGTGGCTCAGTCCCATTGTCTCCAAAATCTGGGCAACCGAGTCCCCCACAGCGGGGGTTGGCGCCAGGGACAGGTCGACAATGTTAAACGGAACACCGAGGCGCTCCGCCGCCGTCTTTCCAATCAACTGCCCCATCCGTGACACCTTGAAGGCAGTCTTCTTGATGGTCTCGCAGACCTCTTCAAACGGCGCATCCGGAATCGCCGCGAGCGCACGCTGCACCACCCCGGGGCCGGAAACACCGGTGGAAACGGCGCAGTCGCCCTCCGACACACCCCAGAAGGCCCCCGCCATGAACGGATTATCCTCAACTGCGTTACAAAAGACAACGAGCTTCATCGCGTTTTGCGGCGTTGGGTCAGCGATTTGCTTCACCACTTCGCCCATCAGCTTAACCGCGTCCATGTTCATGCCCGACTTGGTGCTCCCGACATTGACGGATCCGCAAACCCGCTCCGTCGCCGCAAACGCAGCCGGCATACTGCGCATCAGGGCCTCGTCCGCCGCGGTCATGCCACTTTGGACGAGCGCGGTGTAGCCACCAATCAAATCAATCCCGGTGTCTTGAGCGGCCTTGTCCATCGCCTTTGCAATCAAGACAAAATCATACGTCTTATCCCCACCAGCAAGAAGCGCCACCGGGGTCACCGCGACCCGCTTGTTGACGATTGGAATCCCGAATTCGGTCTCAATCTGTTCCGCAACGGGAACCAAGTTCTTCGCCCGCGCCACAATCTTGGCGTACACCGCATCCGCGGTATTCTGCATCGTGTCCCGAACACAGTCGAGCAGTGAAATCCCCATCGTAATGGTCCGAATGTCGAGGTTTTCCTCGCGAATCATCGCGATGGTCTCTTGCATTTGTTGAAGTTCCATAATTCCTCCCGAAAGCATCCTAATCTCGTTGCCGTTGCGTAACAAACTCAGCTGCTGCGGCCAACAAATTAGCCCCAGCGATGCTGTGTTTAAAGTGAGTGCATTGCGCTGAACAGCTCCTCACGCTGCATCTGCACCTCAACCCCGATTGCACTGCCGGCCGTTTGCAGGCGGTCGCGAATCGTCGCAAAGTCCGCCCCATCAGGCAAGGCCGCGCTAATCATCATGGTGAAGTTGCCCTTGAAGATGGATTGCGTAACCTCGAGCACATTGACATTCTCCTTGGCCAATGCCGTGGTGATTGCTGCGATAATTCCCGGGTGATCTTTACCAAGAACAGACACGATTACGTTCATGAATACGTTCCTCGCTTTTCGATTTTGTTACCATTATATCCGGAAAATCACGTAAACACCAACAAAACAATCAGCGCAAGCAGATAGTGTTCAGCTTTTTTGCAAGGTTGCTCCAAGCTGAATGGCACGTAATCCCCCCAACAAGATTTCGACCGGAAACACCGCCAAGGCTTTTTTCCCGCCAGCCGAATTGAACCCGAACACACTGACACAGAATGATAATTTGTATATCTGTTTTTCATAAAAGGCTTAACTTTTAGCCAACTACATGGGATAATGTAATCGTATCCAACATAGATAAGGAGATGGCATCATGGCTAAGGCTTTACCAGAAGGATTCCTCTGGGGCAATTCAACTTCCAGTATGCAAACAGAGGGCGGTTGGAACGAAGGGGGCAAGGGGCTGTCCGTGTACGATGTGCGCCCCGCTACTGCCAATTCGATGGACTGGCATGTCGCCATCGATAACTACCACGATTACGATCAAGATATTCAGTTAATGGCTGACCAGGGCATGAACTGCTACCGATTCCAGATTTCCTGGAGCCGCGTCTGCCCCACCGGTGACGGCCTATTTAATGAGCGCGGCATCAAGTTTTACGATGACCTCATCAACAAGCTGCTCGCACACGGCATCACCCCAATGATTTGTTTGTATCATTTCGACATGCCCCTGGCACTGGCGGAAAAATACAACGGTTTTCTCGACCGCCACGTCGTTGATGCGTTCATCCGTTACGGTAAGGAAATGATTGACCGCTTCAGCGACCGGGTTCCGTACTGGATTACTTTCAACGAGCAGAACCTGTACTCAATGACCAACGTTTGGGATATTTCCGGTTATGATCACGGCGACAAGACCGATGCCGAACTGCTCAAAATCGCCCACCACGTCATGGTTGCACACGTTGGGGTTGCCAACTACCTGCACAAGCACACGGACGCTAAAATCGGCGGCATGCTGGCCTACAGCGAAGTTTACCCTGCCTCTGCCAACCCCCGTGACATTTTATACGCACGCCAAATCGATGAGTTCCTCAACAAGAACCTGCTCGACGTGTTCGTCTACGGTAACTACTCCACCGAGTTCGAGAACTTCATCAAGATTCACCATTTTGACATCGACTACACCGACGCCGACAAGTCTGAATTCGCGGATAACTACAGCGACTACATTGCCTTTAGCTACTACCGGTCTGATGCCATTAACAGCGACAAGGTACCGGTAAACACCATTCCCAACCATTACCTAGATTACGGCCAAGAACCCGTTCCTGGGCTGCAAATTAACGAATGGGGCTGGAACGTTGATCCACTCGGCTTCCGCGACATCCTCACCAAGGTTTACAACCAATACCACCTGCCGATGTTCCCGATTGAAAACGGGATTGGTGTCCGTGAAGAATACAACGGGCGGCAAATTGAGGACGACTACCGAATTGATTACCACCGCCAGCACATCCAGGCGCTTGAAGATGCGGTCTACCAGGACGGCGTCGATGTCTTGGGATACCTCGGCTGGGGCCTGATCGATATTCCTAGTTCATCAGGCAACATGGATAAGCGGTACGGCATGGTTTACGTCAACCGGACCAACCACGATTTGCTCGACATGAAACGTATTCCGAAGAAGTCGTACTACTGGTTCAAGAACGTCATCGCCACTAACGGTGCATCGCTGGATTAACACTGTCCGGCAGAGTCAGAGGTTTTGTACTTGCGTGGTATAGGGGCCGCGCCTGGGCGGGGCCGGTGCGCGTTCCGTGCGGCTGGGATTTTCCGTGCGGCCGGTTGAAGC
>NZ_RRYD01000041.1 GCF_004010095.1 Lacticaseibacillus hulanensis | reverse complement strand
CGCCACAGCGACCACGGCGAAGCACACCCGAGGCCCAGCCCGGACCCGGAGGCCAAACCCCGCAACGCGGAGCGACGCCACCGGTCTAGCTCAACAAAACCACTTACGCTGCCGGACAGCGACAGTTAGATGCTTGCGTTATTTAAAACGATTTCAAAATCATCTTCATTTGTGCTAATTTGCGTGTATACTGAATTTATCAGTTATTAATAATTAAACCGGCAACAGAACTAACTATCGAATTACTTTGGAGGGTAAAACATGGACTACTCTATCTCTGAATCAACCACCTTCCCCATTGCCGAGATTAAAATCGGCCGGGGAGAAACCATCCAGATTGAATCTGGTGCGATGATTTATCATAATGGCCAAATCAAACTTGATGGGCACATGAACAGTAATGGTAAAAGCGAACTTGGCGGCATGGTCCGTGCTCTCGGCCGCTCAATGACCAGTGGTGAATCATTTTTCATTACCACCGCGACCGGTGTCGGCGACAATGCTGAGCTTGGAATTGCGCCCGCTAATCCTGGGGTGATCTGGCCACTGCAAGTCGGGAGCGGTAACCAACTACGCCTCAATACCGGGGCCTTTCTTGCAGCTGACCCAGATGTGCAGTACAACATGGTTCGGCAAAAGCTGTCTGGCGCTTTTTTTGGTGGCACTGGTGGCCTCTTCGTCATGAAAACCAGCGGCTCCGGCACCGTCCTTGTTAGTGGTTTCGGCGACATCATTACCCTTGAGCTAGACGGAACCAACGAATACATCGTTGATAACAACCACGTCGTTGCCTGGGATAGAAGCCTCGACTACGACATCGATGTTGCTAGCGGCACATTCGGTTTCACTACGGGTGAAGGCCTCGTCAATCACTTCCACGGTACAGGTAAGGTATATGTTCAAACACGTAACCTCAAGAGCCTGGCAGACGCCCTGAAACCTTACCTGCCCACCAGTAATTAATTGTCAACAATTCGTTTGGCGTTTCACGTGGAACGCGCACCACATATCGTCTTCGGTTCCATGTGAAACATTCAATCCGCTTCTCATGCGGGTTCCACATGAAACAAAAAATTGTCCGTCAGCAAATCAATTGCTGACGGACAATTTTATATACCGTTATTTTATTGCCGTGATAAAGCGTGTTGCAATCTCCAGCGGACGTGTTATTGCACCGCCAATGACCATGCCGGTAACGCCTAGACCATTAACTAATTTTGCCTGCTCAGGTGTGTGGATGCGGCCTTCAGCAATCACGTCAATGTTTGCCGCAACCAGCTGCTTGATTAACGCGATGTCTGGGCCATCAACTGCAACACTCTCTTCAGTGTAACCCGATAGCGTGGTACCAACAAAATCAACTCCTGCGCGCCAAGCATTTAAGCCCTCATCAAAAGTAGAAATGTCTGCCATAAATAACTGATCAGGGTACTTCGCCTTCACCTGCGCGATAAACTCGTTAATCGTTAGCCCGTCGTGACGCTTACGGTTAGTGCAGTCAAACGCAATTACTTCACAGCCAGTAGCAGCCAGCTCGTCGATTTCGCGCATCGTGGCCGTAATAAATGGTGCTTCTGGCTTGTAGTCTCGTTTGATAATCCCAATAATCGGCAAATCAACCGCCGCCTGAATTTCCTTAATATCACGGACTGAGTTAGCCCTGATGCCGACAGCACCGGCCTGAGCTGCTGCCTTGGCCATTAGTGGCATCACGCCACCTTTCTCGGTGTAAAGTGGTTCACCAGGTAACGCTTGGCAGGAAACAATGATGCCCCCGTGAATTTGCTTGATAAAGTCTGCTTTCTGCATTCTCCAATTTCCTCCATTTACTCGAATATTGGAGCTAATCTCCATCCATAATTTAGCATCTTCGCCGGCTAATGTAAACCTTTTCTCCTCGTAATTGGAGTTTTTCTCCCAAACAAGCCGGATTCGGGTATAATTTAGTTACTAAGGATGGACATCGACATGAAATATGACTACCTAATTCACAACCATTATGACGAACTAACCCGGGCGGAACGTAAAGTGGCGGACTTCGCTTTGAATCAGGGCAAACAAATTATTTACGCCACAATCTCCGACGTCAAAAGTGCGACCCACGTTGGTGATGCAACGATTATCCGCTTCTGCCAAAAATTGGGCTTCACCGGCTTTTCTGATTTCAAAATTGAAATCGCGAAGGAAGATTATACTGAACAAGAGGCAACGCGCCCTGCCGATGATTTCGACAACATCGCAAGTCAGCTAAGCTCGGTCATCATGAACACCGCCAAGTTGATTGACCGCGATAAACTCACCGCTGCAATCGCAAAAATGTCTGGTGCAACGCATATTTACCTGTTTGGCGTTGGGGGCAGCGGTCAAAGTGCAATCAGCTTTGCCAGCATCCTGCTTCGGGTTGGGCTGCAGGCCACGGCGGTGAGTGACCCCCACTTTGCCGCACAACAGGCCTCACTCCTGCAGCCAGGTGATTTGGTTATTGGTTTTTCTCTTTCTGGGCGGACGCAAGACACCTATGATTCTCTCAAAATCGCCAAGGACAACGGTGCCACCATCATCACGGTCACCAACTACACCAATACGCCGATTGGCCGCTTAAGCGACATCGTCCTGCAGACAGCTGTCGATGAATTCCTCAACGGGGGATCCGTTGCTGGGCGCGTATCACAGCTCTACATCTGTGACATCTTGACCAAAGGTTATGAAGTGCGTAACCAGGTTAATTCAGTTGCCCTGCGCGAAAAAGTATTACGATCAATCATGAGCAAAAGTATTGAGTAGCTCTCGGCAGTACCAAACGGACCGCGGCAGCGGCCCTCTGCACACTATCGCAATTCAAAAATAGGCAGCAACGGAAAATTCACCCCGTTGCTGCCTATTTGTTTCACGTGAAAACTTTTTACTTCATTGCGCCAATCTTACCTGCTGTCTGAAGCCAGTTTTGCCGCTTGGAATCGCTGCTTCCCTTGACCATGGTGCAGCTGAGCCACTTAACGTTCTTAAGACCCATCTTCTTAAAGGTCCCGCGAACCAGCGCACGCTGAATTGCATTACCGAAAATCCAGCGGTACAGAAACTTAGGTGTGTTCATGGTCGTCATAATCGTCGTTGACTTAAGGTTGGTCAATTTCGACGCCATGCCCGTGCCGCCCTTTGTGTAGTCAAAGGTTTCACCTGGGAACACAACCTTATCAATGAAGCCCTTCATCATGGCTGGCATCAGTTCCCACCAAATTGGGAATACTAGGATGAGGTGGTCAGCAGCCTTAACGCGCTGAATGTAGTCAATTGCCTGTTCATCCTGGGCCTTGTGCTTCAGGAAACCAATCAAATCGGCACTGTGCATGACGGGGTCGAAGTGGTCTGCCTCCAAATCGATAACGTCAACCGTGTTCCCTGCCTTTTCTGCTCCGTTCTTTGCCGCTTCCATCAAGGCGTGGCAGAAGCTACCATCGTATGGGTGGCTTGTTACAATCACTGTTTTTGTCATATTCATAACCTCCAAATGTTGATGAGGTTAGTATATCGGCTGCCAAACACAGTGACATTAACTTATGTTAAGCGGGCGAATCTTTTTTCACGCGATTACGAATTCTCGACAAGGAAACCGGCGTAATGCCCAGGTACGTTGCCAGTTCATACATTGGCACACGCGCAACGAGCTTGGGGTTCGTTGCGAGCAACGTCCGGTAACGTGCCTCTGGTGACTCTTCGATGCGGTTAAGAAAATATTGTGTGTAGTCAATGAAACGGTGACAAACATAGTCGGCAAATTCCGCCATTATCTTGGGATTATCCTTCAGGCCCTTGCGCAAGTAATCGCCCGGCACGACGGTCACCGTAGTTTGCTCGATGGCAGTAATAGTAAAAATGCTTGGCTGCTTAAGGTAGAAGCTTTCAAACGAGGACACAACCTGATTCTCAAAGAAAAACTGAACCGTAATGTCGCGGCCATCGTCGTTGTGCCATAGCCTAACCGCCCCAACCCTAATAAAGTAAAGTTGGGTTGCCACATCACCCTCGCGGAGGAGATCCTCACCTGCTGCGTACGTGCGTTGATGCCCTAATTCCTTGACTTGTTCATAGTAGTCGCTCAGTTTCATCTCTGGCCTCTTCATCAATATATAATCCCAACTGGAGCAAATTGTTTCACGTGGAACCTAAGACAGCAGCTGCAGTTTACCCAATATTTGTTCTGCCCCGTCCGCAATGTAATCCGCAGAACTCTGGTCCAGCTCATATGCTGTTGGCCGCATCGCCCAAGCCTGCATACCTGCCCGGTGCGCAGCCGTAATGCCGGTGAAGCTATCCTCAATCGCAACAGATTGTTCGGGCCGAGCAGCCAGCCCAGCGAGTGATTCCAGGTAGACTTGCGGATCAGGTTTGTTTTGCGTAATCGTTTCGCCACTAACGACGACGTCAAAGTACGGCTTAAGCCCAGTCTGGCCAAGCATCAAATTGATGTTATCTAGCGGGCCCGCAGACGCGATGGCCGTTTTAAAGTCGTGCGTCTTGAGGTACTGCAACAATTCCGGTATCCCGGGATTAACAATCGTGCTGAAATCAATCGGTGTGTGTTCGTCGTACTTCGCGTAAGCCGTTCTAACCTGTTCACGTGCGGCTTCATCCGGAATTGCCCGCGCCCACACAACTTCGCTTGGCCGCCCAACATAATCCTGAATGTTGGTCGTCATCGGCGTTACGCCAAACTCTTTTATGAAGCGAATCTGCCGGTTAAAATACACTGGTTCGCTGTTAACGAGCACGCCATCCATATCAAAAACTACGGCATCAATCATGTTTCTCCCCCCGTTTCTTCCGACTGAATTTATCACGCAGCCCGACGACCATCAAGAACACCAACACAAACGGCCATAAAACCTCACCCAAAAAGCCGTCACCTAGGAGTTCCGCTACCCTCTTGCCTTTTTTCAATATGTTTTCTCCTCCATCGTTCTGAAACCGCTACCCATGCCGCTATTATAACGAAAAGTTGACAAGAGAGCCAATCCGCAGATTGGCCCTCTTGTTATCACATTTGATAAATAGATTTAACTGTTTTTGGGGCCCGCACAATACCGTAAACTTTGATATTCTGCACCACCTGTTTAAGTAACGTCAGGTCAATATCGTCGGCCACAACGAGCATTCCGTAGACGGTGAAGCTAACCATGCGCCTTTCCTGTTCGTAACGCGACAAGTCATCATTGCCCAGATGGATAATGCCCATCGCCCAATTGGCACTTTCCTTACGCTGCAGTAGTGCCGCTAACTGTGCTGAGTTACTATCAAGCCTTGAGTGGAGGGCCTGCTGCATGAAATCCGTCCGGTTCCGGTAGAATCCCTGCTCCACGAGCAAATCGATTGCGGCAAGATCCGCCGCGTTAATGTTAAGCGTTAACTTTTCTGTCTTTACGTTGTCTGCCATAAAACCATCTCCTCGGATGGTTTTAGTTTAGCGCTAGGATGCTGAAATTACTAGCAGTTTATTGCAAAAAATATTACTGCGGGCTCATTTTCGCATCTGGGACCACCAATTACCCAATACATTCCAGGACATCTCTCATAACCCAAACGGTATTGGCTAGGACAGTCCAGACTCATTAGATTAAAGTTCGTATTTTACACAACACGATTGCCAGTTGAACTTTTTGGACGCGCATATTACACTTCAAGTACACATGTATCATCTCTACTACGCCTCAATAGTTCGTGTTTTATGGAAACTCGTGTTTTGCTGTTCCATGCTTTCTCATTTTGTCCGTTGCCACTTGTTTGCCAATAATTGACCAAGTTTTTTGCACAAATAGACGTCCCTGGTAATTAAAGGAGGAAATCATGACTGATTTGGAAATCGCTCAACAGGCTGAAATGCTGCCAATCAATGAGATCGCGGCAAAGATTGGGTTATCGGCGGCCGACTACGAACCCTATGGTCACTACAAGGCTAAAATCAACACCCGTTTTGACCAGGGCACAATTAACCCGGAACATAAATTAGTGCTGGTAACCTCCATTAACCCGACCCCCGCTGGAGAAGGTAAATCAACGGTACTCATTGGCCTCGGGGACGCCCTAACCGAGTTGGGTAAGAAGACCATCATTGCCATTCGTGAACCATCAATGGGCCCTGTTTTCGGGATGAAGGGCGGCGCTGCTGGGGGTGGCTACAGCCAGGTCATGCCCATGGAAGACATCAATTTGCACTTCACCGGCGACCTGCACGCCCTCACAAGCGCGCACAACACCCTTGCTGCCCTAATTGATAACTACATTAAGTGGGACAATCAGCTGAATCTGGATCCACGCCGCATCATTTGGAAACGGGTCCTTGATATTAACGACCGGGCCCTGCGCGATGTCGTTATCGGCCTGGGCGGGGTCACCCAGGGCGTTCCGCGCGAAACTGGGTTTGACATCACGGCTGCCTCCGAGCTGATGGCGATTCTGTGCCTTGCTACCAGCCTAAGCGACCTTAAAGACCGAATTGGGCGCATCATCGTGGGCTACACGTACGACCGCAAACCGGTGAGCGTTGGCGAACTGGGTTTTGAAGATGCCATTACCATTTTACTCAAGGAAGCCCTCAAGCCCAATTTGGCGCAAACATTGGCCCACACGCCCGCAATCATCCACGGTGGCCCTTTTGCCAACATTGCCCACGGCTGCAACAGCATCGCAGCAACCCGCACCGCCCTCAAGCTTGCTGAATACACGGTGACTGAGTGCGGTTTTGGCTCCGACCTTGGCGCCGAGAAGTTCCTCGACATTAAGGCACCTGAACTGGGCAAAACGCCTGATGCGGCTGTCATTGTCGCCACCGTGCGCGCACTCAAGTACAACGGCGGGCAAAACGCCAAGGAGCTAACAACCGAAAACCTCGCGGCGCTGGAGGCCGGAATGCCAAACCTGCTCAGGCACATTCACAACCTCAAGCAGTATGGATTGCCCGTGGTCGTTGCCATCAACCGCTTCTTATCCGACACGGCGGCCGAACTGGGCCTTATTAAGTCCGTGTGCACGGAGCATGGCGTAACCGCCGTAATCACAGACAGCTGGGCTAAGGGCGGCGTGGGCACGCTCGATTTGGCTAGGGAAGTCATTGCGGCGGCAGAAACACCTAGCACCTTCATCCCACTGTACAATGCCGACACCACCATCAAGGAAAAACTAAACACCATCGTGACCAAGACTTACGGGGGAAAGCAGGTGATTCTCAGCAAGAAAGCCGCACGCCAGGCTAAGCAATTCGCCGAACTTGGGTGGGGCAGCCTGCCCGTCTGCATTGCCAAAACCCAGTATTCCTTTACTGATGATGCAACCGTCCTCGGTGCGCCAACTGATTTTGACGTGACCGTTCGGGAGCTCGAGCCAAAACTCGGTGCCGGCTTTATCGTCGCCCTGACCGGGACCATCATGACCATGCCGGGGCTGCCCAAGAGGCCAGCAGCACTGAACATGAAGATTGACGCTGACGGCACCATCACGGGTCTGTTTTAGCGCTACTGGTGCTTTATTTCACTTAGCATCCCCCAATGATTCATTTTCCGAAATATTTCCCGGGAAATGATTTGCAAATGACCCTCCGCACATCCCCCTACCTGTTTGTGCAGGCGAACTAAGCTACGGGATTCATGCAGTTTTCCTAACTTAAACGCAAAAAAACACCGTGAACAAATTGTTCACGGTGTTTTTGGTATGGGTGGTCAGGGGATCGAACCCTGGACACCCGGATTAAGAGTCCGGTGCTCTGCCAGCTGAGCTAACCACCCATTTACTGCGTTGCCCTTTGACAACTTTTATATATTATCATGTGACGACACTTTTGACAATACTTTAGTGAATTTTTTCATCAGTAGTTACCGACCGGCGGGTGTTCACTGCAGTAATTGCCTGCCCTTGCCTACTTATTTGCACATGTCAAAGCCTTTTTGCGGTGCAATGCGCCAATGTCGGCTACAATTGATGGTGCAAGGACCATTTATCCCGCACACTAACCTTGAGGAGGCAATCCTGATGCAACTCAATCACAAGCTCAGCAAGCGCCGTCAGCAACACGGCTGGTCCCAAGAACAACTTGCTGCCAAGATGTACGTGTCCCGGCAAACCATTTCCAACTGGGAAACCGGCCGCACCTATCCGGACGTTACCAACTTGTTACTGCTGAGCGAATTGTTCGACTGCACCCTCGACGAATTAGTGAAGGGAGATCTGCAAGAAATGGACAAAATAATTAATCGTCAGCACCTCAAGCTGTGGGGCTACGTCATGACTATCGGCGTACTGCTCGTTCCGCTGGGGCTAGCCCCGGCTTATAAATATCTCGGCATGAGGTGGGGCCTGGCCGTATACTTACTGCTGTGCGCAACACTGATAATCGTGTCAATCCACGTAGATAACATCAAGAAGCGCGCAGGCGTGGAAACTTACAACGACATTAAGCGCGTGCTGAACGGCGAACCGCCACGACATGAACGTCAATCTAACTGGGTGCCCTATTTACAAATATTTGGCGCCATAGTATGGACCATCGCACTACTTTTCCTCAGTTTTTGGTTCTTCTTTAAAGTTCTACCATAACCAAAAAAACGGTACCTCCACATGGGGGTGCCGCTTTTGCTTCGGCAACATACCTAGTTCAAAAATCGCCAGACTAGCAGAATTGGTTTTATAATCGTAATTCCCACGGCTGACATGAGGACTCTATCACTGCTTGATTGCAAAATAATCCGCAGGCACTAGCCCCTGCCAGTCTTTTTTTAACCCAGCGACTGCCTCGATGTGCCCCACCCTAATTGAGCGCTGCAAATATTGCTGTAATTCCGCATACTTTTTCGGTGTTGGTTCCGTAATTGCATCAGCGACCAACCAGGAGCCCGTCGCTAACCACGCCCCCGGGGTTTCGGTGTTCTTACCCGTCATCCATTTCAAATCCTGGACAAAACTCCGGCTCGTCTCTATGCCTTCAGTGCGAACAACATGAATCAAGGCTTTACTCAGACCATCGAAGAAATAGGCTCCCCTTTTGGTCGGGAAACGGTCGTATCTTTCCGTAGTTGTTTTCTACATATATCAGTTGCGGTGCACTTGATTGCAAAAAAAGAACTAGGCAATCTGCCTAGTTCATGGTTATGGGTGGTCAGGGGATCGAACCCTGGACACCCGGATTAAGAGTCCGGTGCTCTGCCAGCTGAGCTAACCACCCATTTCTGTATCGCTATGCGACTTAACTATAATACATGAAACACCCTTCTTTGACAAGCTATTTACATGAAAAAATGCCGCGCGTGACGTAAATATTTGTGTCAGCACCCCATTTTGCCACAATCATCGAATATTTAACCGTAACAAAAAATTTGCACGGAGGGGTTTACTTACGAATCGTAAGTGGTATATTAATCACATACAAAAAGTAAGCAGAAGCAATACGGAGGTTAGTGTTATGACAATTGTGAATGGCTATGAACAAAGTGATCGTGAACAGAAGCTGGACATTCTGAACCTGCCAAGCTTGGAAAACGCGGCAAAGAAGATTATTCCTGCTGGTGGCTTTGGCTACATCAGCGGTGGTAGTGAAGACAACTGGACTCTAGGGGCCAACACCAGTGCTTTCAACCACGCCCAAATCGTTCCCAAGGCGCTGTCGAACATCGAAAACCCCGACACCAGCACCAGCATTTTCGGCATTGACCTCAAGACGCCCGTAATGATGGCTCCCGCCGCTGCCCAGGGTCTTGCCCACAGCCGCGGGGAAGTGTCCACCGCAGAAGGGGTTGCCGCTGCCGGCGCCCTGATGGCCCAAAGCACCTACAGTTCAACCTCCATCGCCGCAACCGCGGCGGCTGCCGGTGGTGCTCCCCAGTTCTTCCAGCTGTACATGAGCAAGGATTGGGACTTTAACTACGCACTACTCGACGAGGCCAAAAAAGCGGGCGTTAAGGCAATCATCTTGACCGTCGATGCCACCGTCGATGGTTACCGGGAATCCGACATCATCAACGACTTCCAGTTCCCAATTCCAATGGCTAACCTGCAGAAATTTGCTGAAGGCGACGGCAAGGGTAAGGGTATCGGCGAAATCTACGCATCGGCTGCGCAGAAGATTAACGAAGATGACGTTCGCCGGATTGCCGAATACACGAAGCTGCCAGTCATCGTCAAGGGCATTCAGTCCCCAGAAGATGCACTGCGCGCAATCGGTGCCGGTGCTGCCGGGATTTACGTTTCCAATCATGGTGGTCGTCAGCTAAACGGTGGCCCCGCATCCTTTGATGTTCTGCCAGCAATTGCCAAGGCCGTGAACAAGCGCGTCCCAATTATCTTCGACTCCGGCGTCCGCCGCGGGAGTCACGTGTTTAAGGCTCTCGCTGCTGGTGCCGATCTCGTTGCCTTCGCCCGCCCCGCTATCTACGGACTGGCTTTGGGCGGCAGTCAGGGTGTCCAGAGCGTGTTTGAGCACATCACTCACGAACTGACCATTACCATGCAGCTCGCTGGTACCAAGACCATCGCCGACGTTAAGCAGGCTCCTTTGACCCACTTTAACTACTAGAATTCTGACCAGCACCTTCTTCATTGCTGGTTGCAACTAACACTAACTGACAAATGCGCGGCTCTGACAGCCGGGCATTTTTTATTTCCCGGGAAATAGCAGACGACCGTTTTTTACCGAGACTATCCATTATTGACCGTCAATTCACCACAATGGTTTCCCACGTTAGTGCGCGCTTGAACATGTCACCCTAAATAAAACTCGGAATATTGCAATTTGCGCTACAATTTAATTTGTATTCACAATCAGGAGGCGCAACATGCAGCAAATCAAATTAATCGCACTCGATCTGGACGACACACTCCTCACCAGCAACGGCACTATTTCCCCAAAGACTGTGGTAGCACTCAAAACTGCCCTGGCCGCCGGTATTAAGGTGGTTCCCTGTTCGGGGCGGCCTCTTGCCGGCGTTTCGCCCCACATGAACGTGCTCGGCATTGAGGGCGACAACCAGTACGCCATCACCTTCAACGGCAGCGTGGTGAGCACCGCAAGCGGCCGAATTATCCAGCAACTAACCCTGAGCAACGCCATTTATCGGCGCATCGACGCCTTTGCTGCTAAGCGCCACGTCGCCTGCGATGTGCTCGACGCAAACAGTAACATTTACACCAGCAACCGCGACATCCACCCCTTAACGGTCAAACAGGCCTGGGAGAACAATGCCGGTATTTTCGTGCGCACCCCCGATGAACTTCCTGATGAATTCAGCATCGTCAAAGCCGTCATCGTCGGCGACAAGGATGATTTGGACGCTAGCGAAACTGCTGCACGTGCAGAATTCGGCGATGCCGCTTACGTGGTGCGGAACTCGGACACATTTCTTGAAATCATGAATCCCGGCGCCGGCAAGGGTAATGCCCTCAAGCTTCTCGCCGCGGACATAAACATTGCGCCCGCAGAAATTGCCGTCTTTGGCGATGAACGTAACGACATCTCCATGTTTGATTTTGCCGGGACAGCCGTCGCGATGGGAAATGGCAGTGACCTAGCCAAGGCACACGCGACCATGGTGACCACCAGCAACGACGAGGATGGTATTGCAGTCGCTCTGGCCAAGTTAGGCATCATTTAGCCCGCACGTCTGGCGCACAGGCGGGTGCATGCACGCAAAAAGGCGGCGTCCCCCCATTTTGCGGGTGGACGCCGCCTTTATTCTTGCGGTTCAAATTTAGATTTGCGTGCGGCACTTCAAACATCAAACTTAGTCGCCAGCTAACGGTAAGGGACATTAGCTGGCGTTAGCGTTCAACTAAGCTATACCTTTTTCAACGCACCAACTTGCAGGCTCGAACCAGCCCTCGTCACCTATTTTTCCTGCTGCGCCACCCGCTCGTACAGCGTGACGATTTCGCCGGCGAGATCACGGAACGTAATTGCGTTCATTACGTGGTCCTGCGCGTGCACCATCAGCAGGTTAACCTTCACGTGGTTGCCCTGGGCTTCCTGCGTTAGCATGTTGGTTTGCGCATTGTGTGCGTCAACCATGAAGTTGTCCGCTTCCTTGAGCTTTGCGTGTGCTTCGTCAAAGTCGCCCTTCTTTGCCGCGTAGATAGCCTCAAATGCGGAGCTCTTCGCGTTGCCGCCAGCCATAATCAGGCTCATGATGGTTGTTTCGTCTGCCTCTTGTTCTGCCATGTAAATAACCCCCTTAAATGAAACGGCCTCGATAATTATCGGGACCGTTTTTGCATCTGTTCACGTTTTGCCAAACTATCGGTGTGCTAAATTCGCGGTACTTCTAGCCTAACCGTTATTTGCCAGTGTCAAAGCTTCCTTGAGCACCTTGGGCCCGTTCATCAGCCCGTAATCACGCATGTTGATTACGGCAACGGGACAAGCAGCCTCTTTTTGGAAGTCGTCCAGCATGTACTTCACTTGCGGTCCGAGCATGAGCACGTCGGGGTGCTCACTGTCGAGCTTCGCCAGCGCATCGGCCGCAGCGGTAGCAAAGATTGTAACGTCTTCGCCCGCATCCTCGGCGGCTTGTTGCATCTTCGTCACCAGCAAGCTAGTGGACATCCCCGCTGAACATGCCAGCATAATTTTCTTCGTCATTTTGCTACCTCTTTCTTAATGTGCAAAGCTCGCATTGGGCGCAACCCCCTCAGGAAAACGCCCGCCGGCAGCCCTGCATCTTGTTGTTTCACGTGGAACCGGTTAATCGTGCCACCAGCTCACTAGCGCGGAACTCACTTAATCTTTTGCAACTAGTTCAAAGGTCATCCACGGCTTGATGTAATCCAGCAGTGGCAAATCACTTTCTGTCAGGTGGCCCACCTTGTTGCGGCGACCATCGCTCGGCACGCAGGTGAGTGCAATCTGCATTTCACCCTTGTAGCGCCCGTACCCGTCGTTCACAACCAGCACGTCGCCGCGCTGGAAGTTGCCAATGCCACCGCGTGCCGGAATGCTGGCGTTGCCGTACTTGATGCGCGGTAAGGTTGAGCGGAGTAAATACTCAGAGGCATCCCCACGGTAAAGATGATTGCCGGCAATGCCTTCGAGGACGATTGCCCGCTCAGTAGCGGTCACATCATCATTCAGGTCAACGGTCAGGCGCGGATTAGCCGCGTTAAAGCTTTCGGCACAGGCCGCCAGTTCCGCATCGCTTGCGTACGCATTGCCAATAATCACGTCGTCAACCATCCCCGTGAGCAAGAGGTGCTGTACCTGGGTGGCAATTGGCCGGTTACGGTCGCTTTCCATAGTTGGCAGCCCCTCACTCACCGGCCATGGTCCAAACTGGGCGCTAGGGGCGGAAACGAACGCCGCCGTGTGCAAGTTGTACTGCCGGTAAGGCTTTGAGTACTGGGCAAAGTACCGATCCGATAGCCCAGTGTACTGCTGCGGGTAGAAGTTGTGGCAACCAAGCAAGTTATCCGTGTTCGGGTGGTAGCTCATAATGCTGGCCAGGTAGTTCGTTCCGGCTGACATGTTGATTTCAATCTTCAGGCCGTACGGGTTGCGCGTCATCCGCGCCTCTTCAACCCCGGTAAAGCCCTCATCAAGTCGCAGGCCCCACACACCAAGGTCGTGGAAGAAGTGCAGATCGTCGTAGGTCACGCCAAGGTCAGAGAACAACGCTGGGTTGATGTCGACAATCGTCTTGAACCCCAATTCGTTCGCGTAATCGATGGTTGCCTTGAACCGAGCCAGCTTGTCCTCGCCCGCATCTCCATGAAGTTGAAGAAGCGAAGTGAAGATGCGTGTGTAACCGTAACGTGCTGCCGCGTCCAAATACTGCTTATCTTCCGCCAGACTGGTGTGGTCTGGATAAACCGAAATCCCTAGTTGCCGCATAATTATTTCTCCTATCCTCAATCTGAACTAATAACACTAGTTCTGGGTGACATTGAGCTGCTTGGCGTAGTCGCCAGCAATTTCCGCCGCCATCTTCTTGAACCGCCGTTTACGGAACCAACCAAGCATGAAGCTGGTCAGTTTGTTGTTCGCGTTCACCGTGCTGTTTGAACCCGCTACTTGTTCCGTGTAGTGGAGCAGCGCCTTGCCGGAGTCCACCGGTGCAACGTTATAACTAACGCTGTACGTGTTCCGCCCGGTACGCATGGTGTAGGCATAAACGCCATCGGGCCGATAATCGGTCACCAAGAAGCGCCCGTACGCACCGTTTGCTAACTTCTTCTTGTAGGCAAAATGTGGTAGTGATTGCGCCCGCAGCGCTTTTCCCGTCTGTTCATTAATGTCATACAACGCCGATTCAATGAGCCGGTTGAAAAAGTATTCCGCTGGTACGTCCAGTTTCATCTTGATGTCCATCAGTATCCTCCTAGAATAAAGTGCGCTAAATCCGCACGCTGTGACTGTTGCCACCAACGCGTAATTCTTCTAACGCACCCGTTAATGCCTGCCCCGCAGTTTAATAACTGTCCATGGTAGCAGCGCGACACCGGCAATGTGTCGGCGCCGCGCTGCTATGGTCGTTACTTGCCTTCCTTTTGCTTTGCATCCGATCCGTGTTTGGCACTGCGCCAATACATCACGCCCGCGATTCCGGCAACTGCGAGGCCGTCTAACATCAGCATGTTGGCCGCACCACCAAACATTCGACTGAACATTACGAGGAGTAACCCTGCGTTAAGTACTACTAACAATGTTTTATTCTTCATAATATTATTATCTCCTATTGGCAAAGTCCGCCGCAACATCTTTGTTAACCGTTTACAAGTAATCCTTTGGTACTTAATTCATAATCGAACTTATTTTAGTAGTCGGTTGGCTTAACCTTGTTTGCCGCCTTAACAAATGGCAGGTAAATCAGGAAACCAATAATCCCGTTGAAGACCTGAAGTACTGGTGCACGCCAGTCCATGGTGGCAATCAGGGAGTTCAGGATAGGTGGCATGGACCAAACGATTTGAGTCTTGATTGGTGATACCCAACCTAGCTGCATGACGAAGTACGCGATGGTAACCATAACGACTGGGGCAAGCAGGAACGGAATGAAGTAGATAGGGTCCAAAACGATTGGCAGACCAAACATAACTGGTTCGTTAACGTTGAAGAACCCTGGTGCTATGGCCATTTTGGCCACGGCCCGCTGATCATCACGCTTGGAGAAGAACAGGATTGCCAGCAGCAAAAGCAGCGTGGAACCAGCACCACCAATCCAGGCGTAAAGGTCAAACGCGTTACGGGTCCAAATGTATGGCAGGGCCTTGCCGGCGTTGAAGGCGTTCATGTTGGCCAGTTGTGCGGTCAACCAAATCCCGTCGAGGACTGGGCCAAGAACGTTGGTCCCGTGCAGACCGAAGAACCAGAACAACTGCACGAGGACGGTCATCAGCAGGACAGCACCGTAACCTTGTGATAGGTGAAGCAGTGGGTCCTGAATAACTTTGGAAATAAACTCAATAACAGTAGTTGCGGCAAACTTGGTAAATGCCCAGGTAATAATCCCGGTAACGTACAGAGAAGCAGTTGCGGGGATAATCCCGGTGAAGGCTGCAGCAATTGCAGGTGGAACGGAGTCTGGCATTTTAATCGTGATGTGCTTTTTCATCAGGTAGATGTAAAGCGAAGCAGCCAGACCACCCATGATCATGACGGTGAAGAAACCAGCGGAACCAAAGTAACTGTTGAAGTTAAAGAAGCCCCAACCAGAAATCGTGTTGCCACTGACAGCAGCACCAGCCTTCGTAATGATGTCGGTGTCAGCCTTGGACAAGGCCTTGCCAAGGGTAATTGTGTAGCCCTGAGGCAAAGTCATCAGGAAGGTCCCCAGGGTGACAATCCCACCCGTGATAGGTTCAACCTTGTACTGCACTGAAAGCTGGTAACCAAAAGTAAAGGCAAAGATCAAACCAAGTACTGCAAGGGACCCGGTCCAAACCTGAGCGTTAACCCCGATTAAGGGCTGCATTGCGTTAACAAATCCGGTCCAGCCGAACTGGTTAGGAATGTCACGAACAAGGGCATTCAGGATGGTCGCAACCGCCCCGGCCATGGTTGCAGGCATGATGCTGATGAAGGCATCACGCAAGGCAACAAGCCAGCGGATGGACCCAATCTTGGTGGCTACCGGCACAAGGTGCTTGTTGAGCCATTCAATAAATGAATTCATAAATGATTCACGTTCCTCTCCAAATAAAATAATGACGTTGTAAACCGTAACTTCTGTACGGCCTTAAAATATACAATCCAACTTCCAACCGACCCGCGCGCTCCGGTCAATTGGTATAAACCAATATTAGCGCTTTCACGTTACACGTCAACATGGTCTATGCGTTTTCATGCATTTTCGGTCCTTTATACAGAAGTTGTCTACCTACGTCCTATAACGCTTTAGAACCAATAAACGCCCCTAATGTGGGCGTTTTCATTGATTTCTAGATAACATTTTTGGTGGGTACAAATTTTATTGGGCTTTTTTTCTTTGCATGTTATTCCATCTATCGATTGGTTCCCCACCAAAAATAGGCTGAAAAGTCCCGCGTTTCACCCTTTCATGCCCGTCATTACTGATATTAATATTTATTCATCAACTATTGTATACCCGAATGGACTAGTACAAATCTTTGTTTTAGCCATTAACTCCTCGGCGACAAATTGGCGGATAAACGCACTCAAATAGGCCTGTAAACCGTTTGCAAGTGCAAAATATCCGCAGCGGACATAGGTGAACCAATTTTCGAGTGGTGTTTAATTAGTACACGAGTACAACTTCAAGAGTAAAACATGAGAAAACGGGTTTGCAGCTCTTAATTCTGCGCCGAGGCTGGCTATTTTGGTAAATCGGTGCAAAAAAAAGAGGCCGTTCAGCCTCTTTTTTACCCAGTACGTTATTTGAGTGGGACATCGTAAATCCATCCCTCTGGACCCTTTTCGTCCCCGAACTGAATCGCAGTTAGCCGATCGTACAACTTCTGAGTGTACGGACCAACTTCGGTTTCGGAATAGAAGACGTGCTTTTTGCCTTGATGCGTGATGGAACCGACTGGTGAGATAACGGCAGCCGTCCCCATCGCCCCAACTTCGCTGAACTTATCAATGTCAGCAATCGGAATGGTTGTTTCTTCTGGTTCAAGCCCGAATTCTGGAGCCAGGGCCAAAAGTGACTTCTTGGTGATGGATGGGAGAATTGATGGTGACTTTGGCGTCTGGAACTTGCCATCGGGGGTGATGCCGAAGAAATTAGCACCACCTAATTCTTCGACGTTTTCGTGTAGCCGGGGATCAAGGTACACAACGTCGGAAAAGCCGTTCTTGTGTGCCTGGGTCCCTGGCAGCAGGCTCGCCGCGTAGTTACCGGACGTCTTCGCCTGACCAGTTCCGGCGTGCGCTGCGCGGTCGTACGTGCCAGTGACGTACGCAGTTGGCGCGAGGCCGCCCTTGTAGTAAGCACCAACTGGGGTTGCGAAAATCACCAAGGTGAAATCACTAGCCGGCCGCACGCCAACCATTGGCGTGGTCCCAAACATGAATGGGCGCAGGTACAGCGTCGCACCAGTACCGTATGGTGGCACGAAATCTTGGTTAGCCTTCACCACCGCCCGGCAAGCCGCGATGAACTTGTCTTCCGGAAATGATGGCATCACGAGGCGCTCGGCCGAACGGTTCATGCGCTGGATGTTCATGTCGGGACGGAACAGGTTTACGCCGCCATCCTTGCGCCGGTATGCCTTAAGTCCCTCGAAGACCTCCTGGCCATAGTGGAATACCTGGGCACCTTCACTAACGGACATGAAGGAGCTTTCCTCGAGCCCCCCTGCACTCCACTCGCCGTCTTTATAGTAGGCACGAAAACGATAAGGTAAGTCGTGGTAATCAAAACCAAGGTTGCTCCAATCAAAATCTTCCGGCTTTGCTTTTGTTTCTGACATAAAACGTCCTCCTTGAATTCGACGCATGCGGATAAACCGCAAATGCAGTAGCGACAGCGAAAACTCTTGTCATCATTATATTCTCATTTTTAGGCTTTGCCACTCCCCTAATTACTTTTCTCACCTGGAATCGCCTGTTTCCGACCCGAATAAATTGCGGAAATAGCTATACGCCTGTGTAATTAGTGAAAAAGCTTATGCATAATGTCTTCTAATCAGTCGTTACATAACACAAATATTTAACCATCAACTAGCAATATCCAATTTGATAAATCATTAAAAAAGGGATGCACGAGCTTTTGCTCATGCATCCCTCTATCTAACGCTTCAGTATTTAGTCTTCAAACAAATCGTGGATTGACTGGTTCTTGCTAATCTTCTCAATTGCCGTCCCAATCAAATTACCAACGCTGATTTTTACCATGTTATCCAGGCACTTTTCTTCAGGAATGTCGATGGTGTCGGTAACGACGATTTTCTTCAGTGGCAATTTGCCCAGACGCGTTGCGGCCCCCGCGGATAAAACAGCGTGCGTGGCGCAGGCGTAGATGTCCTTAACGCCAGCTTCCTGCAGTGCGGTCACTGATTCTTCAATCCGGTTGGCCGTGTCAATCATGTCGTCAACAATGATGGCCGTCTTCCCGGCAACGTCCCCAATCACACCCACGTTGTCTTCACCTGGACGTGCATCCACGATGGCCAGTGGTGACCCAAGGTGTTCAGCAAGTTTGCGCGCAAGCTTAGTCCCGGAGTGGTCAGGCGCGATGGTGACCACGTTATCGACGATGCCGTGGTCTTCAAAATAGTGGGCCAAAAGTGGCAGTGCCCGCAAGTGATCAACCGGAATGTCGAAGAACCCTTGAACTTGGTCGGCATGCAAATCGACGGTGATGACCCGGTCGACGCCGTCCATTTCAATCATGTTTGCCACCATCTTGGCGGTGATTGGTTCCCGGGCGCGCGCTTTGCGGTCTGCCCGGGCGTACCCGTAGTACGGAATCACAACGTTAATCAGGTGCGCACTGGCGCGACGCAGTGCATCCACCATAATCATGAGCTCCATGAAGTTTTCGTTGACCGGGTCGGAGACGGACTGAATTACGTAAACATCGGCGCCACGAATGGACTTATCGATGTCGATTTGGATTTCACCGTCCGCGAAGTGTTTTACGGATGCGGGGGAAAGTTCCATGTTCAGCGCCGTCGCCACTTTTTCTGCAAGTGGGCGGTTTCCGTTCAATGCAAACAGCTTAATATTCGCCATTTCAGCCTCCAGGTTTGTTCTGTGTCATGTTTACCTACGCGTCCATTATACAGAACTTTCGCCCGCCACGCCAAAAATCATGCGCATCAGCACGTAATTTATAATTCGTGTGAAATTTTCATGGCTACTTTTGTAATTTTTCGTCATTTACGCACCCATTACCCAAGAACATCAGTCTGGCGTTTGCCGGTGCCCAATCCTAAAGCCGCCCAGTTGGCCAACAAACTCTTCCGGATACTCCAGCACGTCACTGCCTTCGTGCACCGAATGATCGGCGGTTTCGCCGTGTTCACTGATATCAAGTCCCACCTTTTCGGCCGCGGCGGAAACCCGCATCGGCAAAAGCAGCCGCAATCCGGCCGTAATGAGTACGACCATCACCGCAACCAAGACAATCGTGATGACTGTCCCCACAAGCTGAACCCAAACCAAGTGCCACGAACCACCACCGAGTATTCCCCCCTCCGCAATCGCTGGGTTCACGCTTTTGCTCGCAAAAAAGCCGGTGAGAATACTACCAACAATCCCGCTAATGCCGTGGCACCCGAACGCATCCAGCGCGTCATCTAGGCGCAGGCGCGGCTTTGCGAACGTGACAAACGCGTAACTAGCCGCCGTGGCGAGCAGCCCAATCGCCGTTGCCCCCGCCACGGTCACGTAACCAGTGGCCGGTGTGATGCCAACCAGTCCACACAGGGCGCCGGTGCAGGTGCCTAGTAGCGTCGGCTTGCCCTTGCGCCATACATCAAGCACCATCCAGCCGCACATTGCACTGGCCGCCCCAACGGACGTGGTTAGTGCCGCGGTGATTGCCTGATTGTTAGCCGCCAGCGCAGAACCGGCATTGAACCCGTACCACCCAATCCACAAAATCGCGGTGCCAAGCAGCACCCACGGCCGGTTGTACGGGTGTGTTTGCGGATGCCGCCGTGGTCCTAGGAACATCGACAACACCAGCGCCGTAATCCCGGCATTAATGTGAATAACGGTGCCCCCGGCAAAGTCGAGAACACCGAGCTTTGCGAGCAACCCATCTGGTGTCCAAACCATGTGCACAAGCGGGTAGTAGACCAATAGCGACCAACAGATAATAAAGACAGTCAGAAAGCGAAAATCCATCCGGCCAACAACCGCTCCGACAAAAAGCGCGGGGGTGATGATGGCAAACATCATTTGAAACAGCACGTACGCCCCGCGCGGAATGCCCAGCATGTTCCCGGTCAGGTTGACCCCGCCAAGAAAAAGACCGGACACACGCCCAATCAATCCGTGCAGATTGGGGCCAAAGCTGAGCTCATAGCCGCACAAAACCCAGAGCATAATGGCCACACCAGTAATGTAAAACACCGATAGCATCGTATTGACGACATTTCGAGTTGAAACCAATCCTCCATAAAAAAACGCAAGCCCTGGCGTCATGAACCAAACCAGAACACTTGCAATCAGCACGAACGCCGTGTCTGCTGCTTGCATTGCTGCACCTCCATCTGGCTTATGCCTATATAATGATGTTAATGTAGCACGGATTTTACGTATACCAATTTAAATTAGCGGCTTTTTCACCAAAAAAATCGTTGTTCCCGCCGCGGTCCTTGATTTATCAATATTTCACCAGGGCACTTCTATGTCAGCTAACATGACAGGAATCATTGACAATTATTTGGCGCGACTTCTTTACTGCTAATCGCTCACCGGCGTATAGTGAATGCAAAATACTGGAGGTATTCACATGGCAGAACTAATTATTCGCCCCATCACCGCCGCCGATGACGCGCAGATGGCGGCAATCGTCCGCAACGCGCTCAAAGAAGCCGGCTTTGCAATTCCCGGCACGGCGTACTTTGACAAACAGCTAGATCACCTCAGTGCTTATTACGAGCAAATCCCTAACGCTGCATACTGGGTGCTGAGTGATACGACCGGCCGGGTGTACGGCGGCGCGGGCGTTGGTCCGTATTCGGGCGCCACGTGTGAGCTGCAAAAACTCTACATCACGGACACTTGGCGCGGTCACGGTGACGGCCAGCGCCTAATTGATTCGGCAATCGACTACGCGCAGAAGCATTACGACCAAATGTATCTCGAAACCTTCACCGACCTGCTTGCGGCCAACCACCTGTACGCCAAAAATGGCTTCAAACAGCTATCGGGGCCACTGCCGGGCAGCGAGCACAGTGCCTGTGATGCATGGTGGCTGCGGTCACTCGCTTCAGCTAATTAATTTAGATACCTCGCACAGACCCGTTCCGCCGCAACGTGCTGCGGAATCCGGCCGCTGTGTTATCTAAACCAGCGCCAACAAAAAAGACCCACTGCGCGGAGCAATTTGTCCCGCGGTGAGTCTCGACATTACATATTAAAGTTCAATATTAGGTTAATTATCGGCTAGATGATGCTGACGAGTAGTCCCAAAACAACGACGGCAACGACGCTTTTACTAATTGTTGCCCCCGGGCGTACTGCATGTGTCCAGAATTCCACGCCGATTAAACCAAGCGTCACGATTAACGCAGTGGTCAGCATAATGACTAATTTAATAACAGTAGCATCCATGATTTATCCTACACCTCGAAGTCGAAAAATGGGTTGATTTGCTTCTGCAGGTTGTGAATTTTAACAAAATCAACACCGGGGAAGAGTCGGTAAATAAACCCCGCGAAGGAATCACGATTGAACTTATAATCCATCCGGCCCATCCGGTGTGGACGGTGGCCATCGACATATTCCCAGACCTCCAAGTTATAAACGGCACTTGGAATAACCGTGATAAAAGTCGATTCATTGATGTCGATACGTGTGTCGGTGCTGGTTTGTTGTTCAATCATGCTGCTTCCTCCGATACTTGGGTGTTACCCGCTTTTTTAATAGCGCATTGCCTAGTATAGCAGAGAAAATGCAAATTGCATGTTACAAAATTGCACTTTTTGCTATTGTGAAATTTTATTTTTAAGCCTGTTTCACGCCAGCAACAGCAGCACTTTATTCAATTATGAATTTTCACAATCCCGTAGTAGCTTGCTTACATACAATAGTTTCACAAAGCTCGTTCGAACGAACGTTTGCCCACCGCAACGCTGAAATTTTCGCTATAACGCCTGGAGTAGCGCAACCAAAGCGGATGGAAAGTTAATCATCATGTGCAAACCGATTGAGTAACGGAGATCGCGGTGGTAACGATACGTATACGCTAGAATCCAACCTAGTGAAGAATATAACAAGAGGAAGACGCTAAGGTGCGGCTCATGCATCAGGCCAAAGACTAAACCGCTAATTAGAATGGCGCAGATGCTATTCACCTGGTTATCCTTTTGCCAAAATACGTTCATGAAGATGCCCCGGAAAATTAGTTCTTCAATAAAGGGGGCCAGAACACCCGCAAGTAAAAATAACGTCAGCGGCAGGATCTTCATCTCGGCCATCACGCCTTCTTGGTTCGCGGGCGTGCCGAATTGCTGAACCGCAACGTTCGCAGCAAGCACTAGCGCGTACATCAAGAAGAGGAAAAACAGGGACTCAAGCCGAAACTTCTTGCGCTGGATATGCAGCGGATTACGCTTTTTCAACTGGTGTCGGTACAGCCAGTAGAGCAGCCCTATCTGGACCAGGGCAAATACCAGCGTGGCGAGGGCAATCCACGGATCAAGACGCCCGAGCTCGGCCAGGCGAGCGGCGTGACTGTGAGGGAACTTCCTGCGCACAACCAGCGAAATCACTAGCATGGGCAGTTGGTAGAAATACAGGGTCAAAACGCTTAGGCCAAAGACCGCCAGCGCCCCGACACGATTCCAAATGTAATGTTTACGCCGCATATCGGGCCTCCTTGCACTGCAGTTGCGTTCATTATACCGCAAGTACAGTGTGAACTTAATTTCCGCAGCATCCCGCATCCTATTTGGTAACCGTATCGATGAAACCAATCCGGTTACTACTTAGTGGCCCCCGTTACCAAAAAGCCCGTCTCGCCTCACTTTGCTTGGCCAATCTCCCCTTATTTTTGCTTAAACCCGATTTATTTTCAGATTTTTGCCAAATAAATTAGGCGCTGTTGACTTTATGTGTTATGATTACGGTAACGTAATTTGAAAAAGAACAGTATTGCTTTACTGCACTATGGATTTTCTTTTAGATTACCAGTTTCTCGTCACGTTTGGTTTATTGATAAGGAGATTATCATAATGCAGCAAGGTACAGTTAAATGGTTTAACGCAGACAAGGGCTTCGGCTTCATCACTGGTCAAGACGGCAAGGATGTATTCGTACATTTCTCCGCTATCCAGGGCGACGGCTACAAGACTCTTGACGAAGGTCAAGCAGTATCCTTCGACGTAGAACAGAGCGACCGCGGTCCTCAGGCTACGAACGTTAACAAGCTGTAATTTCTGATTTCAGCTAATTAAAAAGGTTCCGACTTCGGTCGGAGCCTTTTTTTGTATTCCCGGCAGGCTAATCTACTCATCCGCCCATCAAAACAGGCACCGCGAACTGCCGGAATTCGGTAGTTCGCGGTGCCTGTTTGTTTAATTAACCTTTGCGATGCGTCCCTGTTCGATGTAAACGGACAGAATGGCAACGTCTGCTGGGTTCACGCCACTGATACGGGCCGCCTGGGCCAGTGTCGTTGGCTGAATCTTGGTCAGCTTCTGCCGCGCCTCCGTGGCCAAGCCGTTGATTGCCGCATAATCAATGTGATCCGGAATCTTCTTGGCTTCTTGGCGCCGCAGTTTGGCGATGCGCTGCTCTTCCTTGGCGATGTAACCAGCGTACTTCACCTGAATTTCAACCTGTTCGGTGACGCGGTGGTCAACGTCCGCTGCGGGGATAAACTGCGTAAGTGTCGCGTAATCAATCCCTGGCCGCCGCAGGAACTCGGTTGCCGTCACTGAATCCTTGAGGGCGGTCCCACCATTTGCAACAAGCCATGGGTTCACGTCCGCGGGCTTCAGGCGCAGTGTGTCCAAACGCGCTTTTTCAGCCTCAATCGCATCCCGCTTAGCGCAAAAAGCGGCGTAACGCTCATCGTCAATCAGTCCAAGCGCGTGACCCTTGTCGGTCAGACGCAGGTCCGCGTTATCATGCCGGAGCAGGAGACGGTATTCCGCACGACTCGTCAGCAGGCGGTAGGGCTCGTTTGTGCCCTTTGTGACCAAGTCATCAATCATGACGCCAATGTACGCCTCGTCGCGGCCGAGAACGAATGGGTCCTTACCCTGTGCGCGCAAACCGGCGTTAATGCCAGCCATGATTCCCTGACCGGCAGCTTCTTCGTACCCGCTGGTCCCGTTCATCTGGCCAGCGGTAAAGAGGTTTGGCAGTACCTTGGTTTCAAGGTTACTCCGCAGCTGCCATGGCTCGATGATGTCGTACTCAATGGCGTAACCCGGACGCATCAGTGCGGCGTGTTCCAGCCCGGCAACACTGTGCAGCATTTTGAGCTGAATCTCTTCTGGCATCGACGTAGAAAAATCCCCCACGTAATACTCACTCGTGTCGCGGCCTTCTGGTTCCAAGAAGAGCTGGTGCCGCGGCTTGTCGGCAAACCGGACGACCTTGTCCTCGATGGATGGGCAGTAACGCGGACCAACCCCTTCAATCACCCCAGAGAACATTGGGGCACGCCTCAGGTTATCCCGAATAATCTGGTGAGTTTCACCATTTGTGTAGGTCATCCAGCACGACAGCTGGTCTTTTAGGTAAACCGAATCTGGCGTGGTGAAGCTGAAATGGTTGGGCGTCTTGTCGCCAGGCTGCTCTTCCGTCTTGCTAAAATCAATGGAATCACCATCAACACGTGGTGGCGTTCCGGTCTTGAACCGCCGGAGCTTGAACCCGAGCTCTTCAAGGTTTTCGGATAGCTTAATACTTGGCAACGAGTTGTTGGGCCCGCTGCTGTACATCAATTCACCGATGATGATTTTCCCGCGGGAACTAGTCCCAGCGGTCAGCACAACGGCCTTGGCGTGGTAACGCGCACCGGTAGCTGTAACCACCCCGGCGGCCTTCCCGTCTTCAACAATCAAGCTGTTAACGAGCCCCTGGCGCAAAGTTAGGTGTGCCTGATGCTCAATCGTCTGCTTCATGCTGCGGTGGTAAGCCGCCTTATCCGCCTGTGCACGTAATGCGCGCACGGCCGGACCCTTACCGGTGTTCAGCATCCGCATCTGAATGTACGTCTTGTCGATGTTGTGACCCATCTCGCCGCCCAGTGCATCAATTTCACGGACAACAATTCCCTTGGCCGGGCCACCCACGCTTGGGTTGCAAGGCATAAAGGCTAGCATATCAACATTGAGCGTTACCAGTAATGTTTCCTGGCCCATACGCGCACTCGCCAGTGCCGCTTCACAACCAGCGTGTCCCGCGCCAACCACGATGACGTCGTAGCTCTGAGCGTCGTATTCCTTAACTTCCATTATTAATTGATTCTCCTATTTTTAAGGCTTTTGGCCCGCATTGCTGTATTTCCCGGGAACAATGGCACATCTCGCGCCCGTCCCGTGGTATCAAGGTTTCTAGCACCACCGATTTTACTGTGGCACAGTTTTGACCCTT
>NZ_RRYD01000040.1 GCF_004010095.1 Lacticaseibacillus hulanensis | reverse complement strand
CGCTCAAATTCCATAAATAACAAAAGAGCTTTCTCCGAAGAGAAAGCTCTAAATAGAACCACGTTGTTAATCAACACTGTTTGACAAAGAACCGCAAAAACAAAGTGCTATCTGCGGATTCGCTCGCAGTAACGCATACTCACGCACCCGAAAGTAGCCCCGAGTTCCATCAATGTAATTGCCCGTAAACAGCAAAAAAGCAGGACAATTGTCCTGCTCTTTTCACTTATGCCTCTGGATTGTTATCGTCATCATCGTGCTTTGGCTCTACATCAGACTGCTCTTCAGACTTGGCTTCTGCCTTATCTTCATCCGACTTCTGTGGTGCCTCCGCAGCATGATCAGCATCCGTAGCAGTATCACTTGGTTGACTGTCATCACCCGCGTGCTTTTCTGCTTCCTTCTGCTCAAGGGCAGCCTTTGCTTCTTCAAAGGTTGCGGCCTTTTCGCTTGGGAACTGGCTCCCCTTCTTTTCTGGCATTTTGCCATCGTTGAACAAACTGAGAATTTGTTCTTCGTTCAGGGTTTCGTACTTAAGCAGTGCTTCCGCAATCAGCTTGTGCTGTTCACGGTGCGCTTGGATAATGTCATAAGCCTGCTTGTGCGCAGCATCGATGATTTCACGAACCTCATCATCGATGGCCGTTGCGGTAGCCTGTGAGTAACCAGCACCTTGACCATACTGTGCACCAATGAATGGCTGGCCGCCCTCACGTTCAAGAGTAACCGTACCTAAACGCTTGCTCATCCCGTAAGTTGTGACCATGCCCCGAGCAATCTGTGTTGCCTGCTCAAAGTCATTTGACGCACCAGTGCTTTCCTGGTTGAAGACAATTTCTTCAGCCGTCCGGCCACCAAGTAACCCAACGATTTGTTCGTTCAATTCCTTCTTGCTCATCAGGAATTGATCATTCTTAGGTAGCATGATGGCGTAACCGCCAGCACGCCCACGTGGAATAATGGTTACCTTACGAACAACACGGGAATCAGAGAGGACAAGCCCAATAAGTGCGTGCCCCGCTTCGTGGAACGCAACGGTCCGGCGTTCCTTCTCCGTGATGACACGGTCCTTCTTGGCTGGACCCGCAATGACACGGTCTTCAGCTTCATCAAGGTCACTTGCGTCGATTGCCTTCTTGTTCCGACGTGCAGCAACAAGGGCAGCTTCGTTCAGCAGGTTTTCGAGGTCAGCACCCACAAACCCTGGGGTCTGCTTAGCAATCGTCTTCAAATCGACGTCATCGGCAAACGGCTTGTTCTTCGCGTGCACCTTCAGAATTGCTTCACGGCCCTTAACGTCAGGCTGACCAACCAGAATCTTCCGGTCGAAACGGCCAGGACGGAGAAGCGCTGGGTCCAAGACATCTGAACGGTTGGTTGCAGCCATCACGATAACACCCTCGTTACCGGTAAACCCGTCCATTTCGACAAGCAACTGGTTCAGAGTTTGTTCACGTTCATCATGGCCGCCACCCATACCGGTACCACGCTGACGACCAACCGCATCAATTTCATCGATGAAGATAATCGCTGGTGCCTTCTTCTTTGCTTCCTCGAACAGGTCACGGACACGTGATGCCCCGACCCCGACGAACATTTCAACGAAGTCTGACCCAGAAATGGAGAAGAATGGTACACCGGCTTCACCGGCAACCGCCTTGGCAAGCAGCGTCTTACCAGTACCAGGAGGGCCCTCCAGAAGCACACCGGATGGTATCCGGGCGCCCAAACTGGAAAACTTCCGTGGATCCTTCAAGAACTCAACAACTTCAACAAGTTCTTGTTTTTCCTCTTCAGCACCAGCGACGTCGGAGAAGCGAACCTTGTTTTGGCTCTTGTCCGCCTGCTTGGCGCGTGACTTACCGAAACTCATCATCCGGTTGCCACCGCCACCTTGGCCGCTCTGATTCATCATCATATAGAAGACGACCAGGATGAGCAGCATTGGCACAACGCTGAGCAGAATACTAATCCAAGTTCCAGACTGGGATTCCGCCAAAGTTTCGTTCTTAACGTCGTTTTTAGCCGCTAAATTCTGTACTTTCGCAATTGAGCTGTCCGTGCCAGGCACAATCGTGGTGAACTGGGTCACCTTGCTTGTGGACTGGTTATTGAACAGACCCATGCCGCCATTGGTAGTCTTCTTTGCTTTCTGTGCCTTCCGGTATTCCCCGGTGACCTTGTAGATACTGCCGTCCGGCTGGATGGAAAATTCTTTAACGTCGTTCTGCTTTAAATCAGCAATAAACTCACTTGACTTAATCTGCTCTGACGCGCTGCCTGAATCGCCGCGCATAAAGTATCCAAATCCCGCAACAAGCAGGATAAAGATGAATAAGTAGGTGAGAGTGCTGCTGAACAAGCTGGTTTTGTTGTTCTTCATGCATAACCTCCAGCACTCAGCAATGATTAATTAGTTACTATCCAAAGATACCACAATAAGCAGGTTTTTGGGGTATTAGTTAGCATATACTTCAGGTTTTAATATCCCGATGTAAGGTAAATTACGGTACTTGCCCGCGTAATCAAGTCCGTACCCAACGATAAATTCGTCGGGTACGGTTTCGCCGACGTAATCAGCCGCGACAAATTCTTGCCGACGACTAGGTTTGTTGAACAGGGCGACAACCTTAACGGACTTGGCCCCGCGATGGCTAAACAGTCCCATCAGCGACTTCAAGGTTGCGCCGGTGTCAATGATGTCTTCCACCAAAACGACATCCCGGTCACGAACGCTCGTGTCGACGTCCTTGATGATTCGCACTTCACCAGTGGACTTGGTCCCCCCATAGTAGCTGGAAACGTCCATAAAATCTAGCTCAACGTAATCATCAATATCGCGGACAAAATCGGTCATGAACACGACGGCACCCTTGAGAATACAAATCATTAGGGGATTTTTCCCCCGGTAATCTTGCTCAACCTGCTTTGCAAGCCGCCGAACAATCGCCTTCACTTCATCTTCGGAGTACAAAACCTTTAAAATATCTTCCTGCATTGTTATGCCCTTTCCGCTTTTAACGCAGCACCAATAATGTCTTGATTTTATCAGTTTGTTGGACGCGCCACAATTGATTCCCGGACTTTGTTCCAACCCACAGAATTTGCGCGCCACTTGCCGCGACTAATACCTCTTTGCGCTCGTCTTGCGGGAGGTGCATGTTGATGAACCACCGTCTAAGTAATTGGTGGTGACCATCAGTTAGCGTGAGGTAATCACCCGGCTGGCGATGTCTGACCGTAACGGGCACAGACGCCACTTCAGTTAACACGTGCTCGCCTGCTTTCGGCTTATCCGTCAAGCAAATCTGTAAATCACCAACTCGGCCGACCGCGCCGACGCAATCAAATGTGACCGCCTCATCATTTCGCGGCCGATGCACGGCTGGGACCAAGGCAATATGCAAATCACGAACATCCAATTCTGTTTCTGCGTTGATGCGGACACGCCGCGTTCGCCCATCGCACGCCTCCAGCGCCATTAAGATGGCTTGGACCTGCTTGGCCGATACATCGGGAATCATGCGGCGCAGGGCTGCGCTCAACACCAATGTTTGGACGGCGTGAGAACTAGTATGCACTTGCCTCCAGTCAATCTCATCCGACTTTGGTCCGAGAAGGCTGAGAAAATGACGAATTGTCACATCCGCTAGCTCAACCAATCCGGCTTGTTCCGTCGCAAAAAGTGCAATGTGCTCATCTGCCCGTGCATCTTCTTGCCTAAGCATCGGCAAAACGCGATGCCGCAAGTAGTTACGACTATAGTGGACGTCACTATTACTTGCATCCTCGCTGTAAGGCAAATTCGTATAATCGGCGTATGCCTTTAGTTCGGCCTTGGTGACGGAGAGCAGCGGCCGCACTAGCCGCAAACCGTGAAAATCACGCTCGGCCAAAATGCCGCGAACACTATGGGCATCCCCGCTGCGCAACATCCGAAACAACACCGTCTCCACCTGATCATCGCGGTGGTGCGCCGTCATCACAACGGCACATTGTTGCTGCATCGCTACGTCCGCAAAACATTGGTAGCGAAACTCCCGCGCACTAGCCTCAATCCCCGCATCTGGATGCTGGGCAACCGGCCAGTGCCGCACAACCAGTTCCACCCGATGGCTAGCACAATAGTCACGCACCGCCGCCTCTTCAGCAGCAGACTCTACGCGAAGTTCGTGGTTAATGTGCACGGCAACCAATTGTAATTGAAGTTCCTCACGCACACGCACCAGCAGGTCCAGCAGCGCTAACGAATCAGCACCACCAGAAACGGCAACCAAAATTTTAGTTCCCGGCTTAATTGCATTTTGTGCTAGCAGCTTCGTCATTTTCTTTGGACTTAAAATCAGGGCCACCTCCTGTTACCTTTAATAAAAGCCCCAAACCCAATCGCATGGGTTTGGGGCTTTGTCTTGCTTACTAGCTGCGCCGGCCGCCGCGGCCGCCGCGCTTACCTTCAGTGTTGTGCCGAATCGTCGAAAGACGCTGTTCGCTGTCCTTCAGGAAACCGGAAAGGAGTGAGTCAAAATCATCGCCCTTAGGTTCATCCTTACCACCGAATTCCCGCCGTCCTGCTGGCCTCTTGCCCTGCATTGGACGGCCTTCACGATTGTCGTGGCCATGATCCCCGTTTTGCGGACGACCACCAACACGCGGGCCCCCATGTTGCTGGGGCCGGTCGCTGTGTGGGCGACTGCCATGGGCGCCACCCTGCGTACCTTCATCGCTGGCTTTGCGGATGGATAAACCAATTTTTCCGTCCTTGATGGACATCACCTTAACGGTCACCTCGTCACCGACCGTCAGGACATCGTGAATATCCTTGACGAATTCATTCGAAACTTCGGAAATGTGCACCAACCCCGTTTGGCCTGCACCCAAATCGACGAACGCGCCAAAATTCGTGATTCCCGTAACTTTCCCGGTAACCTTTGCCCCAACTGCTACTGACATATACGAACAAGTCCTCCTTGATGATGGTGGAACATCAACTGATGCTCCCGCAACCGTTACTTGGTGATACTAATTCCACCAATGCGGTTTGCCTTTGCCGGTAAGGTGAAAATCACCTCGCCGGACTTCGAGACGTAATACTTCGAGCGCACTAATTTCTCCAGGTATGCTTCGTTGTTCAACTGGTCAACCTGAACCTTTAGTGCCTTTTTTTGTTTCTGTGCCTTGCTTAAGTGCTTTTGTGCACTGCGGATATTATCATTAGCGGTTTCCCGTTCTGCATTAATCGCGTGCAACCGAACAAAGCCAATAACAAAAACAGCAAGGAGCAACGCACCGAGCACAACCAATCGACGTTTGTGCACGCGTTTGCGCCGCGAAGCATTCGCCGCTTTGGCGTCCGCTAGCGATTTTGCGCGCGTGAACGAATTATCAATCTGGCTAATTGGTGCCTTGCTCATCTCAACCGCTCCTTTGCTATTTTTGGGTGACCATAGCAAGATAACCACAGTCACCCAGTGTATCTAGTTCTACTGCAAAGTATACCAAGAACTCCGCGTCAGGTATAGCTTATTCAGCGCTTTTATCTGTGGATTCCAGAACAGTATACATTGATTCTGCAGCATCTTTTTTCGTAGTTTCAACCAGTTCGTCAACCTGGACGGTAAGCGTCCGGTTACCAAAACCAATAACCAGCTTGTCACCAACGGACAAATCCGTGCTGGACTTCGCTACCCGACCGTTAACCTGAATGCGACCCTTGTCCGCAATCTCCTTCGCCACTGTCCGGCGTTTAATAATTCGGGATACCTTTAAAAATTTATCTAATCGCATTTCTTATTCCTTTCGTTTGTGCCGGTTAAATCGGCGCATCAACTGGCTACCACCTGGCAGCATAATCATTTCGCGCAACGTGAGCAGCCGTAATTTGTAGCCAGCCACCAGTGCGACAACCAGGCACGCCACCCCAGTAACCGCGGCGGCAAACAGCGCCCCACTGCGACTCGTCTGGCCAATTAGCGTGCCGCAAACCCAGCCGGTCGCTAGCACTGCTAGCCCTAAGCCAACAAGGTGGGCCATAAACCTATTATGCCAGATTGCGCGCCGAATTACCGGCGCCATTGCCGCGTAAATAATCATGAGCGTAACAACTAACGCAATACACGTAGCAAGTGCGCTCCCACTGGTACCAAATTTTGCCGTCAACTTCGTGGTAATCATCATCTTCACCACCACGCCCGCAACCAGCGCAATCGTCGTGGTCCGAAACTGATCTTGGCTCTGCAAAAGACTTGCCTCCGCGTTAATCGCGGCAACGAGCGCAACACTAATGACATATATTGTGAGGGTGCCCGTTCCCTGGCGGTCGCCGAACAGCAGCTGATTTGCAAATGGCATTAGGGCCATGAGCCCCGTGGTGGCCAGCACGGCACTGGCAATTGCCAAATGCAACATCATTACGGCCGTTCGGTTGTAAAATTCATCTGCTTGTTTGTGTTTAGCAACCGTTAGTGCCGGGAGCAAACTTTGTGACAACGCCGTGGCGACGACCAATCCGAGTTGAACTAACGGCTGGCCGCGATCGTAAACACCCTTCAAATCCCGCGCAACCGCAGCCGTTAGCCCAGATAATTGGAGTCCCTTGGTCACCGTAAAGCTGTCAACAAGCTGCAGCAAGATCATCAGCGCCGAAAACAGCACCAGCGCCCCGCCCTCACTGAAAAAGTTGCGGCTGTACCTGCCCCAGCCTTCATCAGGTGCTTCTTGGGTTAACAGCCGACCGTCCAAGCTACGCCTAAAGTGCGGCATCAACATCGCCGCGGCGGCAGTGCCGCCAAATAATGCGCCACTCATCGCGATGGCACCAATCAGATAAACCGACCAGTGCAACGCGGTCCCCACCACCGCCGCCGCGATAATAATCGCAACACGCGTTATCTGTTCAACCACCTGGCTCGTCGCTGTGGCCACCATGTTGTTTTCGCCCTGAAAATATCCGCGGGCGGTTGCGACAAAGGGAACAATCAGGTACAACCACGAAACGGTGCGAATGAGGGGTGTGAGCCGTGTATCCGCCATCCCCCGCGCGATTTGGGGAGCAAACAGAAACAACACGGCAAACAGCAGCGCGCCAAGCCCAAACATCAGGACTAATGCCCGCCTAGCCGCCAATTTTTTGCCTGCCTGGTTGCTCGCACTGGCCACCCGTTTTGAGATGTAAACCGGCCCGCCAGAAAGGGCGAGCACCACGGCCAGCCCGTACAACGGGTAAACCTGCTGGTAAACGTAAAAGCCAGTGTTACCGACAAGGTTCTGAAACGGGATGCGGTAAACCGCACTTAACACTTTAGTGATGAGCGCGCCCAGCGAGAGAATCCACGCACCGCGCATCAGGCTCTGTAAATGGTTTTGGCGCATGAATTCACCCCTTTTCACGTTGTTTACTTTCTATAGTAAGTTTAGCCTATTCGTGGTCCGAAAATTGTTAGCTTTAAGTTAACTATTTTGCGGGCTTTGACTGCAAATTAGCAAGCGCCTCAATGAATCGTTGCAGCTGATCCAGCCACGTGAATTCCGCCATTTGTTTTTCAATCAGCAAGGAGACCACCAGGTGATCTTCATTTGTCGTCACGGTTGCCCGCAGCTTGGTCTTGCTTAGCGCCTCGAAGATTGGTTCTCCGGCTGCCGTGCGCGTTGCCCGCTTGCTCAGCCGAACAATCAGCTTGCGGTCATTACGCTTGATTGAATCAATGAGTGCCGTGTCCGCAAACCGCTTTATCTTCGCCACGGTCAGCAGCGTTGCCACCGTCTCTGGGTAATCACCGAAGCGATCAATCAAGTCATCCTGGAGCTCAACTTCTTGCTCGTCGTTTTCGATTTGCCGGACACGCTTATAAAGCTCCACTTTTTGCCGCGGATCGCTGATGTAGTCCGTTGGCAGGTATGCCTCAACATCGAGGCTGACTTCAGCATCGGTCTTGATTGTGGATTTTTGACCCTGACGCTTCGCAACTGCCTCTTGCAGCATCTGCGTGTACAGGTCGTACCCAACGGAATCGATAAATCCATGCTGCTGGGCGCCCAGCAGGTTCCCGGCACCGCGAATGGACAAATCCCGCATCGCAATCTTGAAGCCACTCCCAAGTTCCGTGAAGTCGCGAATGGCCTCCAGCCGCTTCTCCGCAACCTCCGTCAAGACCTTCCCCGGTCGGTACATGAAGTAGGCAAACGCCAACCGGCTAGAACGTCCAACCCGGCCGCGCAGTTGGTACAGCTGGGATAATCCGTAACGGTCAGCATCCTCAATGATTAAGGTATTAACGTTTGGCATGTCCACACCCGTCTCGATGATGGTCGTTGTCACCAGAACGTCAGCTTCACCGTGCAGAAAGTCGCTAATTACTGTTTCCAGTTGAACTTCATTCATCTGTCCGTGCGCGTACACAACTCGTGCTTCCGGGACGAGTTGTTCCAAATTGGCCACCGTGCGCTGAATATCCTCAACGCGGTTATGCAAGTAGAAGATTTGCCCGCCGCGATCCAATTCGCGCTGAATTGCCGAGCGAACCGCCAAGGCATTTTGCTCCATGACAAACGTCTGAATGGGGTATCGGTTGGTCGGTGGTGTCTCAATGACGGACAGGTCACGCACGCCGAGCATCGACATGTTGAGTGTGCGCGGAATTGGGGTGGCCGTGAGCGTTAAGACGTCAACGTTCTTACGCAGCTGCTTAATCCGCTCTTTGTGCTTCACGCCGAAACGCTGCTCCTCGTCAATAATCAGTAGGCCCAAATCATTGTAGGCAACGTCCTTGCTGAGAAGCCGGTGCGTCCCCACCACGATGTCGACCTGCCCATTTTTCAGTCCGTTAATGACTTCCTTGTTCTGGCTTGCCGTTTGGAACCGCGATAGCATCCCCACCGTCACCGGAAAATCGCCAAACCGGTTCTGCATGGTTTCGTAATGCTGCTGGGCCAAAATTGTGGTTGGCACCAGAATTGCAACTTGCTTACCCGCATCCACAGCCTTAAACGCGGCGCGGAGGGCGACTTCCGTTTTACCGAAGCCAACATCACCAACCAGGAGGCGGTCCATCGGGCGGTCGCGTTCCATGTCGCGCTTGATTTCCTTCACGCTGCGAATCTGGTCCGGGGTTTCCGGGTACGGAAACTCCGCTTCAAACTCGCGCTGCAGTGAATCATCTTCGGGAAACGCAAACCCCTTCTCCGCTTCACGCGCGGCGTACAGGTCAATCAAATCATCCGCAATGTCTTCAATCTTAGCTGCAACGCGCCGCTTGGTCTTCTGCCACTCGCTGCCACCAAGTTTGTTGATGGTTGGCTTTTTGCCCTCAGAGGCGACGTATTTTTGAACCAGATTCAGCTGCGTCACCGGAATGAACAGCTGGCCATTGTCCTTGTACTCAACCGTGATGTAATCCTGGTGCACACCGTCCACTTCGAGGGTTTGGATGCCGCGGTAAACACCAATCCCGTGATTAACGTGGACAACGTAATCCCCAACGTGCAGCTCGTTGTAGCTCTTCAGTCGCTCGGCGTTGGCCAGCGTCTGGTGGCGGACTTTGTGGGCCTTGCGTGCGTTAAATAAGTCGTGTTCCGTTAGCACAACCAACTTTGCTTCCGGTAGTTCAAACCCAGAAGCCAAATTCCCGTGCACAATCTGAAACTGACCCGGAACCACATCGTTATCCGTGCTCAATTGGGCGTTGATTTCAAAATCGCGGAAGGTGGACTGCACTTTTGGTTCACGCACCGTTTCCTGAATCAGGACGACAACGGTCTGCCCCTGCTTCGCCCACCTGTCAGCCTCAACCTTCAGCATCGGCATCTGGCTGAAGAACTGCTGCACCGACCGTGCCTGAATATTCGTCAAACTAGCGAGGCGCAAGTTACCCATGCCCTTTTGGAACACGGCCAGGAACATGTGGGCGTGCTTGTCACCCCGTTCAATCTCCTGAATTGGCCGCATTGGTGGCTGCAGTGCCACCCTGGGATTGGCGGCGGAACTGGCAAACTCCTGCATGGCCCCCGCGTCGCTATCAAGTGTCCGTACGTAATCATCAAAGACGACCACCGCCTGCTTGGGCAAGTATGCCATGAGTGTCGTCTGGTCTGGGTATAACGCGCCCGTCCACGCGGCAATATCTGACGGCACAATGCCCTCATCCAGCTCCGCGCTAATCCGCGCTGCTCCCTGGGCGAAGGATTTGACCACTTCTTCTTGCTCCTGCCCGCTCGCACTGGCACTTGCCTTTTTGGCGGTAGCACGAATGCGGACGGCCGCATCACGCATCGCTTGCGGACTGGCCAGTAAGTCATTGGCCGGTGTGATTGTCACTGCGTCAATGTTTTCCAGGCTGCGCTGGGTATCCGCGTCAAACTGCCGAATCGAGTCAACTTCTGTGTCAAAGAGTTCGATGCGCACGGGTTGGTCCGCGTCTAGGGGATAAATATCAATAATCCCACCACGAATGGCAAACATCCCTGGCGCGTTCACTAAATTATCACGCCGATACCCCATCGTCACCAGCTTGTCCGCGACTTCCGCCGGCACAATTTCGGTGGTTGCATCAACCTTCAGCTGCGCGTTCTGCCAAGTTTTTACAGTCGGCAACAGGCGCCGCAAGCCCGCGGTACTGGTCACCACCACCCCAGGGATATCCTGCATTAGGAAGTTCAGCGCGCTAATCCGGTCACTACGCGCATCAAGTGAGGTCACGGCCGCTTCAACCGTCAGCACATCCTCAACGGCGTACGCAAAAACAGACGAAAGTGGCAGCACATTCGCCAGGTCAGCAACCAACCCGTCCGCATGGTTGCGGTCATTTTCGACCACCAGGATGGGATGTTGCACCTTGGAGACGGCTGCCGCAATCATCATCGTCTTGGCCGACCCAGTTAACCCCGTAACAAGGTGCCTGCCTGCATGCAGTTGGGGCCAGAGCTTACTTAGTTCCGGCAATTCCGCAAAAGTACTGACTAAATCCATTTTTTATCCCCTAAAAGGCCCAGAACAATCAATCAGCAAACTGACTAATTGTACTTGTTCATGAGCTGAGCAATGCTTGTGCCGCTGATGCGGTCCTTAATCAGCGCAACCGCCTGATCAATGGCAGAATTAATTACCGGCCGGTCGTCCTTACTAAATGGGGTCAGAACCCAATCGACGACAGTCTGTGCGGCCGGGTGGTCCGTGCCGATTTTGACGCGGGCAAAGTTACTGCTGCCCGTAGCTGCAATTATGTCCTTGATTCCGTTGTGGCCACCAGCGGAACCCTTAACCCGCAGCCGCAATTTGCCCATTGGCATGTCCAGATCATCCTGCACAACCAGCAATTCGTCTTCCTGCACCTGGTAAAATGCCATCAACTGGCGGACCGCCTTGCCGGATGCGTTCATGAATGTCTGGGGTTCAACGAGCATGATGCGCTCGCCGTCCACCCGCACCGTCGCCGTTGCTGCGTCAAATTCCAGCTTATCCAGTTTGACGCCAAAATCTGCCGCCAGCTGGTCAACAACCATAAACCCAACGTTGTGTTTCGTCTCGAAATATTTCTTGCCCGGATTACCCAAGCCAACAACCATTAACAACTTATCCACCTCATATTTTGTCTAGCGCACACGCTCTGACTAAACGCAAAAATGCTGGGGAAAACCGTAATGGCCTCTACCCAGCTGCAAATAGTCGTTCGTGCAACTTTTCTTTCTATAAAAGTATACCACGCCAGTTTAGGCGTTATGCGGACAAAATCAACCGACTGGCCCGTGCCCGAAAAAGATTGAAGGCTGGACGAAAGGCGGTTCCGCCACATCAATTGTGCCAAGTGTCATATGCATAAATACATCAAACGCTTATTCCTCACGCGTGATGCAAGCCGCATGCGCACTCGAATTACTGGATAAATTGGTCAACATATTCAGAAAGCCGGGAGAAAATCCATGGAAATTTCGCGTTGAATGAGGTAAACCGTTCGGCAACTATGCTATAATATGTGCTGTATTGTAAAGGTATATTCAGAAAGGATGTTTATCACACAATGGCAGAAGCTATTAAGCACCAGAAGGTTATTCTGATCGGTGACGGGGCTGTCGGCTCTAGTTACGCATTCGCAATGGTCCAGCAGGGCATTGCACAGGAAATTGGTATTGTTGATATCGTGAAGGACAAGACGAAGGGTGACGCAATCGACCTCTCCGACGCACTTCCATTCACTTCTAACAAGAAGATCTACTCCGCTGACTACAGCGACTGCAAAGATGCAGACCTCGTTGTAATCACTTCCGGTGCACCTCAGAAGCCAGGCGAAACCCGTCTTGACCTCGTTAACAAGAACCTTGGCATCATCAACGCTGTTGTTAACCCAGTTGTTGAATCTGGTTTTAACGGTATCTTCTTGGTTGCTGCTAACCCAGTTGACATCTTGACCTACGCTACCTGGAAGATTTCTGGGTTCCCTAAGGAAAAGGTTATCGGTTCCGGTACTTCCCTTGACACCGCTCGTTACCGTCAGGCTATTGCTGACCTTGCCGGCGTTGACGCACACTCTGTTCACGGTTACATCCTTGGTGAACACGGTGACACCGAATTCGCTGCATGGAGCCACACCACTATCGGTGGTATGACCATCGCTGAATACCAGAAGGCTCACCCAGAAATCACCAACGAACAGCTCCAGAAGCTGTACGAAGGCGTTCGTGACGCAGCTTACACCATCATCAACTTGAAGGGTGCTACCTTCTACGGTGTTGGTACAGCTCTTGCACGGATTTCTAAGGCTATCTTCAACGACGAAAACGCTGTTCTCCCACTGTCCGTATACATGGACGGCCAGTACGGCATCAACGACGTTTACATTGGTACCCCAGCAGTTATCAACCGCAACGGGATCAAGGAAATCTTCGAACTGCCTCTTTCCGAAGACGAAGAAGCAAGCATGAAGGCTTCCGCAAGCCAGCTGAAGAAGATCATCGATGGCGCATTCTCCGCAAGCGACATCAAGTTCCGTCAGTAATCTGGTTTACAAGAAAGAACTCCCTTTTGGGGGTTCTTTTTTTGCGCTCAATACCAGAAGTAAAGATTGTGCATTATTTATATTCCCGATTGAATTTCAGCACTAGTTTCGTTAAAATAACAGAAGAGAGCTTATTTATTGTAAGTTATTCTTGACTAGGATTCCAACTTTTCGCAATGTAAACGCATAGATGAGTAGGTGCTTCACTTGCTCCTAATTTTACCCCGGCGTAATTTGTGTTGGGTGCCAAAAAGCGGTATGCTAGTGACGAAATTTTTTTGTAACAATTCAATCGCATGTAATGCAGGAAAGGAGTGGAGAAAGTGCAAAAGAAGCACTGGCTAGCCATCGCAGCCGCAGCAGTCATCGTGATTGCCGGCGGATATATCTACGGTGGTGTCCACTACCAGGGACGGTACCTCCCCAACACAGCGGTACTTGGAGTTAATGTTAGCGGCAAGACCACTAAACAAGCTGAAAGTACCCTTAAAACAAAGTTTCAGCAGCGTAAATATACGCTGACTGATAACGGCAAAGCACTCGTTACCGCTTCTAGTGACGACTTGGGCATTAGCCACAATTTCGCAAAGACCGCCAAGGAAGTCAAAGCAGCACAGAATTCCTGGTCATGGCCACTACGGATCTTCGGTTCGGAGCGCAAGGTAAGTGCAAGCACCAACCCAGCAGTTGATGAACAAACCTTGAAGGACTTTGCCACGACCACCGCTGCTAAGTTGAACAAGAACCGCAAAGCTTCAACTGACGCATCAATGAAGTTCGTTAACGGCAAGCTGCAGGTAACAAAGGAAGTTAACGGCGACAAGATTAACGCCGACAAGTTGCAGCAGCAGTTGCTGAACATGGTCGACAACAATGGCCGGTCAGTTAACCTGAGTGCAACTTACGACAAAGCGAAGGTCACAACTACTTCCAAGGAATTTGAAAGCAAGAAACAGGCCCTGGCCAATTACAGCCAGCTAAGCGGTAAGCTAACCGTCGCGAACCACAGCGAGACCATTAGTCCAGCTAAGCTCACCAGCTGGCTTGGCTATGCAAACGGCAAGATTACGGTTAGCGAAACTGGTGTCCGCGCCTTCGTCAGCGATTTTGCCAACAAGTACAACACCATCAGCAAGTCACGCCAGTTCAAGTCCACGAAGCGTGGGACCGTCACTGTTCCTGCTGGTAACTACGGTTGGGCCGTCTCCGAACAGACAACCACGAACAACTTGATTGCCGACATCAAAAAGGGCAAGAACTTCACCCTGGCTGCGACAACGAACGGTTCTGGTTACCACGCGGATGGTTCTGATATCGGCAACACGTATGTTGAAGTCGACATTCAAAACCAGCACGAATGGTACTACAAGAACGGCAAGCTCGTGATGGATTCCGATGTTGTCACCGGGAACCCAAGCACGAAGCATGACACGCCAACCGGGGTTTACTTCATCTGGAGCAAGCAGCGTAACGCCACCCTGCACGGTAACAATGCCGACGGGTCTAAGTACGCCAGCCCGGTTGCCTACTGGATGCCAATCGATTACACCGGTGTCGGTCTGCATGATTCACCATGGCAGCCGAAGTACGGTGGTGATTGGTACAAGCAACACGGGAGTCACGGTTGCGTTAACAACCCACCTGCCTTCGTTGCTAAGCTCTACAACGCAGTGTCAGTTGGCACGCCTGTCATCGTATTTTAATTAGTTATTAGGCTTCAAAAAGAGGCGCCACCACAATAATTTGTGGCGGTGCTTTTTTTGATTCTTGTCACCTAATTCGTTCGCTAAGCCCCGATATAACAAGGGATTCACGTTGACTAATTATTGCCGATTCACGAAACAACCGCGGGGGCTTCACTGTTTCTGAAATACCGCTATCCCAAGTTCCGGATAAATGGTATCATTGGGTCATTAGAAAATCCTCATTTATTCTGGGTTTGCAATTATGAAATTAGGAGGGTCCCCAATGCTCATTAAGTCTCTAGTTACTAAGAAAGAGTTTCTGACCACCGTCAAGGAGACCGTTACCCTCGAAGAAGCGCTCGCCATTCTCGAAGAATCTGGTTACCGTTGTGTGCCAATTTTGGACGAAACTGGCAAAATCTTCCGCGGTAACATCTACAAGATGCACATTTACCGGCACAAGAGTCAGGGCGGCGACATGTCATTGCCCGTCACCTATCTGCTCAAGAATGCCACCAAAACCATCCCCGTTAACGCACCATTCTTCAAGGTATTCTTCAACATTAAGGATCTGCCTTACATCGCCGTACTCGACGAATCCGCTAATTTCTACGGCATTCTGACACACACCCAGCTCCTGAACATGCTGTCTGACGCCTGGAACATCGACGTTGGTTCCTACGTGCTCACGGTGATGAGTACCGGTGAACAGGGCGATTTGGCCGCCATGAGCAAGATTCTTGCCAAGTACGTGTCCATCGCCGCCTGTGTGACCTTGGACGCCGGCAAGGGGGAATACGTTCGGCGTACCCTCTTCACCCTGCCTGCCGGAACCGACGAAAGCACACTGAACCTGTGCGTCACCAAGCTTGAGAAGAAACACTTCCGCGTTGTCGAAATTGACGATTTGCAATCAGGTCAGCCAGTCCGTTCCGACGAACTGTAAAAATATTAATACCAACACAAAAGGGACAACACCAATTACGATGTTGTCCCTTTTGTGTTGTGCAAATATGTATTAACGTTTGCCGCGGGTTGGCAGCGGCTTTAGGGCAAGCGACACGCTCAGTGCATTGTCCACCTCACGCATCTTCTCTTCTGGCAGCGTGGCAATGCGGTCCCGCAATCGCTGCTTGTCGATTGTGCGCACCTGCTCCAGCAAAATCACGGAATCGCGTTCCAAACCATCGCGGCCGCCGACCATGCCAACGTGCGTGGGCATCTTCGGCTTCGTGATTCGACTCGTTATCGCGGCGACAATTACTGTCGGGCTGTAATGATTCCCCACGTTATTTTGCACAATCAGAACCGGCCGCATTCCACCCTGTTCCGACCCAACTACGGGCGACAAATCCGCAAAATACAAGTCGCCGCGTTTAATATTACTTTCCATTCAATCACCACCGGTCCTAGCAAGTACGGTCGGCCTCGGACTCACACGCGGTAAATTCAGCGCATATTTCCTCATTCAGGGCCGCCATCTCCCGGTACCCTTCGATAAGTCCAGTAAAATCTTGGGCGTGGGCACGGACATAATTACTAACAGCGCCGTCTTGCACCGTCTTCTCATCAACACCATAGTATTCGCAAAATGCGGCGACACATTCCTGCGCCGCTGGCATAACGTGCATAATTGTTTGCCACTGTTTAGCCATGATTTTGCTCCCCCCACATAACTTTGCTCGACAACCATTAACCGTCGCGAATTCCGTCAAAAAACTTCTTGTACTCGTACCAAAATAGCACAAAAACAGGCAAAGGTTAAGGGGGTCGAAAGCAAAAGTTGCGTTTCGACCCCCTTATCGGTCATAGAAATATTTGGTTTGTGCTATCTGGTGCAGTTCTTCCTAATCAACATAGACCCGTGGCACCCGTTCGCTGAGGCAGCACGCAATCTCATAATGGATAGTCCCGGCGTAATCAGCAACATCCTGCATTGTGATTTCGTCATCACCATCACGGCCAATCAGCGTAACAACAGTACCGGCCGGATAGAGCTTGGGCAGGCGAATCATGAACTGATCCATGCACACGCGACCCACGATGGGGCACCGCTGCCCGTCCACGAGCACATCAAAGCCCTGCATCCGGCGCAACCAACCATCCGCGTAACCCATGGGCACGGTCCCGATGATTTCGTCTTTCGAACTGACGTAAGTGGCGCCATAGGATACGGTCGTGCCGGCGGGAACTGCCTTGCTCATGACTAACGCAGATTCCAGACGCATTGCTGGGGCCAATGAATACGGCAAATCGGTAATTGTCCGTCCAGACGGATTCAGCCCATAAATCCCGACACCATAGCGCACCATGTTGCCCTTGCACGCCGTGTGCCACAAACTCGTTGCGGTGTTGGCAACGTGCACGTAACGCGGACGTTTAGGCAGTGCCGCGACAAAGTCGTTAAACCGCGCGCTCTGCTTGTTGAACTGACTTATATCCACCTCATCCGCGGTGGCAAAGTGGGTGAAGATACCCTCGAGTTCGAACTGCTTTGCGTGCGCATCAATGAACGCAGCCGCATCAGCGAGATCACCGCGGTGCGTGAACCCAATCCGGCCCATCCCCGTATCGGTGGCGAAGTGAACATGCAGTGGCGAATCGCCGGTCAAAGTGCCTGCCGCTGCCTCAAGCCAACTTGTTTCGGCCACTGGCACCGCAATGTGATTTTGCGCCGCTAATTCAGCACATACCGGGTCAACGATTCCAAGGACCAGAATTGGCTCCGTGAACCCAGCGTCGCGTAAAGCCAGACCTTCATCGAGCACCGCAACGCAGAAGCCATTTGCCCCCGCCTGTCGCGCAAGCCGTGCGACCTGCACCAAACCGTGACCATACGCGTTTGCCTTCACCACAGCAAACAACTCGGTGCCCTCATCGAGCTGGGCGCACGCATTCGCCACGTTCCTCTTAATTGCGCTCCGACTGATAATTGCCCTCGTCGGACGGTGCAGTGCCACAACCATTAACTATTACTTCCTTCCAAAATCACTTCAGTAAACACAAGACTGCCTGTGTGGCTAATCGACACGTGTGCTGTGCCCTTGAACGGACCCGTAACAACAGGTCGCCCCGCCTCATCGCTTAACGTCTCCACGTCGTGCAACGCAACCGGGCCCAAGCCTAGGCCACACGCCTTCGCGTAACTTTCCTTGACCGAAAAGCGGCCCGCCAGGTACTCAAGACCGCGCTGTCCGTTAAGCTGCTGCCAGCATGCGTATTCGTGAGCAGTCAAAACCTTTTGCGCAAAGTGCGGATTACTATCCTGCGCCTTCTGGATCCGTGCCAGTTCGGTTACGTCGATGCCTAAACCTGCAATCACATTTTGCCTCCCGCTACAATTGTGCTTTTTCCGTATTTGATGATACCAGTTTTATTGCTTCATGTAACTCGGATACACATGAAATGTATTCATCCGCGATGGCGAATCCTTCAGCGTGTCGTTACATGTAGTCCTTCTTGTGCAGAATAAACGCACTGACACCGCAGATCAGAGCGGTCACGGCGATAATACCCCAGAACGCCCAGTACTTACCCGCTAGCGGCACCGGCACGTTCATTCCCCACAGTCCGCCAATAACAGTCGGAATTGTTAGAATGATGGTGATGCTTGTCAGCACCTTCATGATGATGTTCAAATTATTGGACACGATTGAACTCACGGTGGTGTTGTACTGTTCCAAAATCCGTTCGGTAACGCCAGTCATGGTCCGCGCCTGGTGCGCCTCCACCATCACCGACTGAAGCCACTCATCGTAGCCCGGCGTGTTGAAGTACCGTTCTTTTTCCCGCAGATTTTTGAGGACCGGCATCGTGTTATCGAGCACGGATTCAAAATAGATCAGGGTCTTTTGCAGGGCCATTATTTCGTACAGCTGCTTATTTGCGATGGCCTTACCCAACCCGATTTGCATCTGGTCGACTTCATCATTGACCCGAATCATGGCGTGTACATAACCGTGCAGAACACACCACAGAACATGCAGGGCAAATTCCTCGGGGCGGGCACTGAGGTTGTGGCCTCCGACAACGCCCGAACCGATTTGCTCCGGAATCCGCTTTTGACTAATCGTGATGATTTTGTCATCGAGCAGAACCAACGTTAACGGGGCGGTTTCGTACTCAAGGTAACCGAGCGAGTTGAGCTTGGACACGGGGTAACGAACCACAATCAGGCCCGGCTTATGGTCGTGCGGATTGAGCCATGCACTGCGCGGATCTTCGTGTGCGTCCGTTGCCACCCGCAAATCACGCAGGTCCAGTTTGAACTGTTCACTAACCGTGGTTAGTTCATCGACTGATGGTGCCTCCAAATGAATCCACGTCGCGAAATTCTGATCAGTCTCAACTGTTTTCCCGTCGCGTACTGCAGAATACGTAATCACGCCCAAGACTCCTTCCCGAACAAATTAATATCATCATTATACCGCACTACTTCGGGGCGATGCTGAATCCGTCAGGTCACATTTTCTCCCAGAACAATACGCGAAATGATAATTTCAGTGCTATATTGGAAACAAGCATTATTGGCAGCCATCACGACATATGGAGGTACCCACCATGGACAAGCAAACAGCGCGCAACCAGCAGATTGCCACCCTCAAAGCCTACCCAGATTCTCAGCGTGAAGCAGAAACTAAGCAGATTGTGCAAAAGCTCACCGCAATGCCTGAATGGCAAGCCGCCCAGAGCATCGCCACCACCGTCAGTGGCCCGTTCGAGTTCGATACGGCTGGCGTAATTGCGGCGGCACAGGCGGCCGGCAAAACCGTGTACCTGCCCAAGGTTATGCCCAAGCGGCAAATGGCGTTCATGCAGCATCCGGGGGCGGACAACCTAATTCGGAGCTCGTTTGGCCTACTTGAACCCGCGTACAACGAAAGCACACTGAACAACCAACCCGACCTAGTGATTGTTCCCGGTCTCGCCTATGCACTGGATTCGCACAAGCGCCTTGGCTTCGGCGGTGGCTACTATGACCGGTTCTTGGCCCATTATCACGGCACCTCCATCGCACTTGCCTTGCCAATCCAGGTCTTCACCAGCGCTTTTTGGCCAGAAGAACAGTTCGACGTTGCCCTGCAGCACATTTTAACCATATAAGCATTGCAAAATTCGCGGGTTCGCCCGCCATACATAAGAGGTTTTTCAATTGACAGCATTTATTTCAAGCCTTCTGGGTGTCACGGAGATTCTCGTGCTTATCGCCCTCGGCTACTGGCTTGCGGCCAAAAATTGGCTTAGTCGGGACAGTAGCAAAATCATCGCCAAAATCGTAACCCAAGTCGCTCTTCCCGCCTACATGGTCGTTACCGTCAGCTCCAAGTTCACGGCCCACGAATTGCTAAGCCTGCTACCGCAGCTGCGGTACCCGGTAATCTCGATGGCCATTCTTGGGGTCTTGTCCGTCATTGTCATGCGCGTTATTCACGTGGACAAGCGGCATGAGGGATTGTTCTGCTCCATGTTCCTAAACTCCAACACGGTCTTCATCGGCTTGCCCGTCAACCTCGCACTGTTTGGCGCCAAGAGCTTGCCGTACGTTCTTGTTTATTACATGGCCAACACCACAATTTTTTGGACCATCGGCGTGTACCTAATCCAACACGATGGTCCCGCCATGGCGCAATTTGACTGGCGCAAAACGTTAGGCAAAATTTTCTCCCCGCCCCTGCTCGGGTTCATCGTCGGCATCATCATCGTGCTACTGCACATCAAACTGCCCGATTTTGCGATGGCGGACCTGAATTACGTCGGCAGTCTGACCATTCCGGGTTCGATGTTCTTCATCGGGATAACCATTTATCAAGCCGGCCTTAAAAAGGCGTTCACGTTTGATAAAGATGTGCTCGGCGTACTGTTCGGCCGTTTTATCGCCGCCCCACTCGTGATGACGGCGCTACTATCGTTTGCAAACATGTCGCCACTGATGCGGTCAATCTTCATCATCCAATCCTGCATGCCCGTCATGACTAACGCACCTGTTGTCGCACGCCTTTACGACGCCGACACAGAGTTCGCGGCAATCGGCGTGGCGAGCTCCACGGTATTGGCCATGGTCGTCATTCCCCTCGTAATGACCTTCCTAGCTAGCTAACACTGTCCGGCAGCGTCAGCTCTTGGTGTAGGTATACCAGTGGAGGCTCCGCGTTGTGGGGTTTGCTAGATTGAAAGTGACATCCAGTTGCTTCGTATCGATAGACTACATAACGTCCGTGAAGCGTGATGGATTCCGGTACGACAGTTATGTCTGTTTTACATGGTGCCGTCGTAAGATTTACATTTTAACCAACGTTGTAGCGACTGGGCGGGACCGGTGCGCGTGTAGCCAGAAGCTCTTGGCGCTTTAGCGCTTAGAGCTCTGGACATCGTTAGAGTGCGGCTGGGATTTTCCTGTGAAAGCTATGGTGAGAGAAGACCGATGCGGGCTTTGCATCGGGCTTCTCCACACCATAGCCGGCAAAAATTAAGACCCGTCAGGAAGAACAAAGCTTCCCCACAGGTCCTAACAATACGTATTAAGTTCGTAATCTGAAGAACGGGCATACGGGGCTAAATTTTAGGTTGAAGACCCCGAACTTGGGGCTTCAACCGGCCGCAGGGAACGCGCACCGGCCCCGCCCACGCTCGGCCCTTATACCACTCAGTACCAAACAAGCACAAAACTACTCACACTGCCCGACAGCTTAAGTGAACTGGATTCCGGATATAAAAAAGACATCACCACAATTGCGGTAATGTCTTTCGGATGGTTCAGTTTAATCGAATTCGTCGCGGTAGAGGCCGACAACCAGGCCCAAAATGGCAACGTCGTCGAAGAACATGTCGTCCATGTCGTCGTTTTCTGGGTGCAGCCGGATCCGGCCGTTTTCGCGGTAGAAGCGCTTGACTGTTGCTTCACTGTCTTCAGTCATCGCCACCACAATCTGCCCGTTCTCAGCATTTGCCTGCTTCTTGATAATCAACCGGTCGCCATTAAGGATACCAATCTTAATCATGGAGTTACCTTGAACCCGCAGCATGAACAAATCATCTTCTGTGTAGTTCAAGCCAGTTGGAACAGGGAAGTACTCCTCGATGTTCTGTTCGGCCGTGATGGGAATCCCCGCAGCAACCGTCCCGACCATCGGAATTCCCAGTTCCGCCTTCACGCCGATGTAGTCGAGGCCCGCTGGCGTTACCTCGAGCGTACGTGGCTTGGCTGGATCCTTGTCAATTAATCCAGCATTTTGCATCTTTTCGAGATACACCGCAACGGTCGACGAGGAACTTAGCCCAACGGCAGCCCCGATTTCGCGAACCGTTGGGGGGAACCCGCGGTCTTCAATTGCATCATGAATGGTCGTCAGAATTTGAACCCAACGCTCTTTCGTTTTTTGTTGTGGCATACCGTTTGCCTCGCCTTCCGTGTAATGCACCGATGCTAATCAATAGTCGCGCCGTCTAATTACCACAACGCTGGACATATTGCACCAGTATCCTGTGCTTTAGTCTTAGAATACCAATCCGAACGCCTGTTTGCAACAAAAATCAGTTAAAAAGTCCTGATTTATTGCGGGATTAGCCAATTTTTCGTCGCTTTTAGACAAACATTAGCCAATCGCCAATTTTCCACTAGATTCGTGCGGCCTTGGAAATCAATAACACCAAATGTTAAAGGCGTTTTAACTCTATCGGTGTCCATGGTTTTTCTGCGCCAGTCTGTTATGATGAGGGTAGACAAAAGATAAGGAAGGGTCCCAAATGGCCGATATATTTTTAATTGTAATTTCTGTCGCACTCCTAGCGCTCGCCGCTTACAACATTTACTGGCAGTCACAAATCAGCCTGCGGGCAAACTACGGCTACAGCCAGGTAATGTGGGGTGCCATCATCGCTGTCTGGATGGCCTCTGTTGGCTACCGGAGCTGGGCATACATCGTTTGTGTTGCCACCTTCGTTTTGCTCTACATCATGGCCGGTGTCGGCGGTCTGGGAACCAAGCGGCTCGTGGCCCAGGGTGTTTGGGGCAGATTCCACAAGTACGAAAATCTTACGGGAATCGCCCTCACGCCAATCAGTGCGCCAAACGGTAAGGGCATCGTCGTTGCCGTCTTCTCCTTTAGTCGCCGACGCGTGCAGTTGATGTTCCGCCAGCCGCTGGAAAGTGTGCTCGGTGTCCTGAAGAATACCGTGCCTGCGAACACACCACTCACAATTCAAAAAATCAATTAACTATTTATGCCGGTGCGGTTTGCGCCGGCATTTTTTTCGATTCTATACGCTGGCAGGTATTAAAGAACAACTGGTAGCTACTGCGAGTAAACTGTTAGTACCTGTTTGTTTACACCATTTTCTAATTTTAACTAAGAAACTTGGTGAAATATCCGCCGCTTTTTAATATTCGGTGTTGACACGTGCATCTTTATCCGGTATCCTCGAACTCGTAAACAAATATATCGCTATCTAAGTAAGGAGTGTCATCGATGATTAAAATCGAAACAACACAACTGAATAACGCGTTTTTCTTCGGCTTTTTCGGATAGCGGTTTGCATCGTGGATGCAAGCCGCGCAGCTTGCATCCATGAGGCCGAAGCAATTTAACTTGCCATTCAACCGCCACATGGACTTACACCAAAATCCATGTGGCGGTTTTTATTTTTCCGGAGATTGACGACCGGCCACGTGGATAAACCCGTGGCCGGTCGTTTTTTGTTACTGGATGCGCACCAGCAGCAAATGCATGGCAGTCAACTGATGATTACTGACAGCATAATTTTGGAGGAAATACCATGAAGATGAAGAAGATTATTACCGCAACCGTGACCGTCGCCGCCGTCGCCCTGCTCGCCGCTTGTGGCAACAAGAGTGACGCCAAGGCAAACAAAACCGTGAAGATTGGGATTTTGCAGCTCATCAACCAGTCCGCCCTGGATGACGCACGCAAAGGCTTCACGCAGGAATTGGCCCGCGAAGGCTACAAAGAAGGCAAGAACCTCAAGATTGATTACGTTAACGCGCAGGGTGATCAGGCCAATTTGACCACCATGAGTCAGCGGCTGAAGCGCGACAAGAACGACCTCAACCTGGCAATTGCCACCCCAGCAGCCCAGGCTCTGCAAAAGGGCGACCCCGACACGCCAATGGTCTTCACCGCCATCACCGACCCAAAGAGTGCCGGGCTTGTGACCAACACCAAGGCACCAGACAAGAACGCAACCGGAGTCACCGACATGGTGAGCGTTGCCGGCCAGATCAAGCTTCTTCACCGCATCGCGCCTAAAGCCAAGACTGTCGGGCTGCTCTACAACGCCGCCGAATCAAACTCCGTGGTGCAGATTAAAATGGCAAAGGCTGCCCTCAAGGCTCAGGGCCTGAAGGTGATTGAAAAGACCGTTGCGTCCACAAACGACGTTGCACAGACAACGACCTCAATTGCCCACCAGGTGGATGCAATTTACATTCCAACTGACAACACCATGGCGGCCGCAATGGCAACGGTCGGCAAAATCACAACCGAAACCAAGACCCCAGTAATTCCAGCAGCCGGCACCATGGTTCAAGACGGTGGCCTGGCTACTAACGGGATTGACTACAAGGACCTGGGTGTCCAGACCGCGAAGATGGCGGTCAAAATTCTCAAGGGTAAAAAGGTCAAGGATCTTGCCATCGAATCCCCTGACAAAATTTCCGTTGTTGTGAACAACAAAACGGCTAAGGCACTCGGAATCGATCCCGCAAGTATCAAGTAGCAACAACCAAACAGACGCATGTGGAAGCAAGCCGTTTAATGACTCCGGCAACCAGGTAGATTCTCGCTGCGAGTTTCCATATTTGCATTCGCTTGGATGAATAAAAACTAAATACAAAATCTTCTTGACTTTAAAAAACCATGAGTATAGTATTACAGCCATACGATACCGCTACTACTTTAAAGGAGTGCTCACCATGAAAGAACAGCAAAGCACAATTTTGAATAACGCATATTACTACGGCTATTACGGATAGCGGTTTGCATCACGGATGCAAGCCGACTCAGGTTTGCATCCATGATGGTCGTATCACTTAACGTGTAATCGGACGCCACATGGATTAGGTTAAATCCATGTGGCTTTTATTTTTCCGGAAAATATTAGGCCGGCCGCGTGGATTTACCCGCGACCGGCCTTTTGTTTTAGGCTGTGGCCCCGAAGCAATTATCAAATTTCGATGGTACCAAGATGCCATCAACCCACTCGGAGGAAGAATAAATGAAGATCAAGAAGATTATGACCGCCGCCATGACGGTTGCCACCGTTGCATTGCTTGCCGCTTGCGGTAACAAGTCGGATTCAGCCAGCAAGGACAAGGTTACGAAAATTGGGATTTTGCAGCTCATCAACCAATCCGCACTGGACGATGCACGCAAGGGGTTCGAACAGGAATTAGCCGCAAATGGTTACAAGGACGGCAAGAACATCAAGATTGATTACGTTAACGCTCAGGGTGACCAGAGCAACCTCACCACGATGAGCCAGCGCCTGAAGCGCGACAAGAACGCGTTCAACTTGGCAATCGCCACCCCTGCTGCTCAGGCCCTGCAAAAGGCTGACCCGGACACGCCGATGCTGTTCACCGCCATCACCGACCCTAAGAGTGCCGGCCTCGTCAGCAACGTTGCCGCACCCGACAAGAATGCAACTGGGGTAACCGACGCCGTTGATATCGATGGCCAGATTGCCTTGCTGCACAAGATGTTCCCCAAGGCCAAAACTGTTGGCCTGCTCTACAACGCTGCTGAACCAAACTCAGTAATTCAGATTAAGCAGGCTCGCAGCGCCATCAAGAAGCTCGGCCTGAAGTCAGTTGAAAAGACGATTGCTTCCACGAACGATGCTGAACAAACGGCAACCGCTCTTGCCAGCCAGTCCGACGCAATCTACATTCCAACCGACAACACGGCCGCAGCCGCAATGTCCACCATCGGCAAGGTTTCCGAAAAAGCTAAGGTGCCAGTTGTGAACGCCGACGCCACCATGATTAAGCAGGCCGGGGTCGCAACGCGTGGGATTAGTTACAAGGAACTGGGTAAGCAAACCGCCAAGATGGCAATCAAGCTCCTGAAGGGCAAGAAAGTTAAGCAATTAGCAGTTGAAAAGCCAGCTAAGACGTCAATCGTAAAGAACGACAAGCGTATGAAACTGTTCAACGTTGATCCATCCGTTTTGAAGTAAGCAAGTAGTTGAAGTAAGGCAAGCATTCACCAATGCTTGTCATACATAGGAGGAAAAAATGGATATCCTGACATCAAGCATCGCACAAGGCATCCTTTGGTCCATCATGGCCATTGGGGTGTACCTCACCTTCCGCATCCTCGACATCGCCGACATGACCGCCGAGGGTAGTTTTCCACTCGGCGCGGCAATCACAGCACACGCACTTGTTACCGGTGCAAGTCCCCTGATGGCAACGCTCATGGGTACAGCCGGTGGGGCACTTGCTGGACTTGTCTCTGGATTCCTGACCACCAAGCTCCACATTCCCGACCTTCTCACCGGGATTTTGACCATGACTGGTTTGTACTCCGTTAACCTGTTCATCATGGGCCAGGCCAACGTGCCCCTCACGATGACAGCTGCGGGCAAATCAATTAAGAACATCTTCACCATGATTACCATCGGCGACTCGACTACCACTACAATCGTGGTCGGTGCCATCTTCCTCGCGGTGGTCATTGCCCTGCTCGTCCTCTTCTTCAACACGGAAATGGGCCTTGCCGCCCGCGCCGTTGGGAACAACGAAGACATGTCCGCCGCTAACGGGATCCACGCCGACAACATGAAGATTGTGGTTTACATGATTAGTAACGGTTTGATTGCCCTCTCCGGCGCGCTCATGGCCCAGACTAACGGGTACGCCGACATCTCCATGGGGATTGGGACCATCGTTATCGCGCTGGCCGCTATCATCATTGCCGAAATCCTGCTCCACCACCTCAGTTTCGGGATGCGCCTCGTGACCATCATCGGTGGGGCCATCATTTACCGGTTAATCATCGCCCTCGTTCTTGAATGGGGGGTTGACCCAAACGCACTGCGGCTCTTCTATGCGGTCATGCTGACGGTCTTCCTGGCACTGCCACTTGTTCAGAAAAACATCAAGCAAGCACAGCAGCGCCGGCGTAACGTTGCCGACATGAAGAAAGGGGCAAAATAATGACATCACCAGTACTTGAAGTTAAAGGTTTGCACCAGTACTTCGAAAAGGGCACACCAAACGAGAACCACGCGCTCAAGGGCATCGACCTGACCCTTGAGGAAGGCGAGTTCGTCGGCATCATCGGTGGTAACGGGGCCGGCAAGTCCACCCTGCTCAACAGCGTTGCCGGCTCACTGCCAGTAACTTACGGCCAAATCAAAATTGGCGGCAAGGACGTTACCTACCAGAGTGTTGAAAAACGGGCACGCGTTATCAGCCGCGTTTTCCAAGACCCAAAGCAAGGTTCAGCTCCACTCCTTACCGTTGAGGAAAACCTCTCCCTCGCCCTCAAGCGCGGATCATGGCGTAACTTCTGGTCGAGCGGCGTTAAGCGCAACGAACGCAAAATGTTCCGCGAACGTCTCGCAAGCCTCGGCCTTGGTCTCGAAGATCGGCTCGGCGCCGAAATCGGGCTCCTGTCTGGGGGTCAGCGTCAGGCAATCACGCTGCTCATGGCAACCTTGAACCAACCAGAGCTGCTCCTGCTCGACGAACACACCGCCGCACTCGACCCGCAAACAAGTGCAACCGTTATGTCCCTCACCGCTCAGATTGTCGCAGAGCAGCACCTGACCGCCCTGATGATTACGCACAACATGGCAGACGCGCTCAAGTACGGCAACCGCCTACTGATGCTCGATCACGGGCAAATCGTGGTCGACGTCCGCGGTGAGGAAAAAGCCAACCTGACCGTCCCTGACCTGCTTGAACTGTTCAAGGAACAAAGCGGCGCTGCAATGACCGACGACGCCGTATTGCTCAGCTAAACTTACTTATGCTGTCCGGCAGCGTAAGCTCTTGGTGAAGGTCCAGTTACTGAGTGGTCTAGGGTCCGCGCCTGGGCGGGGCCGGTTCGCGTTCCGTGCGGCTGGGATTTTCCGTGCGGCCGGTTGAAGCCCCAAAAGCGGGGTCTTCAACCTAAAAATTAAGCCCCGCACCTGCTTTTGGGGTTACAAACTTAATATGTGTTGTTAAGATCCGCTGGGAAAGCTTTGTCCTTCCTGACGGGTCTTAATTTTTGCCGGCTATGGTGTGGAGAAGCCCGATGCAAAAACCGCACCGGTCTTCTCTCACCATAGCTT